>CAZKJB010000344.1:0-4188 GCA_964552975.1 uncultured Occallatibacter sp. | reverse complement strand
TCCATTGGGGATGCCAGAATCGAGCGCTCGCCCAATTGCGTCAATCACAAAGTACATCTGCCATGCGGAGACGAAGTATAAAGAGCAGCCTCGGCGACTCGCTTCGTTAGTCAACAGGTTGAAAGTTGACTCCAGTCCGCCGCCAAGCAGGACTGAAGTATTCTTTTCCTGGGCTCCGTGCGTGTACAGCTTGATGAATGCGTCAGGTCCGATGTGGGGCGCCAGGTCCACCCATCGCTTTACTCGATACGGCGTTGCCAGGTTGTTGGCGGCAATTTCGCCTGTTTCGAGGCGCGGAATCAATCGCTCCCTCCAGCGGATTCCAAGTGGTCCAGGAATCATCAGCAAATCACCCGTCACATCCTTGCCTGGAAGGACATGTGCGCCGTCATCGTATGATTTCGGTCGATCGTGATTGCCGGTACAAAAGTAGATGGTATTGACCAATCGCGCTTGTGTCGGCGAATTCCCGGAAGGCATGGTGAAATCGGCATAGCAACCGAGATCTCTCAGGATTTGAATTTCGCCGTTAAGACCACAAAAACGGCCACCCGGCATCGAATTATCCAGTGCCCAGTTTCCGTGGATGAAACCGAAAGTCAGTGTTCCGTTACGCTCGCGAAGCAAACCATGCTCATCATGGAGAACCCTGCAGAAGCGAGTGATGCGGTCGATGAAGTTCTGGCGGCCTTCGCCATCGTGATGAAGATGAACCTCCACATCGGCGATTCCCTGGCGAGCCATCTGTGCCAACGGTTCAACCAACCGGGCATCATATTCCTCTTCAGGAAAGAAGAAAGTGTGCCGGGGTGAGTTGCCGGCGGAATCGCGTTTGCATCGCCGGGCGATTACCGGCCATTCCTGGCGCCACAAGTCGACACGTCGCAGCGCAGTTTCCAGGTCTGCTCCCCCCCAGCGCGGCTCGTAATGATCTGCAATGGTCACCCAGATGCGCTGCAATGGCGGCGCGTCATTTTGAGTCATACGCCGCCACCGCTGCCTTACATATCCGGGACCCCAGATTTGTGAATTGCGGATAAGTTTGATCGGCAAGTTATTCCTCTGCTCGCGCGAAGTGGGCGCCGGCGGCTAGTCCTGTGTCGGCTTCCCGCTCAACCAAAGTCTCGATGTCGAGATTCTCCATCCCGCATGGCTCGCCAGACTTAAGCGCATCACGGATGACCCGGGCGTAGTCAGCCGCAAGGAGTGGCCGTTCGTATCGACGAATGGCCTCCCAATTTCTCTTATGCGGATACTTGCCGCGCGCGGAATAGATTTCCATTAACACCTGCTGGATTTCGCCGATATCATCCGGACTCACGATCCATCCCGAGGCCGTTTGTTCGATCAAATGGGCTACTTCTGAGTCTGCGTAACATATCGCGAGGATTGGCTTGCCCGTAATCAAATACTCAAAGCACTTTCCTGGAATATTGATGCGATCAGTCCAGGGCAGAAGCAGGACATCCGTCTCTTCCATAAACTGACGTGCTTCGGCCTGAGGAACGAAATCAAACAGGCGAACCGAATTTCCGCGATTTTCAAACATGCCGCGATCAAATTCTTCAGCGATCCTGCCGACGATGCGAGTTTCAAAGCATGAACAAAGCTGCGTCAACCCGTCCAAAGCGTCCAGGTACGATTTGGGCGATGCCGGCTTATAGACCGTGCCGGCGTAGGTAACCACAAGCTTGCCGGTGCCGTGCGTGCGCGAGCGGAAATCAGAAAACGTGGCTGGATCGAATCCGTTCGGGATTAGCACGAATTTCTCGTTAGGCTGGTCCGGATATCGGGCACGAATGCGATCGAGGGATGCCCGCGTGACGGAGACGATTCGGTCGCAGGATTCCACCGTTGAGCGCTCTATTTGAGCCGCGCGAGCAGAGACCGATTCGTCGCCGCGGAAAACGAATTCCTTCACGAAATAATCAAGCCATTCGTCGCGTATATCAGCAATGGCGTGGAGCTGGGGAAATCGCCGCTTAAGCTGATTCACGATCAGGAAGGCCGAAAAAGGCGGCGCGGTCACGAGCACCGTTCGAATCTTCTCATTGCGAATCAATTTCGACGCTCGTCGAAGGGCGAACGGGTACCAAAGGACTTGAGGATCCGGGCTGATGAGTCGCTTTACGCTTCGAGCAATGGCCGACTTTATTTTGCCTCCGAAACGACTCGTCGCCACAGTCGACGTTGCCTTGCGGTTGAGGCGGGACCACGCCCTCTTTCGCAAACGAAAGGGAGGTTCAAGGGTCAATGTCCGATAAACTTGAACATCCGCTGGGATTAATTTCAACAATGTGTGATCCATCATGGGGACGGACGAACGCGCAGTTAGAACGAACACCCTGAATCCGTTTTGCGGGAGGTATCGAGCGAGACTCAACGCGCGCTGAACGTTAATACCCCCAGCTGGTGGGAAATAGCAGCTAATGAGCAAGACTTTTTCTTCTGTCATGAACTTGTTTCAGGAGACCGGAATCCTGCCTTCCTGGTTTTCAGGGCGAGGGCGAGAGGTGTCGGCAGCCGGCGCTAATTTAGCTGAATGTTGTCGCGATCTTAAGTCGTTGAATAACCTGTCATATTCGGACCAAGTGCGGTCAATCTGAAACCGTTTGGCAACGAGCTCACGTCCGCGAGCCCCAATTTCTCTCAGGTTCGGGCGTTGGGCCATTTGTAACATTGCGCGAGCCAGTCCCTTCGCATCGCCGCAATCAGCGAAGAGCGCGTTCACTCCGTCGATTGCCGCCTCCTGAATCCCGCCTGCTCGAGTGGAAACAATGGGCAGGCCCGCAGCCATGGCTTCCAAAACAGCGATCGGCAGGCCCTCGTTCACCGACGAGAGCACAAAGATATCCAAACTCTGCAGATAGCGAGCTATATCTCCGATTGCTCCGTGAAAAGTGACTTTGTCGCTCAATTTGAGTTCGCTGGCATAGGATCGAATCGACGAACTTAACGGTCCGTCGCCAGCCACGTGAAGCTCGACATTCTGAAGCGACTCTGCAACCTGGGCAAAGGCATTGAGGAGAGTGAAATGATCCTTGTCGGCCACCATTCGAGAGGCCGTGCCAAATCGAATTCGAGGTCGCGCGCCACCGGGCGAAGCTGGACAACTCAGGAATCGATCAAGCCGTGCCCCATTCAGAATAACGTGGGTCTTCGCTGCGGGTATACGGCGATGCCAAATGTAGAACCGCCGCGTGGCCTCCGAAATAAGCACAACCGCATCCGTCCACGGCAAACTTGCCCGATAGATCAGGTCGGCTTTTTCATCTGGAGATTTCGCGGTGGCCACGAATTTAGGCCCATGCCTTTCGATTTTAATCAATGCCCCATGTCGCGTGTTCACGATGGTGGAGACTTGCGCCAGCCTTCCGGCGACAGCCCCATAGTGATGAACGAGGTGATTATGGGTGTGAAGGACGTCGGGCCGATCCTTCCTCAGGCTTTTGAAAATCGCAAGAAGTGTAGCTAACGATGGTCCCGGCGGCTTCTCGAAGGCAACGACTCGGACGCCGGATGCTTCTGCCTCCTCCGCGAAGTCTCCACGATGCGTGAGGCAATAAATGATTGGTTCGTGCCCGGCAGCCTTTTGGCGGAATGCAAGCTCAACCGCGAGCCTCTCGATACCACCCATGTCCAGGCTGTTCACAAACTGAATGATTTTCATGATTGGAAAAACGCAAACGCGACTATGCGAAGTCGTCGATGGTGGGTTTTATGACCAGTTCTGGAACGTGCGCGGTCTCTGGAAGCTCCGCCAGAAAGCAAACTGCCGCAGCGATATCCTGTGGCTGCAATATTCTCTTAGATCGTTCGTCATCGGAGGCCTGGCCAGCTCGAGCGGCGCGGGTTGCCAGGAACTCGGTATTCACTTCTCCGGCGCAGATGACTGTTGAGCGAATTCCACGGCCGCGCTCCTCGCGTCCGACGGTAATTCCTAGAGCATTTTGTCCGAATTTGGCAACGGAGTACGCAACGCCGCTTACGATGTTTGCGCGCAATCCAGAAAGCGAGGAGATCTGGATGACGAGGCCGCTGCCCCGTGTGCGCATGGATGGGAGCACAAAATGCATCACATTGTAAGCGCCGGTGAGGTTCGCAGAGATGACACGATCCCAATCGGCCGGGTTGAGTGACCGCAGACTTCTCTGTCTGACATTTGTGCCGGCCGCATAGATGAGAATA
>CAZKJB010000343.1:0-4223 GCA_964552975.1 uncultured Occallatibacter sp. | reverse complement strand
CGTGAGCCAGATCCGCCTGCGCTTGCCGCAAGGCTTCCGACGCCAGTGCGTGTTCCGTCAAGTCACGAGCGATGACAAGCGCTGCTTCTACTTCTTGGGAGCCTGACCGCAGGGGTGAATAACTCGCGGCAACAAATCTGTGGCCTCGCGCGTTGTCGAACCAGTCGTCGAATCTGACGTTTTCTCCCGCGAAGCAGCGGTCCAGGAATGGCCGGAGCCTCTGCTCGAAGAACTCCACACCCACGAGTTCGGCCATGTGCATCCCTACCATGCTCGCGGCCGGCCTTCCCCAATTACGGGCATGCACCGGGTTGACTCGCTTGTATCTGTAATCGGTTCCGATAATCAGTACGGCGTCAGGGGAGCACTCGAAGACCTGGCCGGTCAGATATTCAGCCTGGTTCCGCTCGTCAATCTCGCGTTTCAGGTTGTCGTTCGATCGCGTCAGCTCTGCAGTTCGTTCTGCGACTCTGAGTTCGAGCTGATATCGCCGCCGCACAACCTGCGTCATGAGCAATGCAAAGACCAGAAACACAAGATCGAACAGGAGGCGAGACTCGGCGCTGGTCTGAGGATCGAAGAGAAAGTCGCGGACAACGGACGACAGCAAAGCCGCGAGGATGCCAGGGCCGGTGCCCGCATACCAAAAGGTGAGAGCGATTGCAGATACCGCAAATGTGGCAAAAGGCTGAGGCAGATTGAAGTGAATGAAAGCAAGCGATAAGCCTAGAGCGGCCGCGACGGAAGCAAAGGCTAGACCGAAGCGCAGTGAGACTGGCCATATTGAACCAGGCGCCCACCTCATCTCATCCGGAAACCTCATGCTGCAAACCTCCTCAGTTCCTCGCTCGCGTCCGCGCTTCTGAACGCAATGGAGACTTCGCGTCTGTTGCCGGACTTCGGCAACACTATATCGCCTGGCGTTTGGCAAATGCTATTTCTTCCCAACCGGAAGCTCGAGCTTAGTCGCCATTCTGACCAGTTCTGCAAGCGAATCCGCCTTCATCTTCTTCATCACTTGCCCACGTTGGATCTTCACGGTGATTTCGGTGGTCCCGAGCTCAAACGCGACCTGTTTGTTGAGCATGCCCGAAACAACCAGGCCCATAACCTGCCGCTCGCGCGCGGAGAGCGATTCATAGCGCTTCCGCAACTGGGCAAGCTCGTCATGCTGACGGCGAGTGACGCGATCGTGATCGAAGGCCTGTTGAATTGCATTCAATAAATCCTGATCCACGAACGGCTTGGTCAAGAACTCTACCGCGCCTGATTTGATAGCTTTCACCGTCATCGGTATATCGCCGTGCCCGGTAATGAAGACGATGGGAATGCGCACACCGGCCTCTGCCAACTTCCGCTGAAGCTCCAAGCCGTCGACTCCAGGAAGGGAAACGTCCAGGACCAGGCAACTGGGCCCATCTGGCAAGTTGTTACGCAAAAACTCTTCCGCCGTCCCAAAGGATTCGGAGTGCAAGCCTGCTACCTTCAGAAGGCCCTGGATGGACATACGCACTTCTTCGTCGTCGTCAATGACGAACACCGTATGAGCAGTCCGAGGCATCATTTGTGCGTCTCCGGCCAGAGGCGTGTCAGATAGCGGACGTCGTGTCGAATGCTCGACGCATGAGGTGGACTCCGCGAGACCAACCCTCTCTTCCGATTGAAGTATATCGCTGAAAACATGCAGATAACCTTGGTCCGGACGATTGGCATGCTGCGTGCCCATAACGAAGCAGTGGGAGGTGTGAACAGCATGCGAGCAGAACAGTCGCACATCGTAGATGAGCAGAACTCCGCCGTTCAATTGAACCTTCAGAACTCGAGGGAATTTGAAGACGTTGTTTCGCGATACCTCCCCGCTCTTTACAGAAGGGCCTATCGCTTCGTCGGCGATCCTCACGACGCGGAAGACGCTTTGCAAGATGCCCTCCTGTCTGCCTACAAGCATTTGGGGCAGTTTAAGGGGAATGCGAAAATGGCGACTTGGCTGACGTCCATCGTCACCAATAGTGCTCTCACGCAGTTGCGAAGAAGGCCGCGCCAGCCGCACGTATCTTTGGATGAACGCTTGGACGAAGAGCAAGACTATTGCGTTTCGGACAGACTGGCAGACACCACGCCGAGCCCTGAAACCGAGTGCATTCAGTCGGAGCTGTTTGAGTACTTTATGCAATTCGTAGCTGAGTTGTCGCCTTCGTTGCGCAGGGTGATTCAGTTGCGCTACCTGGATGGGTTTACGACAGACGAAGCAGCGCAAATGCTCGGAGTGGCGGAAGGGACGGTGAAAGCCCAGGCATCACGAGCACGCTCAAAGCTGAAGCAGATGGCGCACGCAGTTTAAGAAGGAGAGGATACGAGGATGAGTTATATTCCGGATGCAAAACGGTACGACGGGACTCCGTTCAGGCGAAGCGGACGATCAGGGATCGTCCTGCCGCCCGTTTCCCTTGGACTGTGGCAGAACTTCGGCGGCGTCAATGTCTTCGAGACGGGCCGGGCAGTGATTCGGCGCGCCTTTGATCGCGGGGTAACCCACTTCGATCTTGCAAATAATTATGGGCCGCCCTATGGCTCCGCTGAGGAAAACTTTGGAGAGATTCTGCGGAGAGACCTTCGCAGCCACCGAAACGAACTCTTGATCTCAACAAAGGCGGGTTGGGATATGTGGCCGGGCCCCTATGGCGTGGGCGGCTCTCGCAAATATATGCTTGCGTCTTTGGACGAGAGCTTAGCGCGGATGGGGCTCGAGTACGTCGACATTTTTTACTCCCACCGGCCGACCGTAGATGCTCCGCTGGAAGAAACCATGGGCGCGCTGGTGCAGGCTGTCCGGCAAGGCAAGGCTTTGTATGTTGGCATTTCGTCCTATAGTCCGGAGCGGACGCGCGAAGCGGCACAGATTCTGGGGAGCCAAGGAGTCCCCCTGCTGATTCATCAGCCCTCCTACTCCATGCTGAATCGATGGGTGGAGAAAGAACTCCTCGGCACGCTGGAAGATCTCGGTGTCGGATGCATTGCTTTTTCTCCGCTGGCCCAGGGACTCTTAACCAATAAATACCTGAATGGAGTGCCTGAGAATTCGCGCGCAAAGGACGGCGTCTGGTTTCAGAAGGAATTCTTGAGCGAAGGCAATCTTAAGCGGGTGCGCGCGCTAAACGAGATTGCCAGGGGACGCGGACAGTCTCTGGCCCAGATGGCGATAGCTTGGGTGCTTCGCGACAAGAGAATCACCTCCGCACTGATCGGAGCGCGTAACGTAGAGCAACTCGATAACTCGCTTGACGCTCTAACGCACTTGCAGTTCACGGAGGCAGAGCTCAAGGAGATCGATCGCTACGCACAAGAGGGAGCGATTGACCTTTGGAGAGACGCCAGGGAGGAGGCGGCGTAGCGAACACCATCAGATAAGGCACGGGGCGCATGACCGTCGCGACCAGCGATCGCCGGAAGGTTTAGCGCAATCGACAACTTGATATTTTTATACGTGAGGTGCTTAAGAATGCGATTCGCTTTTCCCATCGTTCTCGTCGGAGCCGCCATACTCCTTCCCCCGCTGCTCCCGGCGCAGCAGACCATCACCGGCGAGGCGGCGTTCGCGGATTGGAGCCAGCAGCAGCCCGGCGTGCGACGCAAGATTACGCTCGCCGACTTGCCCCAGCCCAATCCTGCAGAGGCAGTGAACAATACGCCTCATGTGATCCCGCGCCCCGCCGACGCATGGCCGCTCGCCCCTGTCGGCTTCAAAGTCACGCTCTATGCAGGCGGCGACACCACCCCTATGCAGCGAGCGGACAATAAGCAATTCATGACCCTAAGCGGCGGCACTTTCACCATGCCGCGCCTCATCCGCACCGCACCTAATGGGGATCTCTTCCTCGCTGACTCGGGCGCTGGAACGATCTTCATCCTTCGCGGCGCAGGCCCCGACGGCAAAGCCGCACACATCGAAAAGTTTGCCACCGGCCTGGATCATCCCTTCGGCATCGCCTTCTATCCCATCGACAATCCGAAATATGTGTACGTAGGCAACGCGACCACCATCCAGCGATTCCCATACCACCTGGGTGATCTGCACGCCACGGGACCGGCCGAAACGATGGTCCCTGATATCCCCGGCTACGCCCAACTCACTGGCGGTGGTCATTGGACTCGCGACGTCGCCTTCACGAAAGACGGCCAGCACATGCTCGTCTCTGTGGGTTCCGGCTCCAACGTGGACGACC
>CAZKJB010000342.1:0-4237 GCA_964552975.1 uncultured Occallatibacter sp. | reverse complement strand
GCCAATCGTCAGCGCAAAGTAGTGGAGTGAAGTTGAGCTGATCCGCACGCGAGTGACGAGCGGTGGGGAGAGTTGTGCGCTGGAGTAAGGCGCCCGCGACGAACGGACATGCGCGCTGGTCCGGTCGGTTACATCAGCCGTTTGCGTACGAGATCCAGGGCTTGCTGACTGGCCCATTCGCGGACGCGTTCGCGATCGCCGCGGAAGACGCGTTCCATTGCCTCGGTGCCCTGGTCATCGGAAACGGCGATGTGCACCAGTCCGACGGGCTTCTTCTCCGTGCCGCCGGTGGGGCCGGCGATTCCGGTAATTCCGAGGCCCATGGTCGCGCCGGTACTGCGGCGAATTCCTTCGGCCATGGCCTTTGCAACTTCTGCGGAGACGGCGCCGTGGTTGGCGATCAATTCGGACGGCACCCCCGCGAAGTCGGTCTTCAGTTTGTCGGCGTACACGACCCCTCCGCCGAGAAACGATCGGGATGCGCCTGGGACCGAAGTGATGCGTTGTGCAACCATGCCCCCGGTGCAGCTTTCGGCCACGGCAAGTGTGGCCTGGCGAAGGCCGAGATAGTAAAGCACGATCTGTTCGAGTGAATCTCCCTGCGAGGAATAGAGCCAGTCCTCTAGTGTTACTTCCAGTTTCTCGGCGAGTTCGTCGACCCGATGCTGGGCGGCTTCAATGGTTGGTTTGAAGCAAATGAGCGTGATTTGAAGATCGCCAGCGTGGGCCAGGAGCGTGGTTTCCACATCGGTGTAGGTACCGTAGATGGGCGCGAGCAGCTTGTCGGCTTGGGACTCGGGAATCATGGCCGCCTTCAAAGTGCGCACAGCGATAGAGCGTGGCGGCGCAACAGCCTGGAGGCGCGGGAGGCATTCGGCATCGAAGAGGGGGCGGCACTCGTGCGGCGGGCCGGGGATAAGCGCAACAAGTTTTCGATAGCCGTTAAACATGGTGTCGAGCCACTGGCCGGGCGCGCTTCCGTTTGGATTCGGCAACAGCGTTGCGCCCTCGAGAAGATCGGCCTGCTTGAGATTGTTCTGCGGCATGGAGATTCGCCAGGTGGCGGCGCGCGCGTGCAGGGCCGCAACCTGCGTTGCGTCGCGACGGAGTGTGAGGGACAGTGCTTCAGCGACGGCTTCGCGCGTGAGGTCGTCCTCAGTGGGTCCGAGCCCACCCATCAGGATGAGAATGTCTGTACGGCCAAGAGCCGAGCGAATGGCGTTGACAAGATCCTTGCGCCGGTCGCCCACGATGGTTTTAAACGCAACGCTGATACCTATCTCATTGAGTTTTTCAGTGAGATAGAGGGAGTTGGTGTCCTGGCGGTACGGGGTGAGCATTTCGGAGCCGACGGCAATGATTTCGGATTTCATGAGAAGCAGCTACTAGCTCCTAGCTTCTTGTTGTTTCGCTTCGACGTGCAAGAGTGAACGGACCAACCCAAGCAGGGCGGGCCGGATCGGGAGCAAACGGGCCATAAGCCAGCGGCCAGAAGCTAAAAGAGGTTCAGGCCCTCGACTCCCAAATCCACATCATAAACGGCTTCGCTGGTAGCGAGGATCGTGGTGCCAAGTGGAGAGAATGCGACACCGACAAGGTTAGATCCGGACAGCACGAGCGACGCCTCGCCTTTGGCCGTGACGCGGACCAGCCCATGGCGGCCATGAAGGCACCCGGCGAGATAGATGTCGCCCGCCCGCGAAATCGCGAGACCTTGGGGACGGCCAAGGCCGCGGAACCAGGCGCGGGTGTCACCATTTGGCTCGATGGCCCAGATGGCCTCGTTGGACGAAAGCGATGGAGCGGTGACGAAGACCGTTCCGGCTGCATTTACCGCGAGGTGGTAGGCGGCCACGCTTGGCTCAAGCGTCGCGTGGACAAAAATCTTGCGTTGCGGATTGATTTTGAAGATTGTGCCGCTACGATCTCCGACGAAGAGATTGCCTTCGGAATCAAATGCTGCGCCGGTAGCCACGCCCATACCTTCGGCATAAACGCTGAAGTCGCCCGTGGAGTCGACGCGATAGACGTTGCCCTCTGCGCGCGAGGTGACAAACAGATCGCCGTCAGGATTGAAGGCGAGGCCAGTGGCGTTGAGAATGCCGGTGACGAAGGGGGTACCCCTGCCATCGGGACTGACGCGGACGACGGAGACCGGGGTCTGCTTGCCGCGGGGGCCGGAGATTGTGGCGTAGATCATGCCGGACTTGCTGACGGCAGGGCTGGTGACGGGGTGGAGGCCCTCATTGAGCTGGTGGGCGATGCGCAGATAGGCTGCATTGGCGGAGCCGGCGGGGCTACGGACTTCAATGAGGCCGGTGGTGGAGTCGCCAGGAACACGAAAGGCCAGGCGGGTGGGCCGGCTCATGAGGATGTGCGCGGGATTGCCGTCGACCAGCACGGTGGGAAGGCCGAGAGTGTCGGGGCCAAGATAGAGGCCCGTCAGCTCCACTCCGGCGAGGGGCAAAGCGGCGGGAGGCACCACTTCGTCTACTCGGGGTAGCGGTAGAGGGACACCGGATTGGGGGGCAACGCGAGTCATATCAGATCCAAATGCGCAAAACCGAAGCTACACACAAAGCATACAGGCCCGCGGCGACGTCGTCGAAGACGATGCCCCAGCCCGCTGGAAGGCGCTCGAAGCGCCGTACCGGGAATGGTTTGGTGATGTCAAAGAGTCGAAATAGCAGGAGTGCGATGAGGCCGTGACGCCAGTCGGCGGGGCAGAAGAGAAGGGTGATCCATTGGCCCGCAACTTCGTCGATGACGACGAATTGGGGATCGTGGCCGCCGCTCTCGCGTTCGGCGATGGTTGCTGCGGGAACTCCGAAGAGCAGGCTAAGAGCGATGCCGATCACCAGGGCGAGCAGGAGACCGTGCGGCGAGAGATGAAAGCCCCATGCAGCGAGGGCCCATAACAAGAGTGCCGCGATTGAGCCGTAGGTGCCAGGGCCAGGCTTCAAGTAGCCCGCACCGAAGAACGTAGCGATGGCTTGCGCCCAGAGAGTTTTCTTCATCGCCTGAACGGGAGCGACTGGAGATTCGGGCGAAGAACTCTCAACGCTCATCCGAGCCTCTGCCGCGATCTGATCCCAGGCCGCCGAGGTCTTCGAGGACCTCGGGATCGAGGACCGGGGAGCTGATCTTGTAGACGCCCATTGCCCACTTGCCGAGGTCGATCTTGCGGCAGCGGTCGCTGCAGAAAGGGAAGTCCTCGTCTTTGGGACGGACGATTACTCCGCAGGTAGGACACTTGAGCTGCTTTACGGATTTTTTCTTGCCAGGCATGGGTTTGAGGCGCAGCCGATGATCGCTGCGTTCCTATTTATGTTAGCGCGGAAACGAGGCGACGATGTTCAGAGCCGGATGCAGCGCTTCGGACATCCCCTTGGTCTCACATTCCCTTGAGGAGCGTCAATAGACGTTTGAGGCCTTCGTTGCGCGCGGTTGTGTTAGCAGGGTTGGTATTCGTTGGGTCCTCGCCGGCTCGCATGAAGCCGTGCCCTGCGCCGTCGTAGACGACCGCATCGTATTTCTTGCCGGCGGCGGCCATGGCGTCTTTGGTGGCGGGAACCGTGGCCGTGATGCGCGCGTCGTTGCCAGCGTAGAAGCCGTAGACAGGGGCAGTGATGCCGCTGAAGTCGGAAGGCGGAGTGCCATAGAAGACGAAGGCGGCGCTGAGGTCCTTGCGCTGGGTTGCGAAGTCAAACGACTTGCCTCCGCCCCAGCAGAAGCCCACGACTGCGAGTTTGCCGTTGGCGGCAGGCAGCGTCTTGCCGAATTCGGCTGCAGCGTTCAGGTCGGCGGTGACCGTGGCCGCGTCGAGACCTGAGACCGCCTTGGTGGTTGACTGCATGTCAGGGAATTCGCTGGTGCCGCCGCCGTTGGGGCCGAAGCCGGAGAGCAGATCGGGCGCGATGACGATGTATCCCGCAGCGGCCAGATCGTCGGCCATGCTGCGCGCCCAGTCACTGAGGCCGAAGATCTCATGGATCAGAACGATGACCGGAGCTTTCTGACTGACTTCGGGATAGACGACGAAGGCCTGCAGCGTGCGACTGCCATGCGTGAGCTTGACCCATTCCTGGTGCCGCGGCGATTTGTTGAGGATTGCTTTCGCCCAGTCCTGAGAGTGAGCGGAAGGCGCGGTGAGAGCGAGGCAGAGAATCGTGAGACAGAAGGACAGCGCTGCGGAAATGGGAAGCCGGTTTTTCATGCGGGAAAGAATAGCAGAAAA
>CAZKJB010000341.1:0-4285 GCA_964552975.1 uncultured Occallatibacter sp. | reverse complement strand
ATTCTTCCATTGAAATTCTCGACCTGAGGCACTATGCGGCTCACGCATTACGTCCTCTCCTGGATGCTGAGGGTGCGCTGTGGGAGAAGCGCCTGCATTGGGACTATCGCGCATCGGCGCGGCTGCTGATGCAGTATCTCGACAACCACATGCTGCCCGGGTATGCGGCCGTCGAGGCAGGCCAGGTGACGGGCTACGTATTTTGCGTCTATGAGGATACCAAGGCGGTCATCGGCGATGTGTTCGCCTTGCCCGGCGCACCTGAAGATGTCGGCAGCGGATCCGGCCAGGCGTCTGCCATTGAAGAGACGCTGCTCCAGTTTCTCTTTGAGCTGCTCCTCAACTCGCCTCACGTCGAACGGATCGAGTCGCAGCTTCTGCTGCATCCCTCCGGGTCTTTTGCCGCAGCTTTCCGCGCCGCCGGATTCGAGGTCTTTCGCAGGCTCTTTCTGGTGCAGAACCTGCAAGGACTGTGGACCCCGCCGAAGGCCGACCTGCCCGACAATCTGGAAATACGACCGTGGCGCGAGGCCGACCTCGCGCCCGCAGCACGGCTCATTTGCGAAGCGTATCGCGGACATCCCGACAGCCTGATTAACGACCAGTACCGCACGATTCACGGCTCCATGCGTTTTTTGAACAACATTGTGCACTACGCCGGCTGCGGCAGCTTTTCCTCGCAGTCATCGCATGTGGTCGTGGAACGTGGCAGCCGCGAACTTGCGGCACTGGTTTTGGGCTCGCGCGTCAGCGGGCAAAGCGGGCACCTGACCCAGGTCTGTGTTCATCCTGCCTATCGCCGCCGCGGTCTGGCCCGCCTTCTTCTCGCGCAGGCGGCGTTCAGCTTCATGCGGCTGGGCACTACCGAGATCTCGCTGACCGTGACCGAAGCCAACTCCGACGCTATCGAACTCTACAAACAGGAAGGCTACGTCTGCGAACATAGCTTCGATGCAGCCGTCTGGCTGCGGACGGCGATCGGCTGACATCGCTCAGCCGCGCCTCGCAATGCGCCAGGTCTGAAGTCGATTCGGTGGCAAATTTGTGCCAGGTCCCAAAAATGGGGGCCGCTTTTCAGGAGGAAGCGCCCCGAGGTCTGATTTCCGAACAGGAATTACGCTTTTGCCGACGTCAGTGCGCCCAGGTCGGCTGCCAGCTTTTCGGTGCCGAAGGCTTCCACGATGTCGCCTTCTTTGATGTCGCTGAAGTTGGCGAGGCCAATACCGCATTCCATGCCGTTGGTCACTTCGCGAGCGTCGTCCTTGAAGCGCTTGAGCGAGGCGATCTTGCCCTTGAAGACCTGTTCGCCGCCGCGCATCACCTTCACCTCAGCGTCGCGGCGGATGACTCCATCCTGCACGCGGCAGCCGGCGATAGTTCCCACCTTGGGGATCCTGAAGATGTTGAGCACTTCGGCGCGGCCCAGGTAAGTCTCCTTGAAGGCCGGCTCGAGCAGGCCCATCATCGCCAGGCGAATCTCGTCCTGCAACTCGTAGATGATGGAGTGCAGCCGGATTTCAATGCCCTCCTGTTGCGCCAGCTCGGCCGCCTTGCGCTCGGGCCTGACGTTGAAGCCGATGATGATGGCGTTTGAGGCCGTGGCCAGCAGCACGTCGCTCTCCGTGATGGAGCCGACGCCGGAGTGCAGAACCTTAACGCGCACCTTCTCGGTCGACATGCGAACAAGCGAGTCGGCCAGCACTTCCACCGATCCCGTGACGTCGCCCTTGATAATCAGCGGCAGATCCTTGATGCCCGATTGGCGAACCTGTTCGGCAAGGCCTTCGAGCGAAACGCGCGAGCTCTTGGCAAGCTGCGCATCGCGTTCCTTCATCTTGCGGTATTGAGCGATGCCCTTGGCCTTGTCGCGGTCCGCTACAACCAGGAACGTATCGCCGGCGTCGGGAATCGATTCGAGGCCGAGGACTTCAACCGGTGTCGAAGGTCCAGCTTCCTCAATGGGACGGCCACGGTCATCGAACATGGCACGCACCTTGCCGAAGGTGTTGCCAACGATGAAACTCTCGTTGAGGTGCAGAGTACCGTCCTGCACGAGCACGGTGGCCACGGCGCCACGGCCGCGGTCGAGCTTGGCTTCGAGAACAGAGCCCACTGCCTTGCGGCCGGGCGTTGCCTTGGGCGCCCTGATGTCGCTCACCAGGCAAATCATTTCGAGCAGCAGGTCAAGGTTGACACGCTTCTTGGCCGACACTTCGACGTAGACTGTGCCCTCCTGGCCTGCGCCCGCCCATTCCTCAGGAATCAGCCCGCGATCGGCGAGCTGTTTCTTCACTCGATCGGGATTGGCCTCGGGCTTGTCGACCTTGTTCACGGCTACGATGATGGGAACCTCAGCGGCCTTGGCGTGATCCACTGCTTCGAGGGTCTGCGGCATGACGCCGTCGTCGGCGGCAACCACAATGACGACAATGTCGGTCACTTTAGCGCCGCGAGCGCGCATGCGCGTGAAGGCCTCGTGGCCCGGCGTGTCGAGGAAGACGATCTCGCGGCCTGAGGCGGGCGAGCCTTCCTTTGAGAACTTCACTTTATACGCACCGATGTGCTGCGTAATGCCGCCTGCTTCTCCCGCGGCGACATGCGTTTCACGAATCGCGTCGAGCAGCGAGGTCTTGCCGTGATCGACGTGGCCCATGACGGTGACGACCGGCGGACGCGGAACTTCAAGCTCGTCGGAGTTCTCGGCCTCAAGCACCTCTTCGATGGCCTGATTCGCGAGCTCTTCTTCGTAGCTGATGACGGTGGCCGCGGCGCCGAACTTGGCGGCCACATCTTTTACCATCTCGGCATCGAGCGACTGGTTGACGGTGACAAATACCCCGCCCATCAGCAGCGTGGCAATCAGATCTTTGGCACGCACGTCGAGCTTCTCAGCCAGGTCCTTCACGCTGATGCCCTCAGTCACCGTGATTTCACGAGTGATGGGCAAAGGCTCGGTCCTGTACTGCACGCCGCCGTAGCGTGGCGGCGGCACAAAGCCCTTCATCGGGCCTTCTTTGGTCTTGGGGTACTGTTGTTGGCCACGGCCTCGGCCACGCGACGAAGCGCGCTGCGGGCGCGGCGCTTCACCAGCCGGCGGTGGTCCGCCAGCGCCAGGGCGTGCGCCAAAGCCGGGACGAGGCGCTCCGAAGGCAGGCCTCGCTCCAAATCCGGGCCGTGCGCCGGGAGCGCCTGCTCCACCGGCCGAGGGATAGCCGCCGGAAGTTGCGCGCGTGGGGTGCTTGGGACGCGGGCCGCCGGAAAATTGACCGGGAGCTGCGCCACTGGGCGGGCGCTGTCCGAAACTGGGCTGACCAGGTCCACCACCAGGCCGTCGATCGAAGATCGGCTTTCCCCGCTGAATGCCGGGTCCGGTTGCTGGAGCTCCTGCGGCTTGAGGGGGCGGAGAAACGATGGTCGCTTTGTAGACAGGCCGTGGGCCGGTTTGCGGCATCACCATGCGGCGTGCGGGCGGTTCAATTGGCGGACGGCGCTGGCCACGCTGCGCGGCGGCTGATGCCGATTCGGCGGCGATAGCGGGAACCGAAACCGGCGCCGGTTCAACGGGAGCGGGAGCCTTAGCCTCGACGGCAGGCGGCGCGCTCACAGGTGGTTCGACGATTGCCGCGGGCGGAGATGGCGGCTCAGCTACGGGATCTGCGGCCACAGGGGCCTTCACAGCGGGTTTCTCTTCCCGAATGGGAGGAGCCACTGGCGGCTTCACGACCACACTGGCCGGGGGCGGCGCCACAACCACAACGGTCCGTGCTGCAGGGACTGCACCGGCAGGAGCCTTGGCCACAACCGGACCCGAAGGCGTGCGCGACGCGATAGCGGGAGCCGCCGGGGGCGCGACGACAATCGGCGGCGCTGAGCGCGTCGGCGGAAAGATCTTGCGCGGTTCCGGTCGAGCAGGAGCCGCGGCAGCAGGTGTTGCCGCCGGCGCCGTGTGCACTGGGGGCTTGGCCACCACAGGCTGGGCCGGAGGCTTTGCCGGCAAATGAGAGCGGCGCGCCTCTTCTTCCGCTTCTTTTTTCTTGGCTTCAATGGCTTTCAGCACATCTCCGGGCTTGGAGATGTGCGAGAGATCGATCTTGGGGACGATGGTTTGCGCGGCGCGCGAAGGCGCTGCATTCGCATGCGAAGCAGACTTCGCGGAATGCGCAAAGTGAGCGCGAACCTTCACCGCCTCGTCCAGCTCGAGCGAACTGGAGTGGGTTTTGCCCTCGCCAACGCCGAGTTCCGGAAGAATATCGAGAATCGCGCGAGACTTGACTTCAAGCTCTTT
>CAZKJB010000340.1:0-4355 GCA_964552975.1 uncultured Occallatibacter sp. | reverse complement strand
CCGAGAAGATCTCGAGCATTGTGCTCACGCCGCACACGCCGCTGGGCTGGTTTGCTCTGTTCGGCATTGGCGGCGCGGTAGCGACCATGTTGCTGGTGGCCGTTACCTGGCTGTTCCTGGTCGGCGTTGGCATCTGGGCCATCTCGCAGCCGGTGGCGTGGGGATTTGCCATCATCAACTTTGTGTGGTGGATCGGTATCGGCCACGCCGGAACGCTGATCTCGGCGATTCTGCTGCTTTTCAAGCAGGGCTGGCGCAATGCGATCAGCCGGTTTGCCGAGGCGATGACGATCTTTGCCGTCTGTTGCGCCGGGATGTTCCCGTTAATCCACGTAGGCCGTCCGTGGCTGGGTTATTGGCTTTTCCCTCTGCCATTCACGATGACGGTGTGGCCGCAGTTCCGCTCGCCGCTGCTGTGGGACGTGTTCGCGGTTTCAACGTACGCAACCATTTCGGTGGTCTTCTGGTATATCGGCATGGTGCCTGACTTCGGCACTTTCCGCGACCGCGCGAAGTCGAAGATCGGCCAGTATTTTTACGGCCTCTTGTCGATGGGCTGGCGGGGATCGGCGCGCCACTGGATGCGCTATGAGACGGCATCGCTGCTGCTGGCGGGTTTGGCTACACCGCTGGTGCTCTCAGTGCATACAGTCATCAGCTTCGATTTTGCCGTGGCGATTCTGCCGGGCTGGCATACGACTATTTTTCCGCCCTACTTCGTGGCCGGGGCTATTTATTCCGGCTTCGCCATGGTGCTGACACTGGCGATTCCACTGCGCAAGTTCTATCACCTGGAGTCGATGGTGACCGATCGCCACATCGACAACATGGGCAAGGTGATGTTGGTGACGGGATTCATCGTGGCCTACGGCTACGGCATGGAAGCCTTCATGGCGTGGTACTCGGCCGATCACTGGGAGGCGTTCGCGTTCTGGAATCGCGCCTTCGGGCCGATGGGGTGGTCATACTGGGTGCTGATTACGTGCAACCTATTGATCCCGCTGACAACGCTGTGGTCGCGCAAGCTACGGACCAACATACCGTTCATGTTCTTTATCTCGATCGTGGTGAATACGGGCATGTGGTTTGAGCGATTCGTGATTGTCGTTACCAGCCTGTATCGCGACTTCCTGCCTTCGTCGTGGGGCACCTATCGCGCGACGAAGTGGGATTACATGACGTTTGTGGGCACATTGGGACTCTTCACCTTCTTGTTCCTCTTGTTTGTGCGTTTCCTGCCCATGATTCCCATGAATGAAATTCGCATGTTGCTGCCGGCGGCCAAGATCAAGCCGAAGGCGGCAAAGGAGGCAGGTGTCTGATGCCCGCACGCGAAGGAACCTATGGCCTTCTGGCCGAATTTGAGACGCCGAGCGATCTGGTAAGGGCCGCGCAGCAAGCGCGCAAGGACGGATGGCGGCGCATGGACTGCTACACGCCGTATCCGGTGGAAGAGGCGGCAGAGGCCATCGGCTTCCATCGCAATAAGGTGCCGCTGCTTACCTTGATCGGCGGTTTGATGGGCGGATCAGCCGTGTTCCTGCTGGAAATCTGGATCTCGGTGCTGGCGTATCCCTTGAATATCGCGGGGCGCCCAACATATTCCTGGCCGGCGTTCATTATTCCCTGCTACGAGTGGACGATTCTGTGGGCCGGACTCTCGGCCGCATTCGGCATGCTCGCGCTGAACGGCCTGCCGTCGCTCTATCATCCGCTGTTCAACGCGCCCAACTTCCGAGACGGCGCGACGACCGACAAATTTTTCCTGTGCCTTGAGGCGCTCGATCCAAAGTTCAATATTGCGGAGACCAAGGCTTATTTAGAGACGTTTGTGCCGAACTCGATCGTGGAGGTGGAGTACTGATGGGCCACCACGAAAACAGGGAACAAGGGACCAAGGGGACAAGGGAACAAGGAGTTCCGCTCCATCTCCATTCCGCACCTTTCTGCGGGAGGAGTGGGAGAGCCCGATCCCTGATCGCCCGGGCAGCGGCTTTCGCGGCCGGCACCGGGCTCCTGTTGTTGGCCGGTTGCCGGCAGGACATGCAGGACCAGCCGAAGCTGATTCCGCAGCGCGGCACTGATTTTTTTGCCGATCATCGCGGCGCGCGGCCCCAGGTTCTTGACACAGTGGCCCGCGGCCAGTTGCGAGAGGACAGCTACTTCTATACCGGCGTGGTGCAGGCAGCGAACGGCTACCGGCAAGAGCAAAACGTGATGCCGTTCCCGGTAACGTTGGACGTGCTGAAGCGCGGGCAGGAGCGGTTCAATGTGTACTGCACGCCATGCCACTCGCGCGTGGGCAACGGGCTGGGCGAAATTGTCGATCGCGGTTACAAGCCGGCCGGCAATCTGCATGATCAGGTGCGGCTGTCGCAGCCCGTCTCGCACTACTTCTACGTGATGACGCACGGCTACGGCGCGATGCCCGATTACTCGGCACAACTGACGCCTTCAGATCGCTGGGCGGTTGCAGCGTACATCCGGGCACTGCAGTTGAGCCAGGCGGCGACGGTGCAGGACGTTCCAACCGGCACGCAGGTTAGGGAGTTGAAAGATCTGGCGGCCGACGAAGGACATCCTGAATACGCACAGCCCTGGGCGCTGCCGGCGACGGCAGTGCAGGCTTACAAGCCGATCGCTAGTGAAGGAACACCGGGGATGGCTCCGGCGTATCCCGCCGATCCAAAGATTTCGATACCGGAAACGAAGACGGCTCCGAAGTAGCAGGCGCCGAGGGACCGAGAAAACTTGAGACGCAGGGACCAGGCACAAAGGGAATAGGGACGAAGAGAATGGCTCACGAATCCAACGCGGCAAATCATGCTAAATCGCTTCCGGCAGATTTAGGCGCACCGTCCTTTGTTGACGCGTGGAAGACGCGCGCGCTGATGGTCGGGTCGATCTTCAGCGTCGTTGCCGTGGTGCTCGCGTTGCTGGGGCAGGCGCAGGACGGCCTGGGCTGGGATCATTTTTTGCGCGCCTGGACGCTGGGCACGATGGTGACCTGGGGCCTGGCGATAGGCGGCCTTGCGCTGCTGATGGTGCAGTACTGCTCGGGTGGCAAATGGGGTCTGCTGCTGCGCAGGCCATTTGAAGCACTGAGCCGTACCTTGCCGCTGGTCTTTATTTACTGGTGCGTGATTGCGATTTTCATGAAGAAGCTCTACCTGTGGGCGCAGTTTCCGACATCCGGCGACGCGGCAGCGGGGTTGAAGTCGGGCGTCCTATCTGAACTCCAGGCGCACTGCATCGACTTCAAGCGGCCCATGCTGAATCCAATCGCATTTCTCTGGGTGAGTCTGCTCTGTTTTGCCATCTGGGGCTATTACGCGTGGCGGCTGAACACGCTGGCGCTCAAGCGCGAGGCCGATCGGCCGGAAAACACGCCTTACTGGATCAAGAAATTCGAAAACATCAGCGGACCCGGCATCCTGATCTATTCGCTGACCATGACGGCATGCGCCATTTTCTGGGTGATGTCGATGGATCCGACATGGTTCTCGTCGGTCTACGGGCTGCTGTTCCTGGTCGGGCAGGGATACCTAGTGCTGGCGTTCAGCATCATCGTAGCCATTTCGCTGTCGAAGGCCGAGCCTTTTAAGACCATTCTGAGGCAGACGGAGCAGCACGACCTGGGCAAGCTGGCTTTTGCTTTCGTGATGCTCAATATCTACCTGAACTTCGGCCAGTTCCTCATCATCTGGTCGGGCAATCTGCCCGGCGAAATTGGCTGGTATCTTGACCGGATTCGCGGGGGCTGGGGCGTCATCATCACGCTCGACTTCCTCTTCCACTGGGTGATTCCATTCTCGATGCTGCTGTCGCGCGATCTGAAGCGGAACAAGAAGCGGCTGACCCGCGTGTGCCAGTGGATGGTCTTCGCGCGGGCGTTCGATATGTTCTGGCTCATCGAGCCGAACTTTAAAGATGCGGCGCGGAATCTGCATTTCACTTGGGGAATTCTCGAGTACATCGCGGTGCCCGCGGCGCTGTTTTCCTTCTGGGTTGCGTACTTCTGCATGCAACTGAAGACGCGGCCGCTGGTGCAGGTCAACGATCCGCACACCGCAGAGATTCTGGAGCCTGAACATGTCCACGCTTGATCACAACGAGCCCGAGGACGAGAAGGTTCTCGGTTCTCACGGGCCAAAGCCGGAAGAGATCGACGCGTCGGCGGGCTACGAACGCACTGATGCGAGTGTGACGGGTATCGCGGTCTTCATGACCTCACTGTTGATTTTCGTCGCGGTGATCGGGCTCCTGTGCTACGGCATCGGCAAGGTGATTAACTCGCACATGAATGCGGAAGACGGTCCCAACAGCAAGTGGACGAAGACCGCGGATATTCGCCA
>CAZKJB010000339.1:0-4389 GCA_964552975.1 uncultured Occallatibacter sp. | reverse complement strand
CGCCAAGCGCCACGACGCGCTTAGCCTGCGCGCACTGCGCCAGCGCGGGCTTACACCCATGAATATCTTGTCGGCTGACCTGCCCGTCGAAATATAAGCCGCGTCCCGGCCCATCGTCCCGGTCCAAGCCGCAAATCTGGCTCCGGAGCCAGCCAAGAATCAGCTCTCGAGACCAATCACTTGGTGCTGCGTTCATTACCCTTCATGCTGTACCATCGTTGAGCAAACATCTGCCACGCAAACGTCGATCATGAATGACGAGCTCGATCACCGGCTGAATCCGTTCCGTAGCGCCCCCAACCTGCTGACACTCATGCGCATCTGCCTGGCGCCGTTCCTGGTGGCCGCGATTCTTGAGGGGCACTACCAGCTCAGCTTCATTCTGTTTATCGCTGCTGGATTAACCGATGGGCTCGATGGATTCCTGGCGCGCTGGCTCAAGCAGCGCTCCATGCTCGGCCACTATCTTGACCCGGTAGCCGACAAGCTGCTCCTCAGCACGCTCTTCCTCGTCCTGATGCATCAGGGGCTCATACCGGTCACGGTCACGGTGCTGGTCTTCGGCAGGGATGTGGGTATTTTGCTGGTTTCGGCTCTGCTGTACGCGGCCGTGGGCAGGCGCGAATTCCATCCCAGCATTTACGGCAAAACCAGTACCGTCGCGCAGATTGCGGCGGTTACGGCTGTTCTGCTGTATCAGCTGGCCCCCGTCCGCTGGGTTTGGGGCTTTCGCCAATTCGCGTTGGGTGCCACCGTCGTGCTCACCATAGCATCAGGTCTGCATTATGCATGGGCAGTCTCGCGCCGGTCCTCCGGCTCACAGGCCAACGGCGCGGCAGCAAAAGCAGGGAATGGCCACTAGGGTAACGGGGAACGGCCCTTAAGGCTCGTCCTGGACTTCTTCCCCTCCAACAGGGGCGTCTTCAATCTCCATATCGCGAAACTCTTCGGAGTCGAAGACCTCGCCACACTCCAGGCACTCGACATACTCGGTGTCGTCGTGCCGGGAAACGATCCGGACTTTGGGGTGTTTGCAGGCGGTTGCCATCGTTCGTAAATCTGGAGCAATCTCAAAGTTTCGATGCCCGTGCCGGGTGGCTGCAACTCCGGTGCTCCTCGCCGCGGACCTGGAACGTCCGAGGGGCCACCACCAGCCATGATGTTTGCATCGGCTTGAATCTGCAAACGCCTGGGTATTTTACTTTGGTGCTGCTACAGGTACTCTTTCCGCCAGATTGTAGCTTTCTTTCGGCCAATTGGAAACCCATTTTTGATGAAACCTGTTTCTGCCCGCAGGATCTCGCCTCGTATGAGCCAGTTAAACAAGGGCTTGAATGCCAGGTCGAAGCAGCCGTATACTAAATGCGGACCGGATAAGTCGCATATTTGATGCTAAAGCTAACCAAAAAAGCGGATTACGGGCTCATGGCGCTCAAGTATCTTGCTGAGCACCCTGAGACACCGGCGTTGAGCGCCAAGGATGTGGCCGACGCCTACGGGATACCCGCGCAATTGCTGGCCAAAATCCTGCAAAGGCTTACCAAAACGGGTCTTCTCCGTTCCCACGCCGGCATGAACGGCGGCTATGCGCTGGCACGCGACGCCCGCGAGATCTCCGCCTTCGAGGTCATTCACGCCATCGACGGGCCGCTTTTCATTACTTCTTGTTTCAAGGGCGCCAAGTCATGCGACCTCACGCCAAGCTGCACCATCAAAGAACCGTTGGCACGGGTCAATGAGACCATCACGGGCGTGTTGAAGAGCATCAGCATCCACGATCTCGCTGACCGTGAGCACTCTGCTGAGCGCCCGCCCGAGGCCCAGAGACTCGTATCGCAGAAACTCGTTTCGTTGACGCGGTAACGAGCCGCTTTCACAAGTGTTGTAGGCAGGCCAAAGGACAGAAATTATGGACAACATTGTCACGATCGGCACGAATCCCGCAGCGGACGCCATTGCGGCGCAACCAGTGGCCTCCCAGGCTCCCCCCGATGGCCTCCACGTCACCGGGTCTGCCGTGAAGCGTATCCGCGTGATTCTCGCCAAAGAGGGCATCTCGCTGGAAGAGGGCGGACTGCGCCTCGGCGTGAAAGGCGGGGGATGCTCGGGGATGTCCTACTTCGTCGGTTTCGATAAGGCGCCGCATGAGCGCGACCGCATCTTCGAATTCGACGATGTGCGGGTTTTCATCGATCCCAAGAGTTTCGTTTATCTCAAAGGCATGACGCTCGACTACGAAGAGACTCTGATGCGCCAGGGATTCAATTTCATCAATCCCAACTCCGCGCGATCCTGCGGTTGCGGTACGTCCTTCTCCGTCTAGGCGCCGTCAATAGAATCGGCGTCGGAACCCTTCGCAAAGTCCGCTTCAAAAACGTGTTGTCATCCTGAGCGAAGTGTGGCCTGTACTTTGGGCCATACCCGGTCGGGAGGTCATCGGCCGTTGTGCGTCCCAGTTTCGTGTTCCCATGTTCCTGATAACCTCGTAACCTCGAAACCTTGTAACCTTGTAACCTTGTAACCTTGTAACCTTGTAACCTTGTAACCTGCTTCTCCGTCCCTACTTCCTATTGGCTACTCCCTGCCTTCATCGCCTTTTCGATCCCCGCTTTCGCCAGCGGCGTCATCACCGCGTATCCGGCCGGCAGCGGGTGAACGCCATCCTTGCTCAGTGTTGCCGGCAGCCCGCCGCGCTCATCCTTCATCGCCGAATAGTAGTCAACATAAACGTAGCCTTTTTGAGCGGCGTATTCTTTGATCCAATTGTTTAGCTCGGCTATCTTCGGCGCCGGCCCAAGCCCCGGCGCCCATGAGAAATCAAAGGCCGGCAGCACAGAGCAAAGCACGACGCGAATCCCGTTTGCCTTGGCCATATCGGCCATCGACGCAATATTCTCCTCCGTCTGCTGGGCTGTCATTGGTCCTGTATTGCCGGCCACGTCGTTGGTCCCGGCCAGAATCACCACGGTCTTCGGTTTCAGATCGATGACATCCTGGCGGAAACGCACCAGCATCTGCGGCGAAGTCTGCCCGCTGATGCCGCGATTGATGTAAGGCTTGCCAGGAAATGACTCGTCCAGCTTCCATCCCGCCGTGATCGAGTCGCCCATAAACACCACCCGGTCCTCGCCTGCCGCTGGCGCCCCAAGCTTCATATCGGCCTCCTCGAACCGCTTCAGTCCGCCAAAGTCCACAAGCAGCTGCTTGTCGTGATCGATCCAATATGCATTGTTAGGATGCCCGGAGGGCGAAGTCTGCTCGGCAGGCGCTTTTGTCTCGGGCGGAGTTCCAACTTCCTGTGCATGTAACTGGCCTGATGCGAAGAGCGCGGCAAAAGCCGCTGCGGCAATCATCGCTTGGCAAAGTCTTCCTGGTTTCACAAGAGTCTCCATTTCTCGATCTCGGCCGCCCCGCTGGGCGACCCGGCGAGCCGGAACACTCCAGTTCATAGAGCGGCTTCGCCTTCATTCGCTCCCGATTGTAGGCAATCGCGCCTCCAGCGCGCCACCGGCAACCGGTCAGGGAGGACCGATGCGCCTCGCGATAAAATTCTTGTATGCCCGCCGCAGCAATCTCTCCTGAAGTTCTTGCCAGATATGAACCCGTAATCGGGCTGGAAGTGCATGTGCAACTGCTCACCGCATCCAAAGCGTTTTGCGGCTGCGCAAATAAGTTTGGCGCGGATCCAAACACGAATATCTGCCCGGTTTGCCTCGGCCTTCCAGGCGCGCTGCCGGTGCTCAACGCGAAGGCCGTAGAGTTTGCAACCCTGGCCTCTCTGGCCCTCAACTGCGAGGTCCGTGAGCGGTCGATCTTCGCGCGCAAGAATTACTTCTACCCCGATTTGCCCAAGGGCTACCAGATTTCGCAGTTCGACAAGCCGCTGGCCGAGAATGGATGGATCGAGATTCCCACCGCAAACGGCACAACAAAGCGGATCGGCATCACGCGGCTGCACATGGAAGAGGATGCCGGCAAGAGCCTGCACGAAGGATTCTCCGACTCGGTAACGCGCACCTATCTCGACCTGAACCGCTGCGGCACGCCGCTGGTTGAAATCGTCAGCGAGCCCGACATTCGCACCCCCGACGAAGCATTTGAGTACCTGACCCGCTTGAAAGAGATCCTGCTCTATACCGGCGTCTCCGACTGCAACATGGAGGAGGGTTCGCTCCGCTGCGATGCGAACGTCAGCGTCCGCCCGCGCGGCGCGGAGCGCTTCGGCACCAAGGTCGAAGTAAAAAACGTGAACAGCTTCCGGTTTGTCCGCCTTGCCCTCGAATACGAGATTGAGCGGCAGATCGAAGTGATTGAATCGGGCGGGCACGTGGTGCAGGAGACGCGCCTGTGGAACGCGAATGAGGGCCGTACCTACTCCATGCGCTCAAA
>CAZKJB010000338.1:0-4409 GCA_964552975.1 uncultured Occallatibacter sp. | reverse complement strand
TCGATGATCGAGAACGCGCCGGTCTCCGTCATCTCTGCGAAAATGCGCGGCTCAATCACCTGGATGCATGAATACGCGAGTGCATGCGGCCGCGTTGCAGGCCGGACGAGATTGAGCTCTCCGTCACGCCCGTATCGTCGCCCGCACAGCACGCCCTGCTCGTCGTAAAGCAGGTAGCGCCTCGTCTCGCGATCCTGGCCGGCGATGGTCGCCAGCGCACCGCTTTCTTTGTGAGCCCGTATCATGCCCGCAATATCGATCGTGCTCACGATGTCCACGTTGTGCACGATGAACGGCGCATCCAGCCCGTCGAGAAAAAACCACGCCGCCTTCTTCAAGCCGCCGCCGGTGTCGAGCAACTCTTCTTCGTGCGAAATTTCGATCCGCATCCCGAAGTTCCCGTTCGCCTCAAGATACTCGCGAATCATTTCCGCATAATGATGCGTGTTGACGATGACTTCGTCCACGCCGAACTGGCGCAACCGCGACAGGCAGATCTCGAGCATCGTTCGCCCCGCCACCGTCACCAGCGCCTTTGGCCGGTCGTTGGTCAACGGGCGAAGACGCGTGCCCAGCCCGGCCGCCAACACCATCGCTTTCATCTAAGCGGCTCCAGGCCGTTGCATCTTTTCCAGTTCCAGGTGCCGCAACATGACTTCGAGGCCGTTGATGGCTCGCAGATGCTTTGTCAATTGTTCGGCTAGGTACACCGATCGGTGCTGGCCTCCTGTGCAACCGAACGATACCATCAGGCTCTTGAAGCCGCGGCGCTGATATGTGGTTACGGTCTCGTCGACCAGCGCCATGGCGTGTTGAAGAAACTCGCCCACGATCGGCTGCTGCCTCAGATAGTCAATCACTGCCTCGTCTCGTCCCGTCAGTGCGCGGAACCGCTCCTCGCGCCCCGGATTAGGCAGTCCCCGCGCATCGAAGACAAAGCCGCCGCCATGACCCTCTTCGTCGGTGGGTGCCGAATGATGAAACGAGAAGCTGAAGACCCGCACCGTCAATCCCTCCGCGGGAATTGCCAGCGCCTTCAGTTTCTCCGAGTCGCCGAGCGAATTCAGCGCTTCCATCAGTGCGGGAAGCGCAATCGGCAGCTTTACGTTCGCGGCCAGCCAACGCAGGTTTTTCAGCGCGTAAGGCACCGATTGCAGGAAATGCGCCTTGCGCTCGTAAAATCCCCTGAAGCCGTACGCCCCCAGCGCCTGGAGTATCCGCACGTAAACAAATGCGTAGTAGTGCTCCATAAACGCGTCGCGCTTCAAGTCAATATATCCAGCGAGGCAACCCAGATAGCAATCGAGCAGTTCCTGGCGCAACTGCGCAGGCAGATCGGCCTTCCCGTCGTAGAGCAGCGAGGCAATGTCGTATTGCAACGCGCCTTTGCGTCCGCCCTGGTAATCCAGAAAATACGGTCGCCCATTCTCAAGCATCACGTTGCGCGACTGGAAGTCCCGATAGAGAAAATAGTCGCGGGGCGCGGCCAGCAAAAACTTCGTTAAACGGCTGAAGTCGAGTTCCAGCGCCTGCTCGTTGAAGGGAACGCCGGCCAGCCGTAGAAAGTAATACTTGAAGTAGTTCAGATCCCACGCGATCGACTGGCGATCGAAGCTCGACCGCGGATAGCAGACCTTGTAGTTCAAATCGCGGCCCGCCTCCACCTGGAAACGGGGCAGCACTCCCACAACCTTGCGATAGGCCTCCACGGCCTCCGGCGCAATCGTGTCCCCGCTGCGATGCGCTCCCAGAAAATCGAATAGCGTCACGTCGCCCAGGTCTTGCTCGAGGTACGCTCCCTGGTTCAGGTCTTCGGCATAGATCTCGGGAACCGGCAGGCCGTGGCGGCGAAAATGCCTTGAGAACTCAAGAAAGGCAGCGTTCTCTTCGCGAACAGCGGACACAATACCGACGGCGCTCGAGCCCCTGCCGCTGAGGCGCACAATCGCGCGGCCCGATCCCCCGAGCTGGCCTTGAAGCGGCTTCACTTCATCGGCGGGGAATCCGTAATGCCTCTCGAAAAGCTGTTTAAGAGCTTCCATTCATGATTTCCAAAGTGCGCCCGGAACTGGTTGCGTAAATAACATTGTGAAAGGGCACGACTTCAGTCGTGCCGAAAAAGCCGATAAAAAACCGGGCTTTAGCCCCTCAGGCTGTTTCTGCGTTAGCCGAATTTGATTCTTGCAACCGGATCTGCGCTGCTTCACAAAGATACGCAGCCCGGGCGCTTCGAATCAAACGCGAACGTGCGATTAAACGTTCTTCCGAATCACTTTAGTAAGGGAGTTCCCTCAAGTGGAGTCGTCGGCCTCGCAGCCACAGCGGCTTCAAACCCGGCGCCGGCGCTGATGCGTGGATGGAATGTTGAGGTCTTCACGGTATTTGGCCACAGTGCGGCGCGTGAGCTGGATACCCTGCGATTGCAGCAACGCCGCAAGCTGGTCGTCGGTCAGCGGATGGCGCGGGTCTTCGTCTTCGATCAGCTTGCGCACTTTGCGCTTCAGCACCAGCAGTGGCGTGTCCGCGCCTTCGGGCCCATTCGATCCCTCCGAAAAGAAAAAGCGCAGTTCCAGCACACCCTGTGGCGTGTGCGCGTACTTATTCGATACGGCTCGGCTCACGGTCGATGGGTGGACACCGATCTCTTCCGCTACTTCCTTGATCATCATCGGCCGCAACGCTTCCACGCCCTGGTCGAGAAATTCCTGCTGGCGGCGCACGATCACTTCGCATGTTCGCAGGATGGTGCTTTTGCGCTGGGCGATATTGCGCATCAGTTGCAGCGCTGAGCGGAATCGCTCTTTGACGTAATCCTTCACTTCTTTTTCGGTGTTTGCTGACACCAGCATCCGCCTGTAGCGCTGGCTCAACCTCAGGCTGGGAAGGTCTTCTTCGTTCATGCTGACCACCCACTCCCCGCCGCGCTTCACAAAAAACACGTCGGGCTCGATCAGTCGCGTCTGCTCCCGGTTGTACAGGCGGCCTGGCCGGGGATCCAGCGTGCGGATAAACTCCACTGCCGCGTGCGCCTCCTCTGGCGTCACTTGCGCCGCGCGCGCCAGGTCTTTCACATCGCGCTTTTGCAACAGAGGTAAATGGCGGTCCACAATCAGCGCAGCCACTTCCATCGCGCGACGCCGGTCTTCAATCCGGGCTTCAGCCTCGGCATGGAAGCTGCCATGCGGATCAGCCGGTGAATCGGAATCCGGCGTCGAGTCCATCTCGGCCGCCTGCTTGGCGTACAAATTGCTGAACTCTTGCTGCTGCGCTGCAATCTGCAGCGCCAGGCACTGGCGCAAGTCTCTCGCGCCCACGCCCGCCGGATCGAGATGATGCACCAGTTCAAGAGCGCGGCGCGCCAGATCGTGCGCGGCGAACTGATCGGCCGCATGGCCGTTCGAAGCGATCGTTTCCTCGGGCACCGCTCCAAAAGCCGCGGCAAGTTCTTCTTCACTTGCCGCCAGGTAGCCGTCCTCATCCAGGTTGCCGATCACGAACTCTGCCGCATCGTGCAATTCGCTGTCGACGCTCAGAGCTCCCAACTGCCACGCCAGGTGATCCGATAATGTTGTCGGCTGGGAGAGGAAGTTTTCAAACGAGGGCTTCTCGTTCTCTTCAAACTCCGGCTGCGTGCGATACCCGGGATCGAGATAGTCCTGAAAGTACGTTCCGAAATCGATCTCGCTGAAGACGTCCTTGGGTGGCGCGGCCACTTCTTCGACGGTGCGCTCCAGGCGCTCCTCGCGACCCGCAACCTCGTCGAGCATCGGAACCGTTTCGTCAATCTCCTCAAGGACGGGGTTCTCCACCATTTCGGCATCGATCATCTCCTTGAGTTCGAGCTTATTCAGGGCAAGAACGCTCACCATCTGCATCAGGCCCGGCGTAAGGACCTGGCGTTGCGCGACTTTCAAACTCAATTTTGGTTGCAACAGCGCCATAGATGGAATTTGTTCCCTGATCGAACTCACAGCGAGTCTAATCGCGTGAGAAAAAGCTTAATGGAGAAAATACGACACTTCGAATCACCAATTCGAGTCATTGTTCCAGATTGGGCAATTTCCCATTCCAGACTCTCAGGGTGTCACGGATGCCTGGTGCCGCGCCAGCGCCATCGGCAAGCCCATATACCCGCCTGGTATTACTTTAGTGAAAAACCCTCGCCCAGGTAGATTCGCCGTACCTCCACATCGTTACCCAGCTCGTGCGGTGTGCCGGCACGGAAAATCCGCCCTTCAGCAATAATGTACGCCCGGTCGGTCACACTCAGCGTCTCGCGCACGCTGTGGTCGGTGATCAGCACACCAATGCCGCCGGCTTTCAAGTCGAAGATTATCTTTTGCAATTCCAGCACAGCGATCGGGTCAATGCCGCTGAATGGCTCGTCGAGCAGGATGAAGTTGGGCTGG
>CAZKJB010000337.1:0-4477 GCA_964552975.1 uncultured Occallatibacter sp. | reverse complement strand
TGCGGGCGTGGCGTTCGACGAGTCAGCGCTGTTCAAGGCTGTCGAACTCGCGAAGACCGATCTCACTGCCGAGTTGGTGAAGGAGTTCACCGAGCTGCAGGGGATTATAGGCGGGCTGTATGCAAGGGCGCAGGGGCTGGGAGAGCGCGTGGCACTGGCGATTTATGAGCAGTACACGCCGACCTCGATCGAAGAAGAGATCCCTGTCTCGGTCGAGGGGCAATTGCTGGGACTGGCCGACCGCATCCAGACGATCGTAGCGATGTTCGGAATCGGCATGGCGCCGACGGGATCGAAGGACCCATTTGCGCTGCGCCGCGCAGCCAATGCGATTGTGAAGATTCTGGCGGAGTCGAGTTTGCCGTTGACGTTGAGTGACGTGGTGAATGCGGCCGGCGCAGACGGCGCGAAGAAGGACCAGGTGGCGGCGTTTGTGCGCGAGCGGCTGCATTTTTACATCAAGGATGTGTGCGGGTTTGCGTATGATGTGGTGAATGCCGTGTTGGCTGCCGGTGCAGACGATGTGCGCGATGCGATTGCGCGCGCCGAGGCGTTGACCGCTGCGCGCGAGTCCACAGATTTTGCGGCTGTGTCGGCAGCATTCAAGCGGATCAAGAACATTCTGCGCCAGGCAGAAGAGAAAGGATTTGACCTCCAGGCAGCCTCTGGGATTGTTCTCTCCGCCGAAGCGCAGCAACTGGCTGATGCCTCCGCGAAACTCGCACCCGAAGTCGCCAAGCTTCGCGAGCAACGCAACTATGGCGAGGCCCTGGCACTCATTGCCACGTTGCGCCCTGCCGTCGATTCCTTCTTCGACAAAGTGATGGTGCTCGATCCTGATGCTGCCGTTCGCGGCGCGCACCTCGGATTGATTGACGAAGTGCTGCGCAACTTCTCCGGTATCGCCGACTTCAGCGAGATCGTGACCCAGTAGCGGCTGCGATACAGCTGGGCGTGAAGGCCCTTTCTCGATTTGCGCCGAGATTCAGAGGCCAGAAGGCCGCCGCTCCATCCGTCAAGCTCGCTACGACGTCTAAAATTAATACAGATGTCCGACACTCTTTACTTGAGCCTGTGGTACCCGAACCTGCGGCTGGCGGCGCTGCCCGACAAGCTAGTAGCGGTGCTGGGCGCCTTTGCAGCGCATGGAGGCGAACCACTGGTCTACGCGTCGACCGTATGGCCGGTTGGTTGGAGCGAAACGCCGGTCTTCCAGAGGGTTTATGGCCGCATGAGAAGCGCAGCGACGCCGAGCCCGAATCCCGGCGCTGAACCGCGGCAAGCTGTTGAGGAGGCGCTGGAACTGCTGCACGACGACTACGCCTACGAATTCCAAATTGGCTGGAGTCTTTGGGAGCTTGAAATCGCGCCGAATCTCGATCCGCGCTGGGTGCGGGAGCCGCGCCTGGTGCGAGTGACGGGGTTTGGGCCGCTGTTTGACGAGGGCACGTACGAGCAGGATGGGCACATCCGCATCGACTTTGGAACGGACACGCCATTCCTTGAGGAAGACGCGGATCTGGATGAGGTGGGCGCCAAACATGTGGAACAAAATGTGCGCCAGCTCGTTGAGCTGACGGCGGCAGTGGAGAAGGGTTCGGGCGCCACGGCGCGCGTGCTGTGGAGCGAGCTGGGCGAGAGCCTTGCGCAGCGGCTGGCAGCACGGTTGGGTGTGGGTAACTAGTGCGCTATCCGAGAAGTTCGTTCAATCAATCGCGCGTCTTCAATGCAAGTCCTTCGACTGCGGTCGCCGCGGCGACCTCCGCTCAGGACGACACCGTATTTTTGATGCGAACTTTAGAGACGGGGCGCTAGCAGTGCGCTTTACGATTGAGCGAATCCGGACGCTAGTGCTGGTGGCGGGAGGATTGCTGTTGGTTTCCCTGGGCGTGTTTCTGGTTATGGCGAAGTGGAAGAGCCGGCTGGGACACCACGATCTGCCGCAGCGGCTGGCGAAAGAAATCCAGCAGGAAGCCAACGGCTTCACTTTTGTTCATACGTTCGGCGCGCATTCGCAGTACAGGATTCACGCCTCGAAGGAGGTCCAGCTCAGGGATAACCGCATCCTGCTGCATGACGTCCGGATTGAGCTGTACGGCGAAGACGGCAGCCGCGTGGACCAGATTGCAGGCGACGAGTTCGAGTACGACCAGAAGAGCGGATTGGCCATCGCGACCGGTCCAGTGGAAATGGTGTTAACGCAGCCATCGGCGGCGCAAAAGGACGACGCTCGAGCGAGGCAAATCCACGTAAAGACCAGCGGCGTGACATTCGATCGCGATTCCGGGATGGTAACGACGGCGCAGCGCGTGGATTTCTCGATGATGCAGGGATCGGGAAGCGCGGTGGGCGCAATCTACGACTCGCAGAGCGGCGACCTGACGCTGGACAAGAGTGTGGAGCTGACGACCGAGCGCAGCGGCGATTCGGTCGTGGTTCATGCCGAGCATGCGGAGTTTAGCCGCGGCGCGGACACCTGCTGGATGCGTACAGCGATCGCCGAGTACCGGGGCAGCCAGGCGCAAGCGGCTCAAGCCAAGATCCTGTTTCGCGAAGATGGATCGGCGTCGCGCCTGGAAGCGACAGACGGTTTCACGCTGGCCACGCCGACAGGCGGCCACCTGGCGTCGCCCATTGGTTCGATGGACTTTGATGAGCACAATCAACCGAGTCATGGGCACATGGAGGGCGGCGTCACGATGGACTCGGCAAAGAACGGGCGCACGGTACACGGCACCTCGCCGATGGTTGAACTGGAGATGACGGGCAAGGGCCAATTGCGGCACGCGCACCTGGAGCGCGGCGTTGTGTTCACGGAAAAGCAGGACACAGGGATCAGAGATCGGGGATCAGGAGGGCCGGCAAATGCTGAAGGAAATGCACTCAGCCTAAGCCGTACATGGCACTCGCCCGTTGCCGACGTGGATTTTCGCGATGCGGGCAACGGCCAGGTGGAACCGGAGCACCTTCAGGGCTCGGGCGGTGTCGTGATCACGAGCGAAAGCCGGCGCGGCAATGCGCCCGCGGTGCCTTCGAAGATGACAGCCGATCAGGTGACCGGGGAGTTCGGGCCGGATTCGTCGCTCGAGTCGATCACGGGAGTGGGCCACGCCGCGATCGAACAGACGACGGCAACTGGAACCCGGCAAACCGCAAACGGCGACCGGTTGCAGGCGAGATTTGCGCCGCCTGACGCGGCGCAAAACAGGGGTCAGGAATCAGGGGTCAGGGGTCAGAAGAACGGTGCGGGTGAGGCGGCGCAGCTGCAGTCGGCGGAGCTGGACGGCCACGTGGTGCTGTTTGAGCAGCCGGCGGTAAAGCCCGGCGCGCAACCGCAACCTGCGATGCACGCGACTGCGGGCAAGGCCGTGTATGAAGGCGCGGGCGAATGGTTGCACCTGACGGAGAGTCCGCGCGTCGAGGACGGCGGCCTGGAGATGACAGCCGAGAAAGTGGACTTCTCGCAGCAGTCGGGCGACGCATTTGCGCATGGGAACGTGAAAGCGTCTTGGACAGCAAATGTGACCGGAACCGGCAGCGGAGCGCCAGGTAAGCAGAGCGCCGGGGCCAACAACAACGCGAGCCAGAGCGGGACGACTTTTGGTGGCACGCTAGGGGGCAACGGACCCGCACACGTAATTTCCAACGAGGCGCAGGTGAATGAGTCAACTGGCGAGGCGACATTCCGCGGGCACGCGCGTCTGTGGCAACAAGCCAACTCTGTCGCAGGACCTGTGATCGTACTGAACCAGCATTTGCAGACTCTTGAAGCGCGAACGAGCGATGCGGCGGACCCGGTGAGGGCAGTTCTGTTGAATGCGGGAAAACAGAATGGCACCGCGGACGCGGGTCGAGACGCAGCTAAAGATGCGAGCGGGCAGCCGGCGGCGCCTTCGGTCATCCGCGTGCGCGGAGGCGACCTCTGGTACTCCGATGTGGAGCACCGGGCGTTGATGCACAGCGGCGTGCTGGGCGCTGTGGTCGCCGAAACAGGCACGGCGACTTCATCCTCCGATGAAGTTGAGCTTCGATTGATGCCGGCGAGCAGTCACGAGGCCAATCGCGGCGCGCAGGCCCAAGTGGATCGGATGACTGCCTTGGGGCACGTTGTGTTGACTTCGCAGGGCAGACGCGGAACCGGTGAGCAGTTGGTTTACTCGGGCGCGAGCGGGCAATACGTGCTGACTGGAACGGCTGCCGCGCCTCCTAAGATGAGCGACCCACAGCGCGGAACAGTGACCGGGGAGACTTTGATTTTCGATAGCCGCGATGATAGCGTCAGTATCGAAGGCGGCGGGCACGAAACCCGAACCGAAACCACCGCGCCGGATGCGCACGGAAAGTAGCGACAATACTTAAATGGAAACACTGATTGCGGAGGGGATTGGCAAGAGCTACAAAGGAAGGCAGGTCGTAAGGGGAGTCGACCTGACAATCTCGCGCGGCGAGGTCGTAGGATTGCTGGGTCCGAACGGCG
>CAZKJB010000336.1:0-4477 GCA_964552975.1 uncultured Occallatibacter sp. | reverse complement strand
GGGTATCTGTTTTTCGTCTGGCATCGTCGCCTCCTACTGCTCCGCCCGCTGAAAGGCGAGGCGGTGTTTGCCGATTTCCAAATACCCGTTGTCAACCACCTTGGAGATCACGTAAGTTCCGTCATTTAACTGAAAGCTGATGAGGTCGGGTTTGCCGTCTTTCAGCTCGTAAATGGAGAACTTCTCCGTGGCCGTGGATTTGATGTAAGTGAACTGGCCATCCTGGTAAATGGCGGCCACGTTGAACGGCTTCTCATTCCGGTAGTTGTAATCGAACTTGAGCGCCTTTGTGGGATACTCGGCGCGGAACTGTTCGACGGACTGCGCGGCGTGAGCCTGCGTCATCTGCATCTGGGCCTGGGCTGCCGCGACTTCGGACGCGGAAACCAGCTTGGGCGCTGCGTTGGCGGAAGCCAACGACGAAGCATCCGATGGTTCGATCACAACCTTGAGGTCGGGATCGGCGCCCCCACCCTCGTCAAGCTTGAAGGAATAGACAGTGCCTTTGTCGGTAATCAGATTCAGGTTGGAGTGAATACCTTCCTTGGCCGGATGCAGAAAGCAGTAGTTACCGGTGGCGTCGATGATCCAGAAATCCTTGTCGCCGGTGGCAACCTCCAGAATCTTTTCCGTGGCCGGAAGCTGAATCAGCGTGGTGTAGCGCATCTTGGCCTTAACGCCGACGATGTCGTTCGCGTGATACTTCACCACGCGGGCGGTTTGCTGGGCGAAGCCGCTGGCAGAGGCCAGCAGCAGTGAAATAGCAATTACGAGTTTCGATTTCATTGGTCACCTTTCGTTGCTTTGATTTGAGAATCGGGGGATTGTGGGTTGGCATAGTCATGGGCAAGGCGCAGCAGTCCCGCCTCTGCGCCATATCGGGTGAAATACTCCTGCTTGCGCAGGTTGTCGCGGGAGTTGTTGGTAGCAACCCAATAACTGAGGGCATCCACTTCGAGCGTCAGCTTCTTAGTAATGCCGGGTTGGATCAGCAACAGGTTGCGTTTGGGAATGAGGCTCCCCAGCAGTTCAAGCTGGGTGTCGTTAAATTGGAAAATCTCCGCATACAGCGCACGGTCGATATTTGGGTTGGCAAGGAAAATCTTGGTCGGGCACGATTCGTTGACAACATGCAGCATCTCCGATGCCTGCAATTCCACAACGGACTGTGTGGCCAGGATCATCGCGGCGTTCTTTTTGCGCCACGTCTTTTCGGCCCGCAAAATCCAATCGCGGATGGTGCGGTTCTTCAGGAAGATCCACGCCTCATCGATTACGAACGCTTTGAACGTACCAGCGCTTTCTAGTTTCTCGATCTCCGAGGACGCCCGCTGCAAAACGTAGAAGAGCAGCGGTTCCAGAATGTCGGGGTAGTCCGACCAGCCATCGAAGTTGAAAGTCTGAAAGCGAGAGAAGCTGAGCGTATCTTCCGCGTTGTCGAACAGGTATCCGAACTGTCCGGCCTGCGTCCATCGGTGGAGACGTTCTCCGAGCGGCCCGAGGATGGACGCGAAGTTTGTGAGTGTCCGGATATCGAGGGGCAGCTTGTACGCCCGCTCGATGGCGGCAAACAGTGCCTTGTCATCCTCCGGTGTTAGCGCATAACGGCCGTTGGCTTCGATTAGAACCTTGGTGAACAGATACAGGAAGTTCAGGTTCTCGTGGGTTGGCTCCAACGAAAATGGGTTGATGGTGAATCCTGGATTCTTCAGTCCGACATTCAGATACGTGCCGCCGAATCCGCGCGTCAGTGATTCGTAACTTCCGCCAAGATCGAAAATGAAGGTCAGAGGCTCATATTTCTGCAAGGATTGGATCAGAAAACTCATGGCAAAACTTTTGCCCGAGCCGGTTGCACCGAGCATCAGCGTGTGCGCCACATCGCCACTATGCAGATTCAGGTAATACGGGGTATCGTGCCCAGATTCCAGTACGGCAAGGTATTCGCGTTCGAGATGCGAGTTCCAGCGTTTGCCGGAATCGACGATAAATAGGAACGACAGGTCCGCGTAATTTGAGTTCAACGCCCACTGTTTGCGCAAGTTGAATTGCCGGTTGCCGGGCACGGTGGCAAAGAAAGCGTTGAGCAAGTTGTAACGTTCTTCCTGGAGCACTCCGTCATGGGTGGTGAAGAGTTTTTGAAACTCTGCGATGGCATGTTCCACCTTCGCGCGGTCGTCGTCGTAAATCACGACCGACAGCGTGAACTCGCCGAAGGATTTTCCCTCCATGCCAAGAGCCGTGAGCGCGTCGCCCAACTCGGCGACGGCGGCTTCCTTCGAATCGTCTACCAGCTCGTCGCGTGGCCCCGCGTTCTGCTGGTGATCCTGGAGATTTGAGAGGAAGCTGGTTTTGGAGTTGTGGTAATGACGGCGGCGCTTGTTGATCTCCTTACGAGCTACGCTGTTATCGACCGGATGCCACTCGGTCACGACATGGAAGTTCGCCGGAATGTCGAGCAGCCCATTGAGTAATAAAGGATGCGTGGTGCTCGGCATCTCCTTCAGTGTCAGTACGCGAACGTAATCGTCATCCAGCCGGAGATAACCGCGATGCGCCTCCAGCTCCGAATCGCACACCTGCCAGTCGAGGAAGCGCGGCCCATGCAGCCGCGCCTCCTGATTTTTGAAGGGACGGAAATTCACGAGACGCCGGACAAGCCGGAAGGTCTTCTCCGCCCCTAGCAGCTCGACTCGCATGAGGTCGCTAAGCTGCCCACTCAAGCCCTGAATTTTCTGCTGGAGCAATAGCCGGTCGCGCTCAATCTGCTCATACAGCAATGTGCGTTGCTGATTGCCGGCAAGCAGAGCTTTGAACTGCTGGAGTGCCGAATGCGGCTGTTTCGGAAACTGGGAGAGAGCGTGCAGCAAGCCGTTCTTGGCGTAGTTGCCGTCGATCATCACCACCCAGAAGATTTCAATGCTGTACAACCGGTCGGATTTCGAACGCAAGAACTCTGAGCGCTGTTCCACGGCGGCGCGCACCAATGGGTTTTCATAAGCCGCGTGTGCAATCTCCGGCTGATTATGCTTGAAGAGAATTTGATACAGCCGGGTCTTATCGTCCAAGCTTCTGAAAGCAGCCTCCAGGCGCTTCACGGCGTAATCGCGCCCCGCGTGGTCGAGGCTTTCGTAATCGAACCCGCCGATACGAAGCGCCGCGCCGAGGTCGCCAGACTTGGTCAGGAACGTATGCTCGTCCCAGAAACCGTACAGATTGATGTGCGCCTGCAACGATCCGGCTTCCTTCCAGTCCTTCGTAATTCGCTCAACCTTGAACATCTCGCCTCACAATCCTGATAGCCATTGGCTGCCACTTCAGCGGGTCATACCTCCTGCGGAACTTCGCCGAGTTCAGCAGCACCCGCAAGATTTCCACGTCGTACTTGGTCGCCCGTTGCGCGGCAACGACCCCGACAACAAACAAAAGGACTCCCCCGAGCAGCGAGTGCATAAGGGAGAAGATCGAGCCTCCCGAAATCAGAGCGACGAAGAACAATCGCCGCTCCGCGCCCAGGATGGTCAGAGGGCGGTTCATCGCCTTGAACACCTGGTTGTGCCTACGTGCTTGCTGTGAACCGCCCTTTGCCATTGGCATCGCCTCCTTTCTGGTTAGCCTGGGAATAGCCAGCTCATGAAATTTACCGCGCCGATAGACATGCCGATGCCGAAGACGATCCCGGCCAGCATCCGCTTGGACTGGCCCTCACCATAAGCGAACATCAGGCCGCCAACGACGATAGCGACCAGCGATAGCCCCTGTGCGATAGGGCCGGTGAATGAGGTTTTCAGGGCGTTGACCGCGTTCTCCCAGGGTGATGCGCCGGTGCTCTGGGCGTAGGCGGGTGCGGTAAGCAGGTCAAGCAATGCGAACGCCAGCAGGGTTCGCAGGCGTGCCCCGAGGGCTGTGCGTGTGGTTTTTGGTTGGGTGTCTGGCTCCATCAATTGGGCTCCTCCGTTTTTCCGCAGCTTCTACACGCCGCGTACTCGGAAGACACTAAGCCAGAAATGTGGAGCCGATTATTGCTATTTCAGGCGGATTGTTGCTGAAACAGCAACAATCCCTCGAAGCGCGCACGGAGGTGCATCATGCCCATGGGGCAGAGAACGTTTCCTGAGGTAAGGAAGTGCCACTCTCGTGCGGGAGCAACTGCGCAGGCAAACCCGGAAACCAACGTTGTAGCCACCTACTCACGTAATGTTGTTTCTTGTGGCCCACCGAGACGAGACCTGCAAGCCCCCTCTTGACGTTATTTGCTTGCAAGAGTTGTGATCTATAAGTTACAATCTTGCGGTGATCGAAATCCGGCGGTACATGAACCGCTCAGGCAAAGACGTGGTTGGCGATTGGCTCGCGCGTCTGGAACTCAATGCGCGGGCCCGGATTGCCACCCGGATTGACCGGCTTTCGCTCGGCAACTTTGGAGACTGCAAACCTCTACGCGAGGGAGTCTCCGAACTGCGGATCGATTGGGGAC
>CAZKJB010000335.1:0-4486 GCA_964552975.1 uncultured Occallatibacter sp. | reverse complement strand
TGTTGGCCGTTTCGCCCGGCGGCGGGTTGAGCCAATAGCTCGTGTAGCGAAAGGTCTTTCGCAGAGCAGCCAATGCCGCGTCGCCGGGATAGTCGTTGCGATCGAATCCAAGAAAAGAGGCCGCGGCCGAGGCGCCCCGATTCGCACTCTGCGCATGGCAAACGCAGGGCAGGACTACGAGCAGCAGGACCAATCCTCGCGTGCACGAACGCCGGCCCATCGGCTCCTCCCCACGATTCGTTCCAATTTCTGGAACGTCTTTTGAAACGCGCATCCGTTGGTCGATGCTCAGCCTATTCCGGCTTTGCCGATTCTATAAGGGAGCGCTACAGTGTGAGACAAGAGCGTGTTTCATAGACCACTTCCCCAACGGACGGTCACCCATGTGCCGCAATATTAAAATGCTATTCAACTTCGATCCACCGGTCACCCCGGATGAGATCCGCAACGCTTCACTGCAATATGTAAGAAAGATCAGCGGATTTAACAAGCCTTCCAAAGCAAATGAGACAGCATTCGCCGCCGCAATCGATGAGATCGCCGAAGCCTCCTGGCGCCTGTTGAGCCACCTGGAGACGACTGCCCCGCCGCGTAGCCGAGAAGAAGAGGCGGCTAAGGCCAAGGCGCGCAGCGCGGCGCGATTCGGAGATTGAATGACCTCGCCTCAATGCGCAGCCGCGCTTCCGCTCGTTCCTGTTCCCGTTGCCCCTGATTCCTGTGATTGACTCTTTGCGTCTGAAGCAGGCTCAGGGGCCGCTCCCGGCGAATTCCGCCGCCGAAACCGCGATGGCCCGCACTCCGCCGGAAGATTTGCCAGTTGTTTCACAAAGATTCTGAAGCTCGTCGTTCCGGGCCGGAGCGTGACCCAATAGCTGCTCTTGCTCAAAACCGTTTTGTGTTGCACCGTCAACTGGTCGTCGAGAATCTCAATACCGCATTCAAGATTGTTCTTTGGCTGCAGGATTGTCTTCTCCGGGTCGTGCTCCGGTAACGCCTTATCGCTGTCCCAGTCGAAGTCGCAGCCATATCGCTGACTGTCCATATACGCCAACTGCAGCAATCCTTCCTGGCGAGCGATGCGGTGTGTCACAGGGTCGGGCACCGCAACCTCAGGATCGCTGTGGCGCACGTTAGTCGTCGGTTCCAGTCCGGCCTCGGCCCCCGCCAGAGCTTGAAAAAAGTACGCCCAGAAAGCACGGCGATCGACCTCGCTCATTTGCTTGAAGCGCGGACAAAGGTCTCTCACCTGCCGCTCCAGCTTGGGCGAAAGCAGGTCGGCGGGCAGTGCTTTCTCAATCATTTTGTCCCATTCCGGGTCCCACGTATTTTCGTCGCCGAGCTGCGCCTTCTGCACCGCAATCGGCGTTGGTGGCGCCGGCTTAGTCGCCGGCTCGGCCGCCTTCTGCTCTGCGGCCTGCTCCTCGGCAGACGTTCCCTGCGCCTGCCACTGGCCGCCGCACCCTGACAACCAGACAATTGCCGAGCAGAGTACCGAAAATACCACCTTGGACATAGGCACACCGGGCGTACCTCAGTCTCAGATGCGTTCGCTGCTCCAATTGCCGCCATGCCCACCCGGTTGGGGGCGCAAACCTGCCCGCGAATGAGAAGATTGGAGCGGTCGCTTCCCGATCCCAGGAATCGTTCAATGAAGGATTTTGTCGCTGTCGTCTTCGGTCTCGCCCTTCTCGGCAATGCTGCGCTCTTCGTACCCCAGGCCCTGGCTGTCTGGCGCAAGAAGTCCGATGAAGGCGTCTCGCTGGTCACCTTTGGCGGCTTTTGCATCCTGCAAGTGATTGGAGTCGTCCATGGATTTTATGAGAATGACCGATCGTTGATCGTTGGCCTTGGCGCAAGCTTTCTTACTTGCGGAACGGTTACTCTCCTGACAGTGGTCTACCGCATCCGCCGCCTGCGGACCCGGCAGACGCATCCGGCGGCCTGAGGGCACTTTCTGGTCCCAGAGGTTCAGGAATTTCATAAACGACAGCCGTGCACAGATCGATATATACTGCTGTTCCCCGGCGTCATGCGCCGAGCGCAAAGGGATAAAGTTAGCAGCACATTCCTGCCATGGCTAGGAGGTCTCGATGAAAGTTACCGACACCATCGGGGTAGTTCTGAAGCACAAGGGCCACACCAAAGTTCTGTCGATCGGGCCTGAACATTTGGTCTACGAGGCGCTCGAAAAGATGGCCAAGCACGACGTCGGAGCGCTGCTGGTCCTGTCGGATCACCGCCTGGCGGGCATCTTTTCCGAGCGCGACTATGCTCGCAAGGGCGTTCTCACCGGCCACCTCTCGAAAGAAACTCAGGTTGGCGAGATCATGACCAGCCCTGTCCTTTTCGTCAGCCCCGAGCACACCGTCGATGAGTGCCTGACGATGATGACCGATCACCATTTTCGCCATCTGCCCGTGCTGCAGGGCGATGAAGTGGTGGGCATCATCTCCATTGGCGACCTGGTGAAGTGGGTCATCTCCGGTCAGGAGCACACCATTCAGGCTCTCGAAGGCTACATCACGGGCGCGTACCCGGGATAGAGCCAAGCTCGAATATCCATGCTCAGGATGGGAAGAAAACGGCAGGAGAAACGTGGAACCGCCTGCTGAGCTGCTCAATGTGAGAAGTGTTCAGTTTGCGCTTTCCCGAGAGTACTTCAGAAACCACGCTCTCCCCACCGAGTTCACCGCCTAGATCGCGCTGCCTCAGCCCGTGCCTTTCGATCAGAAAGCGCAGCACATCGGCTGGCGATGCCTTCGGAACGGTATAGTGTTCCTCTTCATAGCGCTCGATCAGCAGGGTTAGCAGTTCGATGGCCTTCACCTGCGCACGCGTTGCGCGCGGCTCGGCGGTCAGCCGGTAGAGAGCCTTGGTATACGCCTCAAGCTGTTCTTCTGACTCAATCAAGTGCGGAGCCCCGCGCTCGATCATCCTGGCCGGGTTCGCTAGAACTGTAGCCATTCCGTCCTCCGTTTCGGCGTCATCGCGCACCATCGGTCGTACTCTTTGTGCGTCAGGAACGACCCGACGTAGACATGCCCCAGAGTCAATCGCCTTTCAATCATCTTTGCGTAATGCACGGCAACAATCAGCCGATAGCGGTTGTGCCTGATATTGAAAACCACAAAACCGTCCACATCGTCAGCATCGGGAAAGCTGGCTCGAAGCTCCTCGAAGTTCCGCCACCGGGCAGGTTTTACGATTTTGATCCACGCGCCGATCTCCCGGGCAGCCTCACGATACCTCTCGCACGCCTGTTGAAGGCGCTTGATCGTGACGATGTGCACAACCCAAGACTACTTCGCGGTTTGCGAAGTGTCAAGGGTAAGGGGCCCCAGGCTGAACCCTTGAATCCGGAGAAAGAGATCACGACGAGGTTGATTTGACGGTTGTCCGAGAGCAGCCAGCCCAGGTGACTAAAAGCTCAGTCGCCTGTCGAACAGGCTATTTCATTTTCCCTATCCCAGAAAAATCCCCGCAATCGAAGCCGAGATTAGGTTCGCCATGGTGCCTGCAAACATGGCGCGCACACCCAATCGCGCCAGATCGTTGCGGCGCTCGGGAACCAGCGCGCCGATGCCGCCAATCTGCATCCCGATCGATCCCAGGTTGGCAAAGCCGCACAGTGCAAAGGTGGCGATGGTGAAGGAGCGCGGCAGCAGAGTGGCCTTCTCCGCGCCCAGCGCGATGTAGGCGATGACTTCATTCAACGCCATGCGCGTGCCCAGCAGGTTGCCGATCGCTCCGCAGTCGCGCCATGGAACGCCGATGAGCCAGGCCACCGGCGCAAACGCGAAGCCGAGAATCTGGCCGAGGCTGGCCGGGACCCAGTGCATGTAGGCGAGCCCGTGCGCCCAGCCCAGCATCATATCGAGCAACGCCACAAGGGCCAGAAAGCTGATGAGCATGATGGCGACGTTCATGGCCAGCTTGCCGCCGTCGATGGTGCCGCGCGCGATGGCGCCGATAAAGTTCTCGTCGGCGTGCATCTCGTCTTTGGGGATCACAACCTTGCCCTCGGTAGCGGGCACCTCGGTTTCGGGGACCAGCATCTTCGCCAGCAGAATTGTTCCCGGCGAAGTCATGATCACTGCCGAGAGCAGATGCCGCGCTTCGACGCCCTGCGAGATGTACATGGCCATGATGCCGCCCGAAACATGCGCCATGCCGCTGGTCATGATGACCATAAGCTCGCTGCGCGTGGCCTTCGACAGAAATGGGCGGATGGTCAGCGGCGCCTCAGTCTGTCCCATGAAGATGCTCGCCGCCACGTTCATGCTCTCGGCGCCGGAGATGCGCATGGTCTTGAGCATCACCCAGGCCATGCCGCGAATGATGATCTGCATCAACCCGATGTGATAAAGCACCGCAAAGAACGCAGAAATGAAGATGATCGTCGGCAGCACCTGGAATGCGAAGATCGCGCCCTGGTTTGGGCCCAGCAGACGCCCGAACGCGCCGGAGTTTGGAAGCCCGAGCTGCC
>CAZKJB010000334.1:0-4516 GCA_964552975.1 uncultured Occallatibacter sp. | reverse complement strand
CCACGCCGGATCTCCCGCAAGCCTTGAAGAGCAGCGAAAGATCTTCGAACGCTTCGATGGCAAGTTCCCCGTCGAGGAGATGCGCGCCGCCCGCCGCCGGCAGAAAGCCGGCCGGAAGCGGCTTTGATCGTTCCAAAATTTTCTTGCATTGCCCCATTGCGGCCTCGCTACCTGCATATGTGTTCTCTTGTTCCCTTTGTCTTTCGTGTCAAGTGTCCACTGAGCAAAACTCACCGCATCTCCCTCATGTCGCACGAAATATAAATTTCGCGAACCGTGCTGTCTATTTCAGTCAAATCGCTACACTTTAATTAGCATTGCTTAGAGCGTGTTTCAGAAATCAGTTTTGTAACAAGGTCACGCCTTTCGCCGGGCCAAGAAAATGCAGGACAACACGGGGGTTTTTAACCCATGGCGGAAGTTTTCGCGCGGTTTGCAGGGATGGCAACATCCCGGACGATTTTGCCCTAACTTGGTGCAATATCCCTCAGATTCGCTCCTAACTCGAAATTTTTGAAGACTTTGCCCCGCTTCACCTCTAACCTTATTAGATTGAAGACTTTAGGAAAAAGCGGGGGGGTGGGGGGACGGCGAGTACCATTAAGTAAACAGAGCAGCTCCGCCGGAAAAACGAAAATGCCCGCCTTCCCGCACGAAATGCTGCGCGAGATCTACGAGCAGCCGCAGGCTCTGCGGCGCACAATAGACCTCTATCTTGCCGGGCGAGAGCTAAAGCCGCAGGTTGCCGCTGAGCTCGCTGGCTGGCCCAACTCTGCGGGCGAAATCCTCATCGCCGCCAGCGGATCAAGCCGTCACAGCGGACTCTACGCCGAAATTCTTCTCGAAGATCTCTGCGGCCTTGCCGTCGACGTTGAATACTCCAGCGAGTACTGTTGCCGTGGCGGCCCGGGCTACGTCGATCTGCGCCACCCGAGTGTGCTTGTGCTTTCGCAGTCTGGCGAGACGAGCGATACGCTGGCCGCTCTCGAGGAAGCGCATCGCCAGGGCCACAAGACGCTCGCCATCACCAATGCCGTGGCCTCCACCATGGCCATCGAGGCCGATGTCTCCATGCCGCTCGCCGCTGGCGTCGAGAAAGCCATTCCCGCCACCAAGAGCTTCACTTGCCAGTTAGCCGTGCTCTATTTGTTGGCGCTCTACGAGGGCTCGCGCCTTGGCCGCATGAATCCCGCGGCACTCTCCGAATACATCCGCGAACTGCTCGCTTTGCCCAGCGCGCTTGAATCTCAACTCGACCCATGGCGCGAAGAAGCCGTCGCACTGGCGAAAAAATACGCTTCTGCAGCCACATTCCTGTATCTTGGCCGCGGCATTCACTATGCCATCGCCCGCGAGGGCGCACTCAAATTGAAAGAAGCTTCTTACGTCCACGCCGAGGGCTATCCGGCGGGCGAACTCAAGCACGGCCCCAATGCGCTGGTCAGTGATCGCGTCCCGCTCGTCGTCCTTGCGACGGTCGATCGCACGCTCGATGCATCGATCCTGCGCTACGAAAAAACTCTGCAACTGCTCGCCGACATGAAGGCACAGGGCGCAAAAGTGATTGCCCTCGCAAACGCCGGCGACACGCAGGTTTCCGCTCTCGCCACTGACTGCATTTTCGTCCCGCCAGCGTCCGAGTACCTGTTGCCGATCATCGAAGTCGTCCCGCTCCAGCTCTTCGCCTATTTCATGGCGATCGAGCACGGCGTCGAAGTCGACCGCCCGCGCAATCTGTCAAAAGCAGTTGTAGAAAAATAGAGATGAGCAGCCCGACGGTTTCCCGAGCCGTTTGCCAATAAACGTCGACGGGTCAGCCGGGCGTGAGAGTTGTCCCGCCCCATTCTTCCGGCGCGACGTCCGCAGTGGTCTCGGTGAATGTCCACTGATGACCCGCAAGATCCTCGGCGGTGTACTGGCGTTCGCCGTACGGAAAGTCGGCTGGCTCTTGAATAATCCGCGCGCCATGCTCGCGGGCGCGTTCGCAATGAGCGCGAACGTTCTCCATGCGCACCATCACCGAGTGAGTGATCTCACCGGCGCGGGGCGCGTGGCGATCATTTCGCACATCGCCGAGAATGACAGCCCCATCGCCAACCCTGAGCTGCGATCGATGACCGTCACCGATTCGCACGCGCTCTTGAAATCCGAAAGCGGCGCTTAGCCAGGCTACCGCTTCGCGCACATCGGGATAAATCAGGACGGGAATGACAGTCGCCGCCGGGATGGACCGGTTGTTTCTCAACATAAGGTTTCAGCCTATTGGATCGTTCTGCATCGAGCAAGCGCTGAAGTCTTCGAACCCGGAACGAAAAGCGGGTAACTGGAAGCTAGTGGTTAGTCGCTGTCTTCTCAAAATGCGCTTCAATCTCCTCCAGCGTCTTGCCCTTGGTTTCCGGCAAAAAGAACACCGCTACCAGGAAGTACACAACGGTAAAGCTGGCAAAGAGGAAGAACATTGACGAGTAGCCGTGTTTGCTAACGAAAGGCAAAAAGATCGCGGCCAATGTGGTTGACACCATTTGATTGATCACCAGCGCAACGCTCATGCCATTCGAACGGATGCGTGTCGGCATCAACTCGCTCAGCGCCAGCCACACCACGACGCCCGGTCCCATGGCGAAGAACGCGATGAACGCGTAAAGCCCCAGCGCCACCAGCCATCCATGTCCGGCCTCTGGAACGCGTCCCACCATCGCCTTCTGAATTCTCAGCGGCGCCTTCCGGGCAGCGTCCAAATTAGCAAATGGATTCTCGAATAGCGCATTGACCCTGTTCGCCGGCAAGCTGTTTGCGCGCTTGATCTCAATGGGTGCGGCCGCCGCGTCGTCGGACCGCACAAAGTTGGTCGCCCCCGTGAAGTCCCCATAGGAGTAGATGATCGCCAGCGATGCGCGCTCACTCCCGATGCGTTGTCCCGCATCGCCCTCGGCGGCCAGCAACTTGCTTGCCGCGCTTTGATCGAAGCGCAACGTCAGGTCCTGGCCTGGGCCAACCAAAGCCTGCACCGCATCGCGGCAATCCACTGTCAGCTTTTCTGTCGTCTTGAACAGCAATCCCACGCACGCCATTGCAACAATCACGCCGGCAGTCCCGGTCACCAGCAGAAACTTGCGCCCCTTGCGGTCCACCAGCACCATACCGATGGTCGTGGAAAGAAAATTCACGACCGTGAAGATCACATAGCCCCAATGCGCGAGCAGATCGCTCAAGCCGCTCTGCAACAGGATGCCGGTGTTGTAGCCGATCACCGAGTTCACGCCCGTAGCTGTGTTGCAGGCCAGAATCACGCAGGCCAGCAGAAAGGGAATCACATACTTGCGCCGCAGCAGCGATTCCCTGATCTGCGTTCCGGTTTTTGCCTGAGCGGCGCGCGCCGTTGCTTCCATCTCATCGAGTTCCACCGCCGCCTGTTGCGGGCTGCGTGACTTGCGCAGCGCGGCGAGTGCCCGATCCCTCGCTCCGCGCCGAAACAGCCACCGCGGCGATTCCGTAACCAGCAGGCTGCCCAGCACAAACAGCACGCCCGGCGGCAGCGACACCCAAAAGATGCCACGCCATGCGTGGTCCTTAAATCGATAGAGCGCTGCGGCATCGCCTAGCCTGGCCACTGCATCCACGCGGTAGCTGAAGAAGATGCCAACAAGCGCGGCAGCCACGATTCCCAGTGTCAGCATCCATTGGAAGATCGCCGTGCCTTTGCCGCGATTCGACGCCGCGAGGCACTCCGCCAGATACAGAGGGACCACCACACCGACCAATCCGCCGCTCATGCCTTGCAGCAGCCGGCCGAGAAACAGAGGCCAGTATCCTTGCGAAAGAGCGATGACCGGAATACTCAGCGCGAACATCAGCCCGCTCATCACCATGAGCGGCTGGCGTCCGATCCAATCGGCCAGCAGCCCTGAAAACAGCGTGGAGAACACACTGCCCAACAGCACTGCCGCCACAATCACTGAAAGCTGCGCAGGCGTCAGCCCCGAAGTCGCTTCAAGGTACGGGTACGCCCCGCCGATGATGCCTACATCGATGCCGTACAGCAAGCCACCCAATCCCGCGACCAGCAGCAGGAATGTGTTGTACCTGCGTACTGCTGTGGAGTCGGCGGGCGCGGCCATCGGCGAATCGATCGGATGCTTCGCGCTCATCCTGGCGTGTCCTCTTTCGTCATGCGCATTGGCCGGCAGCGCCAGCAAATGTCGGATGAAGCCTTGCGATCTCTCAGTCTACAATGATCGCATCGAATCAAAATGCTCGATTCCATGAGCTGAAAGCGGACAGCAATTGTTCAGTCTTAACCGATCCATTCTTACTTTATCTTTGCCCGGTTTAGCATTCATCATCTTTCTTGTCGTCGCCGTCGGCGCTACCGCGCAATCGGCGGTTCCGCTCCTTCCTGCGCCGCGCGAAGTGCATTTCGGACGAATGATCGACTTGCCGGCCAGGATTCAAGTCACCGTTCCCGGCCACGATGCCGAAGACGAGTTTGCCGCGCGCGATCTTGAGGATGCCCTCA
>CAZKJB010000333.1:0-4516 GCA_964552975.1 uncultured Occallatibacter sp. | reverse complement strand
GCGAGCCGTCGTAGCCGATGGAGAGCGCAGTGGACGGCGCAATCTGCTGCTCGATCTTCAAGTTGTAGGCCAGGAGCGAGGGTGTCGCAATGCCGCTATCTGCCGTGGAAGGCGACACCAGCGGAGTGCCGCTGGTTGGGTTCGCCACCGTGGTGCTGGAGTAGGAATACACGGTGTTGAACGGCGCAGCCTGGTCGAGGCGATAGTCGAGAGCATCGAGCAACGAGTGGTGCAGGCCGGCTCCAGCGGTGACGGCGGTGTGTCCGTTGCCGAAGACGTCCCACGCCAGCCCTATGCGCGGTTCCGGCAGAAACAGCGCGCGATTGTTGGTCATGGCGTTCGACAAGATGTTCGGCGTGGTGTTAATTACGCCGTTGGTAAAGCCGTAGACGCCCGCGCGTCCCTGCGACTCACTCCATCCCGCCGATGACTCGCTGCGAAATCCGACACGGGCTTCGAGGCGCGGCAGGATGTGAACCGTGTCCTCGATAAACGCATCGACGAACAGCGTACGCCAACCCAACTCTGTCGTCTGCGGCGCGTAGGTGAAGGTCTTGATGGTGCCTGCGAGAAAGGTGCTGAGCGAAGCGAAAGAAGCCTGCCCGTACTGATCCTGCGCGAGGTTGTCGTTCGACTGGAGGCGCTGCACCCATACGCCACCTTCGATGCTGTGTTTGCCTTTGGTGTAGTAGGCATGATCGTCAAAAGTGAAAAGGTTGCGCGTAATGCCGTTGTTCGAACCGACGTTCGCACCCGCCGTGGTGATGGACGACGCTCCATTGGAGGCGGTTGAGCCCGCAATGACGACGGCGTAGGTGGGGACTCCGGCACGAGCACTCGGCGTGAGCGCCTGCTGAGCGGCCGGCACATATCCATAGAAATAGTAGTTGGCTCGCGAATAGCCGAAGCGCGCGATGTTCACAGCCCTCGCGAAGGTGTGCTTCTCTTCCGCGCTCAGCACCTGCTCGCGCAGCCGCTCGGTGACGTAAGAATAAGGATCGGCGGATGGCGTGGTCGCGGATGAGTCATCCACGGTGTACACGCCAGCGAAGGAGTCTTTCGCCGTCAGGTTGGTATCGAAGCGCGTGGTGCCGAAGTCTTCACGAATTTGCTGCGGCGCCGTTCCAATCCATTCGGCAATACCCGTCGCCACGCCGTTGGTCGTGACCTCGGGCCCATTGGCTACGGGCCAGAGATTGAGCAGCGGCTGCACACTAGCTACGGCCTTGGAACGAGAGGATGCATCCGGCACCAGCGTGACGAGACTCTCGCCGAGGTTCTGACGGTAGCCCTCGTAGTTGGCAAACAGAAACGCTTTGTCCTTTCTGATGGGGCCGCCAAGAGACGCGCCGAAGTTATTGCGCTGGAACTCGGGGATGCGCGCTGCATCAAAGTAATTCCGTGCGTCGAAGAAACTGTTGCGGTCAAATTCATACATCGAGCCGTGCACCTTGTTGGTGCCGCCGGTCGTCACAATCGAGACCTGCGCTCCATCGCGCTTACCGTACCCGGCCGAATAGGTGTCCGTGACCACGTTGAACTCGCGGACGCCGTCGATTCCCAGCAACTGCCCTGAGGTTCCCCCCGGAGTTGTGTTAATGAGCGATGCGCCGGTGTATTCGATGCCATTGAGCAGGAACAGATTGTCCTGCGGACGGCGTCCGGACACTGCGAACATGCTGCCCACTGACGAGTTCGATGTGCCGACACCACCGGAGCGCTGGTTGGTGTAGTTCACTGTGCCCGGATTCAGCGTGATGAGCTGGTCATAGCTGCGCCCGTTCAGCGGCAGCTCTTTCACCTGCCGCTCGGTGATCAAGCCCGACGTTTGCTGCGAAGTCGTGTTCACACTCGGATCGGCAGCGTTGACCACAATTTCTTCACGCACCGAATCAACGCCCAGTTGGAAATCGACGACCAGGCTTTGCGCTATGGCAAGGGTGATGCCCGTCCGCTCCTGCGCCGCAAAGCCGTCATGCGCAGCCGTTACTGTGTAATCTCCTACGGGCACGCTCGGCGCCGCATAGCGGCCGTCTGCGCCGGTGGTCAGCGTCCGCGTGGCGCCGGTTTCAATCTGCCTGACGGTGACTCTTGCGCCGCTCAACGCAGCACCGGTGGAGTCGTGGACCGTGCCGCCGATTGTGGCGCCCACAATCTGCGCGTGAGCGGGCGAGATCGCGGCAACGAGGGATGCGAGAAGAGCGACGGGAAGAATCCTGGTGGAAATCATAAAAACCTCCTGAAGGTTTGTTGAGTGCTCTGCATTCGGGTGGGGCGGATGCAGATGCAGCGGGGAAGCCGCAGCGCTTATTGGCGCGTATGAATTTGGGATGAGGAAGCGGTTAACAGCTGCAACAACAGCGTTGCCGCCAGCTACAACAACAGCGCTGCCGCCGGGAGGCGGGGCTGTGGAGCTGCGCGTAAGGAGAAGCTAAGGTCATTGAATCACGATGTTTGGGGTTTCTGGTTGATTTGTCCGCTTACGGCAACAACACAAAGGCCGCGTCAGCGGGGTTGCTGAAGCGCGGCCTTGTTGAGATCGATTGAGCCTGGACTAGCTCATTGACAAGACCGGCACAGCGCGCAGCAATAAGCGCAACAACAGGCGCAATGACAGGCGCGACAGGCGACCGGCTTGGAGGCAAAAGCCATAACCGGAATATAGCGGAAGGCCGGAACCCAGTCAATCCCCCCGCTATGGAATGACGCGAGGGAAGGACTGATTCGAACGGTCTCGCCACCCTTGTGTGACTCGGATAACCTTTCCGGGCCATTGAGCGCTACACAAGCTAATGCCAAGATTCCGCATGCGAGTTAATCTCATCACTCAGCCATCCGGTCGCTCCGAATCAGGTGGAGGAGCGATTCCCCTCTCGCTGACGATTCGGCCGTCATGCGGACTACCCGGCGACTACCAGTACCCAACCGATAGCGCGGCACTGCTGTCATTGCTTCGGCGAGAAACAGACCTGCCGGCTCCAGTGCTGCAACGTTTTGAAGGGAACCTGCGCGCCTCGCTCTGTGCACGGCTTTTGGGTGTGGAGCTGAGCGAGAAGGTCCTGACTGACATCGGCTACTTTATCGACTAGCGGAAGTTAGTCTGAGTGGACGACCCTCAGGGGCTAAAGCCCTAAGAGACCGGGGTCAGGGATCAGGGTTCAGAAAACTGAAAGCAGTGCGTTCCCAACTTTTCCGCCCGCGGCCTTTACTCGTGCCCTTTCAGAACAGGTTCGGGATAAGGCTGGAGAAACGGTGTCGATGAGCGCGTTGGCGACCGATGCCTAGGATGATTTCTGGGCTGTCGTTTGCCAGATGGATTCCATCTGCTCCAGTGAGCGGCCCTTGGTCTCCGGCACAACCTTCCACATGAACAAGGCGGCGAGAATGCCCATGACGCCATAGATCCAATAAGTGAACCCGTGCTTGAAGTGGTCCACCAGATACGGATTCTTATCGAGAATGGGGAAAGTCCAACTGACGAGATAATTGGCGATCCACTGCATGGCGACCGCGACGGCCATGGCTTTGCCACGAATCTGGTTGGGGAAGATCTCGCTCAGAAGCACCCAGGTGACGGGACCCCAGGAGACGGCGAAACCGGCAGTGTAGACGAGCATGCAAACGAGCGCGACCATGCCCTGGCCACCAATCCAGAAGTCGGTGCCCAAAGCGATCATGCTGACTGCCATGACGAGCGCTCCGATGATTTGCAGCGGCTTTCGGCCCATGTTGTCGACGGTGAGAATGGCCACTACGGTGAACGTTAGATTGACCGCGCCGACAATGATGGTTTGCAGCAGAGAGGCATTGGTGGTCATGCCCATGCCCTTGAAAATATCTGTCGCGTAATACAGCACGACGTTGATGCCGACGAATTGCTGGAAGACTGAGAGCATGATGCCGATGAAGACGACAAGCGCTCCAAAGGAAAACAGCTTGCCCGAGTGATGCTCGCCAAGCGAGGCGCGGATTTCGGAAAGCTCCCTTGCGCCTTCTTCCGGCGTTACAAGTTTGGCCAGAACGGCACGCGCGCCGGCCTCATTTCCCTTGAGCATGAGGTAGCGCGGAGTTTCAGGCACGAGAAACAGGAGGAGAAGGAAGAGGGCCGCGGGAATGGTGCCGGAGAGGAACATGTAGCGCCAGCCGATGGTGTTGAGCCAGGCGTCGCCGCTGCCCGATTTCGAGATTCCGAAGTTGACGAAGTAAATGACCAACATGCCAAAGATGATGGCGAACTGGTTCCATGCGACGAGGTTTCCCCGAACCTTGGGTGGCGCGATTTCAGCGATGTACATCGGCGACAGCATGGAGGCTAATCCCACACCAATGCCGCCGAGGATTCGATAGAAAACGAAGTTGCCCATATAAGCAGGGCCGCCGTGGCCGATGGGGGCGAAGGGAAATTCCGGTGCGGCGGCGCCCAGGGCAGAAACCAGGAAAAAGAGGGCGGCAACGATCAATCCGCGCTTGCGGCCGATGTGGGTGCTGACCCAGCCGCCAATGAGCCCGCCGATGA
>CAZKJB010000332.1:0-4535 GCA_964552975.1 uncultured Occallatibacter sp. | reverse complement strand
TCTTGAAGACGTGCCCATCGACGTAGCTGTCAACGAGTTCCACGCGATGGCGCTCTTCGGCGAGAAATACGGCGACAGAGTCCGCGTGGTCAAGCTTTCTGATGGTTTCTCAACCGAACTGTGCGGCGGTACGCACACCGCGGCTACGGGCGAAATCGGCTTGCTCAAGCTCACCGGCGAGAGCTCGGTCTCCTCAGGTGTGCGCCGTATCGAGGCGATCAGCGGCATGGGCTCGCTCGATACCTTTCGCCGCGACTTCGCCGTGGCGCAACTCGCGTCTCAGGTCGCTCCATCGGCCGACGGGAATCTTTCCGATTCTTTGCGCGCCAAGCTCGCTGCTCAGGACGATGAGCTCAAGCGTTTGCGCCGCGAGCTCGAAGAATCCCGCATGAAGTCCGCCGCCGGCACGCTCGACGATTCCATTGCGAGCGCGGTTGAAGTGAAAGGCGTCAAAGTGGTCACGCACCGCGCCGATTCGCTTGAGCGTGGACAATTGCGCACGCTCGTCGACAACCTGAAGCAGAAGTTGGGCGAAGGAGTTGTGGTATTGGCCTCTGCGCAAGCTGACGGAAAAGTCTCGCTCATTGCCGGCGTTACGCCGGGACTGATCGGTCGCATTCAGGCTGGCAAGCTTGTGGGCGCTGTGGCCAAGCTGCTCGGCGGCTCCGGCGGAGGCAAGCCGGAGATCGCCGAGGCTGGCGGTAAAGATCAGGCGCAGATCGAAGCGGCTCTTACTACCGTCCCGAGTATTGTGACGGAGCTATTGGGCTAGCTTCTCCGCGACGCGAACCGAAACTGAAGCCTACGCCGGTCGAAAAGATCGGGTAGATATGGAACGGGTTCAGATCGTTCTGGTACTTCGCCACCTGCGCCTGCAAGTTTGAGTTGATCTGCGAATTGCCCGCCACGGGCATGCAGCCAATGGTCCCGGCCGGATCAGCGCAAACCTGTCCCGACGTGAGAGCCAGATTCACCGTGGGCGCGCCAACAAACCCTGCGCCGATTTCCAAGGGGAACGACCAGTGTCCGCCACGACGCGGAATCATGTTGCCCCAGCCGGTGGTGATGGTGAACGCGGGATTTGTCTTGTTCAGGATTACATTGCCGTTGCCGGTTACAGGGTTTGCCTGCGACGAGTAGTACGTGTAGCCATCCAGCGTGAACGACGTTCCGCCCGGCGCTACCACGGTCGCCGCGACCTGGTTCTGGTTGTAGAACATCGCTCCCGGGCTGATCCGGAATCCGTGGTTCGGAAACGGATAAAAGTCCACTGAAGTGCCGGCTGTGGCAAAGTTCAGCTTGCCGCTCACGTCCAGTCCATTCATCTTGATGTTCGTCAGCGAATAATTGAAGAAGTTGCCGGTGCCGCGCAGGTTGATATATCTGTTTGCAATCACAGCGGCTTGCAGATTGATGCCCATCGTCGACACGCCGCCGCCAAAAGCGACTCGCGAAAACGGGGCAGGTGCCGAATTGCGCGGGGTCCACTCGTGGAAAGTGCGGCCAGGCGTCAATCCACCGTCTCCGGAAACCGGCGGCGGAACGCTATCGCTGGTTGAGGCGATCTGTTGTTGCGCGGAAAGGCCGGCAGTTGCGGCCATCAGCATGAGCACAAGGCAAAAATAGATGTGTTTCAAGATACCTCCAGGAATCTTGTAGGATCGAACAACGCAGGAGCATTGATTTGTTCTTCGGCTCGAATGACCCCAAACTTAAGCGAGCTGAGTTGCTCGCCTACCCCTGGCTACCCCACCCAAATGTCGGGATTGCCTTCAAATCCTACCACGCGAAGTTACCAATAAGAGCTTTCGTAACTATCATTTGATTACCTTTGTCACTGTTCGTATTTCAAGCCATCTCGTCCGAATCGCGCGGCACCCAAATGCCGTAAGCTGAGCCCATGCCAAGACTTGGCGAGGGGCCTGAAAAGATTCGTTCGCTGCGCAGCCGCTTGCTGCAGTGGTACGAGCGCAACCGGCGCGACCTCCCCTGGCGGCGAAGCACCGATCCCTACGCGATCTGGGTGTCTGAAATCATGCTTCAGCAAACCCGTGTGGCTGTCGTAGTGGAGCGTTATCAGGCCTTCCTCGCGCGCTTTCCCACGCTGGTTTCGCTAGCGCTCGCGCCAGAGCAGGAAGTGCTCGCCCTTTGGAGCGGACTTGGCTATTACCGCCGCGCCCGCATGTTGCATAAAGCAGCCGAGTTTGTGGCTTCGAATCTTGGGGGCAACTTGCCGTCCCGGGCCGAACAATTGCGCCTGCTGCCCGGCATCGGCGCTTACACTGCTGCCGCGGTGGCGAGCATCGCCTCTAACGAACCCCTGGCGGTCGTTGATGGCAATGTTGAGCGCGTGCTCTGCCGGGTCGCGGGCTGGGAGGCGGGCAGCCGCAAGGGTGGCGGCGCTGTGCTGCGGCGCAAAATTGAGGATCTGGCCGGCCGGCTTCTCGATCCATCCCGTCCCGGCGACTTCAATCAGGCGATTATGGAACTGGGAGCCACGGTTTGCACGCCCCGCAATCCGCAATGCCTCGTGTGCCCACTCCATGCGGACTGCAAGACTCGTGGCGAGCACAAGACGCCGCCGCGGCCGCCAATCATCAGCCGCATTGTGGCCCACGCGCTTTCGGTGCGTACCAGCCATACATCCGATACGCGTCAGGGCGCGGGCACACGCGAAGTGCTGCTCGAACAGCGCCCTGCGCATCTCACGGTGATGCCCGGCCTTTGGGAACTGCCCATGTTGCGCAATCCAGCGGTTCCCGAACGGCAACTGCGCATGACTGTGCGGCACTCCATCATGCAGGTTAACTATTACGTGCGTATTCGCGTCGTCTTTGAGGACGACATCGAAAAGATGACGGTGGCAGGCGGCGAGCGCCGCTGGGTTCCGCTTCGCGAAGCCGCAGAGATGGCGCTTACAGGCCTCGCGCGCAAGGTACTCAAGCGCACTCATCTGTTGCCCGCTGCGGCTCTCGACACAATTGCGCCGTCGCCCGGTCAAGACGTACTCTGAGAAGTCCTCGACCGGTTCAATCGAACCTGCCTCACCCAAGCCGCCTCTCGTCCTCCGAGGAATTTTCAAGGAGATCCCATGCAGCGCACACCGAATTCATTCTTCCTATTCGCTTTCATTCTTGCCGCAGTGTTGGTTCGCGCGCAGCAGACCTTCACTCCCGGCGTCAGTACAGTCGGTCGCAAAAGCATTCGACCTTGCCTTGCTGCCTGACCCGACTCCGGGCGCAGGTCTCTACTACCGGTCCGATCACTTCTCTTTTGCTCACGTCGGCGTTCCGGCATTCTCCGTCGATCAGGGCGACCTTTTCGTAGGACATGACCTGGCGTTTGGCCGCGCCCAGGCGATGGACTACGATGAGCACCACTACCACCAGCCCTCTGACGAGTACCGCGCCGACTGGGACTTTCGCGGCAATGCCAAGTTGGCTCGCTTTGGATTTGCTATGGGTTGGCTCGCAAGTGGCAAAAGAGACCGATCGAGTGGATTCCCGGCGACCAATTCGAGGCCGTTCTCAAGGCAAGCGAAAAAGGGAACTGACGAAGACGAAGAATATGATGCGACTATCTGCCTGACGCGCTTGGCCTCTGCACCTCATCCATTGATCGGGCCGCACCACTTTGTGAGATATCCGGCCCTGATTCCGGTTCAAAGTTCGAATTCACGGCGCGCGGCAGCGCGGGCAAGATGCCTGACCGATTAGCATGGATGAGAGGCCGCCTGCCCGTTTCATCCCGGTAGGCGCCGTTAGGTTCCGCTGCCAGGTCACCCGCCTTGAATTTCCCTAGATTGGCGCCGGGCAACGCAACAAGTCATCCACACGAAATCCGAATCCCCAAGGAGGGACTATGGCAAGCAAAGCAAGTGCGGTTTGGACAGGCTCACTGAAGGAAGGGAAGGGCACGATTTCGACGGCAACTGGCGTGCTGAAGGACGCCAACTACTCATTCGCCACACGATTCGAAGGCGCCGCCACCGGCACTACGCCCGAAGAACTGATCGCCGCAGCTCACGCGAGCTGTTTCTCCATGGCGCTTGGCGCGCAGTTGGGCGGCGCGGGTCTCACGCCTACAAAGATTGAAACCCAGGCGGCCGTCACGCTCGCGAAGGTCGATGGAGGATTCGCCGTCACGCGCATCGCGCTCACCACTACCGCCAGCGTCCCTGGCGCAACCAAGGAAGTCTTCGACAAGGCCGCCGCCGACGCAAAAGCCGGCTGCCCCATCTCAAAGCTCTTCGCTAATAACACTGAGATTGTGCTCGACGCCAAGCTAGTCTAGCTCAGCGTCCTCAAGTCACCGGTTCCAGCAATCCCATCTTGCTGCGCTTGCTCTCATGCCTGCGCGGTAAGATGGGATTTATATTCCGCCTTTTGATGAAGCCGCCGTCGTCTCGATTGCCGCGCCTCATTTGACACCACCAGCCGCCTTTGCGAAACTCAGAGTTGCTGCCTGCTCGGCGCATCCCGCCTGAGTGGTCTCCCGTGCCGAAGTGGCGGAATTGGCAGACGCGCGTGGTTCAG
>CAZKJB010000331.1:0-4539 GCA_964552975.1 uncultured Occallatibacter sp. | reverse complement strand
TCGCGGCCTCCAGCACGATAGCTTCGCTTCCTGCGGCGGCCCTTATCGCGCCCCGTCTGCGGGTAGGCAAGCTGTGTCTGGCAGTGCAGGGCTCAACACCCGCCGAGCTCTTTTCCCGGGCCGAAGCTGCCCGTAAGGATTCCATTTTCATTGAGTTCCGCCTTGATTTCCTGGCTAAACCCCTGGCAGCCATCCCAGAGCTCAAGGCCTTCCTCAACCGTCATCGAGAGGTCACGGCCATTGGCACGTGCCGCCGTAAGCCCTTTGGCGGCCACTTTGCGGGGTCACTGAATTCTGAGCTGGAATTGCTGCTGAAAGCTGCCGAGGCAGGCTGCCACATCATCGACCTTGAGGTGGAATCGGCCGAGCAGAGCACGCGGCCGCAACTGGCGAAGTTCCGCGCGTCCCTCCGCGCCTTCGGTACGGCCCTGCTGATCAGTTCGCACGACTTCACGCGCACGCGTCGGCCAGACGGCCTGAACCAGACCGCCAAGCGAATCGCGGCTTACGAACCCGAATTTGTGAAGGTTGTGACCACGGCTCGCAGCCTTGCCGACAACCTGGCAGTTTTGCAAATGGTCCAGGACCAATCAGTTGAATCACAAGTGATCGGAATCGCGATGGGAGAAGAGGGGCTGATCAGCCGGGTGCTGAGCCCGCGCGCCGGCGCCGCATTCACGTTTGCTTCAGCCGGTGAGGGCATTGAGACTGCTCCCGGCCAGGTGTCGGCGCGAACGCTGCTGGACCTCTTCCGGCTGGAGCAGCTTGACCAGGCGACGCGCGTATTCGGCGTGGCCGGCAACCCCATTGCTCACTCGCTTTCGCCCATCATGCACTTGACGGCATTTCGCAGAGAAAACCTGAATGCAGTGATGCTTCCGCTGAAGGTGCGCGCGCTGGATGACCTGCTGACCATCGTTCGCGATCTGCCGCTGGATGGCGTGGCCGTGACGATGCCCTTGAAGCAGGAGGTTCTACCGTACCTGGCCAACATGGACCCCCTGACGGCAAAGATTGGCGCGTGCAATACTCTGCGCACCGGAGCGGACGGCAAAATCTACGGCTTCAATACGGATGTGGCGGGAGTGATTCGGCCGCTGGAAAGGCGCCTGCGTCTCAAGGGTGCGCGTGTTCTGGTCATCGGTGCGGGTGGCGCGGCTCGAGCGGCGGTATTCGGCCTCGTTGATCAGGGATCCGAGGTCTTTGTCGTCAACCGCACTCACGAACGCGCGGTTTCGCTCGCGCGAAAAGCGAAAGCTCATGTTCTCAAACAGAACGCGCTCGCGAAAACCCGCTTCGACGTCATTATCAATACCACGCCGTGCGGCATGACGGGCATCAAACAGCCTATGTCAATTAAGGAGAGCGAGCTGAATGCGAGCCTGGTGTTTGACATGGTTTACACGCCGATCGAAACTCCTCTGCTGAAGCTTGCCAAGGCGCGTGGCATTGCGGTCATCAGCGGCCTGGAAATGTTTGTCCAGCAGGGCGCACGCCAATTCGAAATATGGACCGGCAAGCCCGCGCCTGAGCTTGAAATGCTCCGCGTGGTTGAGCTGGAACTGCGCCGCAATCAGCAAAAATGAGCGGCCTCGACTTCCGATCATTCTTGGCCGGTTGAAGAATAAAAGAAATTAAGCTTTCGACGCAGCGACGCGATCACTGATCATCTGCACGGCGCGCAGTGCACTGAGAGCCGCGCCCTCCTGCCATCCCAGGACGTGGCTTACGTGGTCGCCGACAAAATAGATGGGCCCATCCGGCGTAATCAGCTGTTCATACGCGGGGCCAAGCGACATCATGGGCGCTTGCGCTCCTGGGAAAGCGCTCTGCCCGGGAACGTAGGTGTCGATCCATGACCCCTCGTTATAGGGCACGTGACGCCAGCCCACGTAGATCGGCTTCTCCAATTCTTTTCCGTGTCCCGGGTGCAGGCGCTCGATTGAGTTTCGCGAAGCCGCAAACTTTTCTTCCAGAGTGAGCCGATCGAACTCCGGCGATGAATCGAATCCATAACCGCTGACCACCACACCACGATCGCTAAAGAGCCCCGCGGAAGGAAACCATACGGGGCTGCAGCCAGTCTTCAAGAACTCGAGCCCTCCGTAGATGTTGTAGTCCTGCTCCCAGAATCGCCGGCTCTCCCACGCAATTTTGTAGGCACCGGCATATGTGCACTTGTCGATGATTGTCATGTAAGGCGCGCTGAAGTCGTTGGGCACCTTCTTCAGCATGGTCAGCGGCATTCCGCAGACGCAATAGTCCGCCTCAGTGGTTTTCGCCACGCCGCCTTGCGTGTAACTGACGCGCACGCCGTTCGCCGTTTTGCGAATCTCCGTTACCGGCGCGCCATATTGCACCGTGTCCCCCAGCGCCTTTGCAAACGCAAAAGGAATGCGGTCCATGCCGCCTACCGGCTGGAACATAGTGGCCTGCATCTCGAATATCTCTTCGAAGAGAATCCCGTCCCAGAAGTCGTCATCGAGCAGCGTCTGCATGTCGATCGGCTGGCTCAGCAATCCCGTTTGATCGCCGGCGCCGGGCTTCCGTGCAAAGCCCGCGCCATCACTGCCGATGTATTTGTCTGCACGATCGAGCGGTCCGTAGATGCGAAGAAAACTCAGCATCCGGTCGCGGTCCTGCGCGCTCAGATCCTGGTCAAGTGCGCCTTTGTTAATGCACTTGGCAAGCAATTCGCTCACGTGCCCGCGAGTATCGTTCACCACCTGGCGCTGGACGACGGGCTTTCCGCCGTTTGCAGCGTCATTCTGCAGGAAAGTTGATCGTGAGCTGTTCACTTCGACTTCCAACGCGACTCCGAGCTTGCGGCAATAGCCAAGTATTGTGTTGTGCACTGACGGAAGACGCGCCGGCCCAAAGTTCTGGTAGTGTCCCGCGTCGAAAGCGCAGGTCTGCACGCTGCCGTCGTTCAACGCCACTTTGTCGCCGCCGCGGATTGTCCAGTTCCGCCCACCAGGCCGTTCGCGCGCCTCAAGTACTGTGCAGTCGTAGCCGAGGGAATTCATCTCGTAAGCCGCAACCAGGCCAGCGATTCCCCCGCCGAGGATCGCTACTTTGACGCCCTTGCCGGTGCCGGGAGCCACTGCCAGTGGAAGAGCGGCCGCGGAGCGTGGCGTCATCAGGCCCAGGGTCTGCATGGTCATGAACGCGGCGCCATAGCCGCCCGCCTGGCCCACCAGTATGATGAAATCACGCCTGGAAATGCCCATCTGGACTCGCCCCTTTCAACGATGGATTTGTAATTTTTTATTTTAAGGGCGGGATCAGTGCTTCCGCGACTTCTTCACCGGCTTCTTGCCAACGGCTTTCTTCTCTCCCGGTTCATGCGGGATGGGGATCGGGGCAAGATCCGGGCCGATGCGCTTAACCGCCGTGTCAATCATTTCATAGTCGATGGTTCGCGGCGCGACAGGGCGCATGATGCCCGAGGCAGCGTCTGTGGTGACGTTGGCGCTGCTTGCAAGCATAAAACTGAATGCGGGAACGGAGCCCTTGGGCGTGGGTTGCGTGAAGACGCGCACCGGAAGAAAGCCCTGAATGGGATGCAGCCGGAATGCCGTCTCATAACGATGGTGCTTCAGGCTCCACGTGAAGACGCGCACCTGATCGAAATCGAACGGAAGGCCGGAATTCGGCGGCGACATCACGGTCAAGTATTCGGGCACCTGGTTGTTCGGCGTGTCCTGCGTGGAGTCAGTGACCTTGGCGAGCACCCACGCGCCCACGATGCGTTGGCCTTCTGCGTACTCGGCGACCTCGTTGGGCACATCGACATCGAGGCGGCTGCCTAGCAGCCAGCCGATGCGACCCCTCTCATCCCGCACCAGCCACCAGTCTTCCATTGCGGGCGGCTCGGGCGGCAGCGCAGCCGCGGCTGGGGGACTTTGCGGCGCACTCATTTTTGTGGCGGACGCGGTCGGAGCGTTCTTGGCTCCCTGTGCGGGTTTTGCAGGCGCGGGGAGGGGCAGCGGGATGACAGCTTCAGCGAGTTTCTTGGGAGCCGACGCGCGCGCCAGAAGCTGCACCTTCGAGTTTCCGGCCAGAAGATAAAAACGCGCGGTTTCGCGGCCGGGGAGAAGGTGCATGACGAGGTCGTCGCGGAGGGTAGCGGTCGCAACCACGGGATCATTCTTGTGCTGATCGGCGAGCTGGGCGAATCCGCCGTAAGTTTTGGCGTCGATTACGGCGTGGTCCTCAATCCACCCCATCTCGTTTTTCTCGGTTTTAACGCGGAGAAAGCGCTTGCCATGCTCGAGGACTTCGAGCGGCTGGCCGTTGACTACCTCGCAGACGCGATTGGAGACAGGAGCGACACGGTCGTGGAGATAAGTCTGGCGGGTTGAGACGTAAACCATCTCATGCTGCTCGGTGTGGAACCGCTTAAAGCGGTTGCAGCCAGAGACCAGGCAGCTCGAGACCAGGACGAGAGCGGAGAGTCCCAGCAGCTTGGAAAAGGTGACGAACCGGCAGCGCCGGACAAAACGGGCGAGAAGCATTGGGGGATGATTGCGCACAGCC
>CAZKJB010000330.1:0-4560 GCA_964552975.1 uncultured Occallatibacter sp. | reverse complement strand
AACCCTATGCGTTCTTGTGGAGTCTCTCAGAATGGCGCACCCGGTCGGCTCGCCTGATGGCAAACGCACTGAAAAGATTCGTATGGACTCGTTCTCCGCAATCACTACAACGCACTGGAAGGCATATTGGAAAGAGCCATAGCAGGTCAATTAGCCGAAAGCGTGAATATCGAAATCGTGTCGAGCGGCAACTCCCGCAGATCTTCATGTAAGGGCCCTTTTTATTGCCTTGCTGAACCTTGGTCCCGGTTTGCTCTCTCGTCCTTCTGCTGCCTTTCGAGCATCTCAAGCAAAACCTGAGCGGCGTGCTTCGCCTTTATCGTGCGGTCCCATTTTCGCGCGATTTCTGATTTCTGCTCGTTGGACGTAGCCTTCTCGAAATCCCCGGCAAAGGACTCGCTTCGAAGCCGGGAGACTTCAATCTGCGCCTTTAGCGACCTGATTCTAAGTTTGCGAATGACTGAATCCAAGGCGCGATCCCATGGGAACAACGCGCGAAGAACCTCGAGAACCTTCTGAATCTCGCTCTGTCAGGGCGCGAGGTCAGGGAATGTACAAAACAGGACTCCTCCTGTTTCGGCAATTTCCTGCGATCTAGATCACTCAATTGGGCCCGTGAAATCAGATTAGAGTTCCCTAGGTCACCCGGCGGCTCCGCGCGCCCTCTCAGGTAATGTCACACGGCGCATTGCCTCTCCCCAGCAACTCATAAGGGCGTTTGCGAATAAGCAACATCCTGAATTAAGTGGTGAGCGTGGCGTGGCAACTCCGCTCACGTGGGATGAAAATCTTCCCGCGCTCTTTATCTTCCGAAGAACTCCAAGCAATTAATTCCACGTGTTGCTTATAAGCAAATTGCAATTCGAAGCAATCTACGAACGCTTCTTTGGGTTCAATACACATTTGTTCGTAGATTTGAGTGCCAGTTCCAGCAGATTGCGCATTGCCTAAATTTCTCATAGGCAAAATCTATTTTTATTTCAATGACTTGCGCACTGGATCCGCTAGTCTTCTGCCCAACGCGCAACCAGCGCAACCAGGAGACGGTCCATTGACTAAGCACACCGCATTTCGATCGTTGCTCGCTCTCGTCCTCGCCTTGACAACCGTCGGCTTCAGCAAAACCGTTACTCAACGCCCCATCCAATCCTCGCCAGCGTCTACACTGACTCAAATGCTCCCAAGCGACCCAGGCGGCGGTGGCCCGGACCCAACTGGCGGGTGCGGCTGTGTCGTCGCAGTACACTCGAGGTAGCCTTTTGGGGCAAACTTTCGACCCGGTGGTCGCTCAAGCGGAGCCCGAGAATGCACCTTTCCGGATTTGATCTCTTTGCTTGGGCGGCCATCTTTCTTGGTCAGTTCCTGATTCTCTTCGTGCTCTTTGTGCGGCGCCGCGCGAAGTCGTTTCCGTTCTTCACGGCCCTCATCGCCGAGGAGACTATTGCAACCGCCATTAAGTATCTAGTCTTTCTCAACTTTTCCTTTCCCACCTATCAGGATTGTTACTGGACGCTGGGCATCGTGGACGAAGTTTTGCAACTCTTCGTCTGGTATGAGATTGCCGTGCATGTCTTCTGCCCCACGGGCGTGTGGGCACGCGATGTTCACAGAACTTTTCTTGGCCTGGTCAGCGGATCAGTGATCGTCGCCTTTCTTCTCACCTGGCTCGCTCATCCAGACGCCGCACGTCCAATTCAGGTTTTCATCCTGCGCAGCAATTTTTTCTCTGCCGCTCTGATGAGTGAGCTTTTCGTAGGTACCGTGGCATTGTCCAGCACTGTAGGCCTGCCTTGGAAGACGCACGCTGCCCGGATCGCCCAAGGCCTGGGGGTCTACTCCATTGTCTGCGTCGGCCTCGGTATCATTAACAACTTCGTGGGCCTTAACAGCGGAACATATCTCTTCACGCAGTTATCTCATGTTCGCAGTGTTGCCTGGATGGTTTGCGAAGGCTACTGGATCGTCATGCTTTGGGCGGATGCGCCTGCACCTCGAGAACTTCCGGAAGCCATGCGGCTTCAGATTTATACATTGCAGAGACACGTGGAGAATGAACTGATGCGAATACAAGCTTGGAGAAGGAATTGAGAGGCCTTTACTTTGTCATCTTCGCGACACTGCTCCTGGCGCTTCTTATCGCCACATGGCTCTACCATCACTTCCGCGCTCGCCGGTCCGCTGAAGCCATTTGGGAGGACATGTTGGACCGTATCACCTGGATTGACCGCACCGCGATCTCAACGATCGCGCTTGACATGGTGAGCGAATCCGGCGAGCTTCGTCCCGAGGGTGATGGCTTCGTTCTCGACCGCACCGCGATCTGGAGGCTTCTGGGCGGCCTCGAAGGCCTTGAAATAATCGAACACAATTGCAAGATCCTAGTCGAGCTTGCGACTTATGTGCAGCGTTGGTATCCAGAAGCACTCGTCGTCGCAGAGCAACTTAGGCTCAACGCCCGCGAGATTGAATGGCATGTCAGTCGTCTCAAAGGCGCAGCCAAAACAGGCAACTTAGAGTCCGCGTTCGCCGATTACGCCCAACGTGCGGTCGCAACCTACTACATCATGACCCGCCAACTGCTCGCACTCTACGATCAAGCCAGCTCCCCACGACTGGCTGACTTGGAGAGGGCCATCTAGCAAAAAAGCTCAGCGCCGCATGAGCACGGCGGCGACCGTGCCGACCACTTCAATTTCCTTCCGAAATCGCCAACGCCGGCTCGTCTCGTAGGAAAGGGGATGAGGAACTAGCGTTAGCCATTCCGAACCCTGGTCCAGCTCGCAAAACCCCGAGAAATACTCGGTCCGCGTAATCAGGAAATAAATCGGCCGGTCAAATTCGTGCGTCCACTCCCGCCGGCTAGCAATTGCGCGCTTCTGCGTGTCGATCAGTACAATAGAGCCCGCCCGAATCATGGGCTCCAGTGTGCGGTCGCGCTTCCCGATGACGCCGCGCCGGTAATGGGCTGGCAACATTCCTTGCTCGACGGGGAGCAATGTCGTCGCAACCGGCACTTTATCTGAGGGGAAGGTATCCGGAAGCCATACCTTCGCATACTGCTCCAGCGGCCCTCGTGACAGGAGGAGCGTTGAGTTTGGCAACGAGATCTGGTCGAGTTGGTTACTTGGGTGGGCGCCGGGAACCAGGGCCAACATTTGATCGGCGGTGAGCCCGTAAATCACGGCTAAGACGATCAGCTTGACCGCCGACAATTCCCGATTTTCGCGCTCCACCCGGTCAAGCCAGCTTGCCGATATCTTGTAAGAAGGATTCTCCCATTGCTGGGCAAGCTGCAAGCTGCGCTCCTCCACCTCGCGAAGCGTCAACTTCCACTTCAGGCGCGAATCACGCAGCTTATTGCCTATCCCTCCCATCGGTTGAGCTCCTGAACCTGCCGAAGTAAGACTTGATGCATCAGTTGAAGGAATCGGTATGCCACTTCATCAACCCGCGACGTACATCGACGATTATGCACCAGGCGCGACAAAAGCGGCACCAAACTCGGAGCGCTTACGGACCCATAAGGCCCACACCGCACGTCCCGGGAGTATCCATAATATAGGCCGTGCTGTCACTACGATTGATTCGTGAACGATTCATTGCTTTCGAGGGAGGCACGACCGCCGAAAAAAGGGCTAAGAAGACCGGAAGGCTCTTGGCCGGCATGTTCAGAGTTCTCAACATTGGCGTCGATCTTATGCTTTCACCTGAATGCGGTTACACTTCCGCACCGTTCCGATTGCGCCAAAGCTGCTCTAGCGAGGGGAAACGGGCTAATGACAAATAGTCTAATATGCTCCACCACCCGTTGGACGTACACTTCTCCAAAGCTCCGGAGGATCGCCGCCTATGCGAACGTTAACAGTAAAGGACTTCCGAGTAGCCGGCGATGCCGACCAGAACTGTCAGAATTCAGGATTACGGTTGCAAAGCCGACTTCCCGGGACTGATGCGAAGTTTCGTCAGTAGGCCGCACTCACGCCAGGCGCGGCCCTAGAGATTTATCTTTGGGAAACGAGAAGAGGACGGCCTCTGAACTAGAATTGGTCCAGTCCACCGCAGCCTGAAGCGGAACCTTACGACTCGTTTTCATGCCAATGCGGGAACTGGCCCGTTTGTTCACACGTATCATCCCCACAAGGAGTCATACGTCCATGTTCCGCATCGTTCAGCGACACACTGGTTTGTTCGCGGCCTTTCTCGTCTTCCAGGGCGGCCTGTGCCTTCGCGCGCAGGCTCCCATCATAGAAGAACCGAACTACACGCCCACGCTGACCTTTGATGTTGCCACCATTCGCCCGGTACCGCCGCCGGATGCCACATTCCACGTAACCGTCTCGAGCCCGCCGCACTCCAGCCGTTTCGAAGTCACGAACCTTCCTATCAAGGTCCTTCTTCAGATTGCCTACGGCTTCGATGCGCCGGTAGTCGGGGCACCAGACTGGATCGCGAACACGTTCTACACCATCCAGGCCCGCTCGGACGAAGCGGCCGATGCCAGGCTGGCGCGGCTCACCGATAACGAGGTCCGGCTTGAAAAGCGGAACGCGATTCGCGTGC
>CAZKJB010000329.1:0-4562 GCA_964552975.1 uncultured Occallatibacter sp. | reverse complement strand
GGGAGCATCGTTCCCAACTCAGTGACGGACTGGGTGCAGAAGAAGGCGAAGAGGCCGCCCATGCTCCAAGCCGCGAAAACAATCCAGGGATTCCTGAGTTGGGCTGCGACCTGACCGGGCGTAAGGAGGATTCCCATTCCGACGGAGTTGCCCACGATGGCGGCGATTCCGAAGCCCACGCCAAGGATGCGCAGAAGGTGCGGCTTCGAGCGGGGCTGGGGGCGCGCGATTTGAGATGTGGACGCGTGCATTGAGCCTTGTTGGGCGAGGTAATTCAACCGGGGAGGATGTGATGATACCGGCCGGTTGGGCGCGGGTCAATTGAAGGGATCAAGACAGGCTGGATGGAGCACGAAAGACGGTTTTGCGGTGGCGGCTATTTGGGGCCGGCGGTTACTTGGAGGCGGAGCCGAGGTGGATAGTGAATCCGGCGCGAGCGGCACGGGGCTGGCCGAGGGCGGTGGTTGGAGTCTTGGAAACTTCGACGGACTGGCCAGTAAGGTTTTCGCCGGCGGCGAAGAGCGTAACCCTGGAGCCGAAGTTGTGGGAGCCGTAGGCGTCGAGGCGGAAGTAGCCGGCGAGAAGGAAGGTGTTGGCATCGTCGTCGAACATGCGGCCGCTAAGGCGACTCTCGAGACTGAGGGAACCGAGCCGAGGGCGGGATGCGCGCAGATTGAGCGTGGCGAGATTGCGAGCGACTTCGGGGATCCAGTTGCCGAAGTCCTGCGTGCCGCGAGAGACGACGGCGTGCGCGTACTGGTAGCCGCCGTCGAGAGTGAGCCAGGAACGCGGAGCCAGTTCGTAGTCGATCGAAACGCCGCGGCTTTCGATCTGGCCAAGGTTCTCGCGCGTGAGCATGGTGGCCGTCTGGGTGAGCGCGACGATGGGCCTGTTGACCTGAGTGAGAAAGTAGCTGGCGCGCACGCTGCCCCAGGAGTATTGCGTGGCAAGACCTGCTTCCCAACCCGTGGCGCGCTCGCTGAGTAGATTGCCATTGGGAAAGGTGGTTTTGCTGCCGACGGTGGTGGTCCGGTAAAGCTCGTTGGGTGACGGGGCGCGAAAAGCGCGGAAGCCTGACGCGGAGAATGCCCAATGCGCAGAGATTTTGCGCGAGACGCCCAGGCGCGGATCGAAGGGGCGCTCGTCGCGCTGCGATGGCTGCGTGGCGCTGGGCAGCCAGGTTGAGCCATTCCAAGTGACTTGGTGGCCGTCGTAGTTCTGGAACCAATCCATGCGGGCGGAAGCGATAGCGGTCCAGGCTTTGTGCGTCCACATGGCTTCGACGTAAGCGGCGGAGTCGCGCTGGTGGTCGTGGAGATTGGTGAGTGCGGCGGAGGAGCCGTAGGTTTGCTCGCGGTCCCAGACGCGGACGTCGTGAACATCGGCACCAGCGACGAGGAGCACACCCACTCCAAGAGGCTGGCTGAAATGCGCGGCCGCGCCCAGCTCGTTGATGGGGACAAAGGAAAAGCGCGTGGGAGTTTCGCCGCAACGGAAATTGCAGGTAGGATTGGCGGAGTTGGGTGCGTTGGAGATGCTGGAAAAAGTCTGGCGAAAGCGCTCGTCGGAACCGTAAAGACGCAGGTCGAGCGAGGCGCTTTGCGGGCTCGTCCAGTCTGCGCCGGTGGCATAGCGCACGAGGCGAGTAGCGTTTTTCTGGAAGGGAGTGCCGTTGCCACGTGAGTCGTTGAAGGCGCCGATGCGCGCGAAGAAGCGAAGCGGGCCCCGAACGTGCTGGGCAAGGACGAGAGCGTTTTGGCTGTGGACGAAGCTGGCCACATCGACGGGGCCGCGCTGATAAGGCGACTCCTGAATATAGCCGTCGGTACCGATGATGCCCGCAGCGCCCAGAAGTCCCCAGGGACCGAAGCTGGTTTGGGCGAGCGCGTTTTCGTCGTATGTTCCTTCGGCGCCGTACGAGCTGCGCAATTCGAACAATTTGGACGTTGGGAGAGCGGGGACGATGTTGACGACGCCGCCGATGGCGCTCGATCCGTAGAGATCGCTGGCGCCGCCGCGAACCAGTTCGATGCTGTTGATGGAGAACTCGGGTTGCTCCTGCCAGTGAATCCAGCCGCCGAGCGGGTCATTGAGAGGCACGTCATCTTCGGTGACGAGGGTTCGGCTGGCGGAGGTGGAACCGAGCGCGCGGAGGCTGATGCCCTGCGATGTGGGGTTGGCCACGAGCGAGGGCGAGCGGCGAAACAATTCGACGCCGGGAAGCTGGCGAAGCTGATCGTCGAGGGTGATGGCGGGGGTGGTTGCGAGGACGATTTGCGAGAGGACACGGGTGGTGGCGGGGCTTTCAAGATCGCCGAGCGGAGTGCGGTAGGCGGTGACGGTTACCTGTTGCTTGGTTGCGGGGATTGGCTGCGTGGTCGCGGGCGATGCGGAATTATTCTGCGGCGCCTGGGCGCGCAGCGTGAGGAGCGCCGGAGCCAGGACAGACAGTAGCGCGCCAGTGATCGCTTTGGATTTTGATCGCCGCATCCATGGCAGTTTCCGGAGGGGGAAACAGGCTCTCAAGCAATTGTGACACGGTGTTCCCAGAGCGGGGATCGTGGAGTTCGGGAGCGATTTCGCTGAGTGGGATGAGAACGAAGGCGCGCTCGGCAAAGCGCGGGTGGGGAATCTCAAGATCGAATTCCCGGAGGATGAGGTCACCGTAGAGGAGGATATCTAGATCGAGGGTGCGGGGACCGTTGGCGGTGCCTGCGGAACGGTTGCGGCCAAATTCGCGCTCCATGGCGAGCAGGGCGTGGAGGAGTTGGTCGGGAGCGAGATTGGTTTCGAGCGCGACGACGGCGTTGAGGAAGCGGGGCTGATCAACAATTTCGTGGGGGAGGCCGACGGGCGCGGTGGAGTAGAGAGAGGAACAGGCGGTGAGGTTGCCGAGGGATGTGAGACGCGCGGCGGCCGCGACGAGAGTGGCTTCAGGAGGACCGGCGGGGCTGGGCTGGTTGGCGCCGAGAGCGATGTAGGCGAGGGGCATGGATTTTAGAGTAGCGGAGCTAGCGGAGTTGGCGGGGGTAGCGGAGTTCCCTTCCCGCCCCAGGCGCGTCCCATGGAGGCGCCCAGAATGGGGCACCCGCGCGAAGCGGGAAGGCAGGCGCCGGTTTCTGCTAGCATCGATCTTCGGAGAATTTTGAATATGGATGCATTGAATAGTGCGGGGATCGGCGCCCGGCGCAATGAAGATATCGCGCTCGATCTGTTGAAGTTTGTGGCAGGCACGACGGGCGTAGGACGGCTGACGGCGCCTGCGGCGGGATTCAGTGGAGCGGGCGGTGCTAAACCGGAAGAATACGTGAACCAGCTGCTCGGGCTCTACAGCCGCTGCCTGAAGGCAGTTGAAGGAAAAGGCGGAGAGAAAGAGGCCGCGAAATAGGCGGTGGAAGCCAGGTGCGCGTGGCTGTTGCCGGCGCAGGAGCCTTTGGGCGCAACCATCTACGCGTGGTGCGCGAGTTGGAGACCGAGGGCTTAGGCGTAGCGCTGGTTGCGGCGGTGGAACCCGACGCGGGACGGGCAGCCGAGGCCTCGGCGAAGTACGGGATCAAAGTCTTTGCGACGGTCGATGAGTTGCTGAAGGCCGATCTGAAGCTGGATGCAGCCTGCGTGGCCGTGCCGACGGTTAAACATCATGAAGTGGCGTCGGCGTTGCTGGATGCCGGTGTAGACCTACTGGTGGAGAAGCCGCTGGCGGCGAATCTCGCCGAAGCTGACGATCTGATCGAAAAACAAGAGAAAAACGGGCGGATTTTGCAACCGGGACACCTGGAACGATTCAATCCGGGAGTGCTGGCCGTGGAGCCCAAGCTGAAGCGGCCGATGTTTTTTGAAGCGCATCGGCTAAGCGTGTTCACTCCGCGCTCGCTGGACGTGGACGTAGTGCTGGACCTGATGATCCACGATTTGGATATTGTGCTGACCTTTGCAGCTTCGCCGGTGCGTGAAGTGCGCGCGGTGGGACTGCCGATTTTGTCGCCGAAGGTGGACATTGCGAATGTACGCGTGGAGCTTGAGTCAGGCTGCGTGGCGAATTTTACGGCATCGCGGGTTTCGACGGAACGGGTAAGGAAGCTCAGGTTTTTTGAGCCGCGGCAGTATGTGTCGATCGACTACGCACGGCGGGATGTGGTGGTGATTCAGATAGAAGCTAGCGGCGCTAGCGGAGTTAGTGATGAGCTGCCGGCGGGGGCACAGGCGGTGCTCGCGCAAGCGGCTGCGGAGTTTCTGACGACGGGGAAGCTGGACGCGGCGGTGATGCGGGATTTGATGGCGTCGGGCAAGATTCCCATAAAGCTGATGATGCAGGTTGCCGCCGCGAAGAACGATCCCGAGAAACTGAAAGAGATTGCGAAGGGCCTGGGCGGGACGCACGATGGGCCGGCGCCGGGTCTCTCGATTGTGAAGCCGGAGGTCACTCCGGGCGAGCCGCTGCGGCTGGAGATTCTGAGCTTCCTGGAGTCGGTGCGGACGCGGCAGACTCCGAAGGTGACGGCACGGCAGGGACGCGCGGCGTTGGAACTGGCGCTTGAGATTCAGGCGACGATGGCGGCGCA
>CAZKJB010000328.1:0-4582 GCA_964552975.1 uncultured Occallatibacter sp. | reverse complement strand
CCAAGTCACCCACCTCACTCGTCCAAAAGCTGAAACCGCGGAGCGGGAAAGGCCTCGGCTCTTGATCCACGCAGTCGCAATCTTCGCGCAAAAAAATGTTGTCATCCTGAGCGAGTCGCGAACGCGACGAGTCGAAGGACCTGCGGTTGCTTTTCGTCGCATCATCCGCGGCGTGCTTTTTTGCTGCGCCGCTTCCTGCTTCGCCCAATCCACTGCGCAACCCGCTCCTGCCCCTCAGCAACCTGAGCCCTCACACGGCACCGTCATCTTTTCCCGCTCCACCGACGAGTCCGGCCAGACCACTACAACCGCCGGTACCGCCGCGTCGCAGCCTGATGGGCAAACTGTCAACGCGCCCACCGCGACCGACGTCGAACGCGCGGCCATCACTTTCACCGATTTCGATCTCGATGTGCATCTCCACCCCGCCGCGCATCAAATCGCCGTCCGCGCCCTCGTCACTGTGCGCAACGACAGCAAAGCTCCACTCGTCCACGTCCCGCTACAAATCTCCTCGTCACTCAGTTGGGAGCGGATCCGCATCTCCGGTCGCGACATCCCCTTCGCCGTTGCCATGCTGAACTCCGACGTCGACCACACCGGCCAGTTGCACGAAGCCGCCGTCCCCCTCGCTTCTCCGCTCGCACCGGGCGCAATTCTCCAACTCGACGTCACCTACTCCGGCGTCATCGCTCAATCCGCACAGCGTCTCCTCGCCATTGGAACGCCCAACGACGTCGCCCTCCATTCCGATTGGGATGGAATCGATTCCGACTTCACCGGACTGCGCGGACTTGGAAACGTGGTCTGGTACCCGGCCTCCAGCATTCCTGCTATCCTCGGTGACGGCGCGCGTGTCTTCGACGAGATGGGCGAGCACAAACTCCGTATTGCAGGAGCTCGTTTCCGCCTCCACCTCGCCACCGAATTTCCTCACGGCCACGCGCCTACCATCGCTCTCATCAACGGCCATCCCGCGCCGCTCACTATCACCGATTCGCCCGCTGAAGGAGATGAAGTCGCTGGCTTGGCTACTGCCAGTCTCGACAGCGCAACCATCGGCTTTGAAGCTCCCAGTCTCTTCCTCGCCGTGCGCACGCCAAAGCAAGCCGCCAACACAACGCTCTTTGCGCTCCCTGATGACGTGCCTGCCGTCGAAGACTGGTCCGCATCCATCTCCGCGGTTACGCCCTTCCTGCAGGGTTGGCTCGGCCAGTCGCCGCGTTCCCAGCTTTCCATCCTCGATCTGCCCGACCCTGAAGACGCGCCCTTTGAAACCGGCTCGCTTCTTGTCACTGCCATTCGCCAGGCCACGCCCGAGCAGCTCGACGGAGTCCTCGCTCACGCGCTCACTCATGCTTGGATGGAATCGCCGCGCGCCTGGCTTAGTGAAGGAGTCGCTCATTTCATGGGGACTCTCTGGCTCGAAAAACAAAGCGGCCGCCAGAAAGCCCTCGAGTCGCTCGAATCCGGCCGCCCCGCACTCGCTCTCGCCGAGCCCCCCAGCCCCGGCGAAAGTCAGGGCCAGCCGCTCGCCCAGGCCATTGCGCCCATCTACTACCGCACCAAGGCAACCTATGTTTTCTTTATGCTCCGCGATCTCGTCGGCGACTCCGCCCTCTCTGCCGCTCTGCGCGCCTACTCGCCCGCCGATGACGCCGTTCGTGGCCTCGGCCCAAACTCCGGCTCCGGCACGTTCGAGAGGCTCCTCGAACAGGCGGACTTGCGCAGCGATCTCACTTGGTTTTTTGCCGACTGGGTCGATGCCGATAAGGGCCTGCCCGACATCGCCATCGACAGCGTCTTTCCCGCTTCCGCTCAATCGGGCAACTGGCTCGTCGCCATCAATCTCTCTAACTCCGGTTACGCCGCCGCCGAAGTTCCCGTCACCCTCAGCTCCGCTGAGACATCAGTTACCCAGCGCGTTCTCGTCCCGGCGCGAGGCAAAGCCGTCCAGCGCATCCTCATCCAGGGCAAGCCCACCCAAGTTCAGGCCAACGACGGCACTGTCCCAGAAACTCAGGCCAGCGTCCACGTCAAAACCCTCACCGACGCTTCAGGCAGTTCTTCCTCAGCTCAGCCCACCGCGCCGCCGCAGTAAATTGGGTTGTCCTGGCGACGTTCTGAAACATGTCTGTTTAGATGGAATGTCATCCTGAGCGAAGGTCGCCGGCGAAAGCGCGCGACCGGAGTCGAAGGATCTGCGGTTGTTTTTTCGATGAGAGAGTTACTCTCTCAGCCTTTCACTCATTCACTATGCCTACCGCTCGTTGCCCCATCCTTTCGCACTTCATGCGAAAGAGTGGGAAACACCGCGGAGGGAACAGGGGCCTTCAGGCCCCTGAATGCGGGCAGAATACTTCGTCGTGGCCTTTAGGCCCGGAGGCGAATGCACCGCGCCTGCCCAGCGTCATCAGCATCAGCAAGCCCTGCAACACCAACACCAGAGAAATCACAAACACGAATCCTTCAAAGTGGGGCGAACGCGCGTTGCGAAAAAAAGCCTCCGCGCCAATCCCGATCAGCGCCGCCGCGCAAATCCACAACCAGCGCTCGATGCTTGCCCCAGCGTGAAGCATCCGCACCAGAATCGTTAGCGCGCAGATGATTGCAATGCAAAGTGCCAGTCCGATTCGCGTCCCGTAGCCTGCATGGCGCAGGATCATCTCCATGAACGCAAGCCAGCAGGCGCAGGCCATCGTAAACAGCGAAGAACCCACCAGAACCTTTCCCATAGGCCCCAACTCCTTTAGGAACGATGGCACAAAACTCATCACCTGCCGGATGTACCAGAGATCGGCACGCAGGCGTCCGCGTCGCGGCGCCATCGCTTCAACGTATTCTTCGTGGAGATCACCCACGACCGCGTCGCGCACTGCCGCGCACAACAGGCACTCGAGAAGCGTCTCGGCCCACCGGGGCGGTGACTGATCATTCCCGCTCATCGCTTCTCCTCGACGGGGAGCTGCGCGTTTTGCCATATGGCCGTCAACGCCCGCCGCGTCTCGCTCAGCGCGCGCTGCCCCGCCGCCATCACAGTGTAGTACCGGCGCGCACGGCCCCCGCGCACTGCCGTGCCTGCCGCTAGTCTCGATCGCACAAGACTGCTCGCTTCCAGCCGCTCCAGCGTCGAGTAAACAGCTCCGGCAGTTACATTTCGCTGCAGCGATCCTTGCACCCTGTTCAGAATCGCTCTGCCGTATGCGCCCTCGCCCAGGCTGAGAATCGATAACAGAACAGATTGTTCAAAAGTGCCTAGTAAATCAGCCATGTCTACATTGTAGACATTACCGCTCCAAAGTCAAGAGAAAAAGCCAGGCGCCTCAGCGCCTGGCTGCTTCCGATTCAAAGGCCCGCCTTCCTGTTTCCTCCGTCCGAGTCCCCAGCCGCTTGTCCCTGCCGTTACGCCACCTTCAACCGGAACCCATCGGGGTCTTTCCCGCGTACCCTTCGCCACCATACCTGGAATGTCGGAATATTGATCGTCACTGAAAAAATCTGGCGCAGCTTCCCCTCAGGGCAGTGCAGTGGCTTCATTCCATGCCACGAGTGCGGAGTCCGCTGGAATATCAGGCTCCCATTTCCCGCAGGCCCGGCCGCCGCGGCTACTGTCAACTCTTCAAAGTTGGGCGCCGAATGTGTCGACAACTGTTTAGCGCTGCCCAAAATCAGTGTCTGGCCGCCCCACTCCGGCTTCCAGCTCTTTTCATCGTTAAAGTGGAAGATGTGCGTCGCTCGCTTACGCGCCGCATCGCAATGAGGAGAAACCGAACAGCCCTCCCACGCATAGTGCCATGAGAAAGTCGGAATGTAATTGCGCGGCCCCAGCACCCTGCGCAAAAACTGCTGGTAATATTCGCCTCGTAACTCCGCCAGAAATTCGCGCCACGGTGCCTTCAACTCGAGCCCCGCCTTGTAGTGCAGCATGTAGCGGTTATGCGGCATTTGCCCGTGTGCGCGATTCACGTTCTCGTACCGGTCAAACCCGTCCACGCCCGGCAGCGTCTCGCGCAGCAACTCGAACGCCTCCGGTGTCAGCGACTCCTCAATGTGCGCAAAGGGGTAGGGCTGCGCCGCCTGAAACTTCTCCGCGGAGAGACCTTCCAAGACTTCACGGTTCAAATACTCCATCGAGCGTTTCCTTCTGGTTGCAATGCAAACACAATGCCTGCCTTCTTGTTCCCTTGGTCCCTCAGTCCCTATGTCCCTGCATTTCGTGCTTTTACCTTAAACCAGATCGGCGTCCCTTTAAACCCGAATGCGTTACGAATCTGGTTCTCCAGGAATCGCTCAAAAGCAAAATGGAGTTTGATGTTCCGGTCGGTAAACAGCACAAACGTTGGCGGCGCCACCGCAGCCTGCGTCATATAAAAGATGCGAATCCGCTTCGCCATTGGTACTGGCGCGCGCTGAAAGTCGATTCGTTCCAAAAAGCGATTCATCTGCCCTGTCGAAACGCGCTTCCGCCGCTCTTTCGCCACGCTCACCACCTCGCGCAGCACCCACGTCATGCCCTTTCTCTCTCTACCGATCCCTTCCAGCGCCGACAAAAAAATCACCGGCGCATAGTCCAGATACTTCA
>CAZKJB010000327.1:0-4630 GCA_964552975.1 uncultured Occallatibacter sp. | reverse complement strand
ACCTCGGAAACTACTGGTACTACAACAACCATCCCTCGACGTATAGCTGGGAGATCCAGCAGGACGCAGTGGCACCGGCCGCAAGTGGCAGCTCAATTGCCAACCCTCAAAACTCCAGCACCGGCATGGGCCCTTACGACAATCTGGTCTTTGGCGCCAGCATGAAGCAGATTCAGAAGACCGGTTGGTCGAACTACAATGGGCTCCAACTTCAATACCAGAAGCTCTACCATAGCGGCGCTGCGTGGCAGGTCATGTATGTCTGGTCGAAGAACCTGCGCACCGGCGGCGACTATGGCGGTGAAGGCGGAGACTACGTCGATCCCTACATCAACTACGTGAATAGCCTCGTGGGCGGCTATGTGGCTGCTGGGTCACAAACTCCTACGGTGTCGCCGGTCGACGGTAACCCCGGGGTGTATGGTCCGCCCAGCAGCATCAATCTTCCGCCGCCGCCGCCCACCGGCACTCCGGTTTGGGGCTATTACAAGGCCTTGAACCGTTGGGAAAACTACATGGTTGACAACAACTCTCCGCCGCAGCATTTGCAGTTCAACGGCCTGCTTGATCTGCCGTTTGGGCGCGGCAAGCACTGGCTGGGCAACGTGAACAAGCCGATGAACGAGTTGATCGGCGGCTGGCAGATCGCCGGCGCTGGTTTCGTTCAATTTACCGACTTCTATCCCACCACCACGAACTGGGGCCCGACTGCCGTTTCCGGAGAGGCTGCCCATTCCCTCCGTGTCTACAAAAAAAGCGCGCCCATCACGGACTGCCGCAGCGGCATCTGCAAGCAAGCCTATGAGTGGTTCAACGGCTACATTCCGCCGTCGAACCTCAGCGGCAGCTACACGGTCAATGGCGTTGCCGGCTGCGCAGGGACATCGACCACGACCGTCAACGGCCTGCCCACCAGCTGGGCGCCCTATCAAACGCCGATGGACACCTATTGCACTGCGAACGGCGCCACCCCAAATGTAGACAAAGTTGGCAGCACAACTTATTACGACACCAATGACGTCCTGATGAGCAATGTCGTAGGTCAAACCAATGGCACTGAGGTTGGCTACGGTGATGTTCCGGGCAACAACGATAACGGCGCGTCGGAGAGCGCCATCGACGTCACCAACCCTTTCGGCCATACGGCTCTCGCGGGACCATGGGAATGGAGCGCAGATGCTTCGCTCTTCAAAGTCTTCCCGATTACGGAGCGTCTTAACCTGCGAATGAACGTGGACGCCTTCAACGTCTTCAACCACCAGGGATTCGGCAACCCGAGCAGTAGCGACGGCACTGTGTGCACCTCAGCTGGCGGCGTTGGGTGCAGCTCGTACAACTCGGCACGCTCGATTCAGTTAACACTGCGCATTACCTACTAGCGAGGCAGGCATGCAAGTGCCCTCGGGCTCCGTTCTCTGGTCTATGACCAACTTTCGATGCAATGCCTCCTGTATTGGAGAGATCGGAGAACGGGGCCCCGCAAGGGCGCAGTTTCATCACGGCGCGAGCATACGCATCGGCTCATTCTTCAGGGTTCGCGTCGCGCAAATCTAAGATGACCGAAAAAACATCAGCTTGGCGGCGCAGCGGGCCCGATCCAGGCGGAATGAAGAGATTTTCTTACCCAAAAACAGCGCTGTAACCGAATATCTCGAAGCAGAAAGCCTATGCCGCACTCATTTCATATTTCACGCCGGCGATTCTTGAAGTCCGTGGCTGCAGCCGCAGCGACCGCGCGGACCTGCATGGCTTTGCCGGCGTCGATTGTCCGGCCCGTCCTTGCCAGTGCCGACGCTTCTTCGGCATCGCAGTGTCTTGACACTGGATGGGAGTATTACCGCGGGGCACTCGACTCGCCGTGGGAAGTTTGGCGCGGCAATGAGATCGCAGTCTGGGAGAAGGTCTCGCTGCCGCATTGCTTCAACCACTACGACGCTTGCGATCCCGACACTCCCTATTACCGCGGGCACGGATGGTATCGGACTCGCGTTCCCATTGCCAATCCAACAAACGACGGGCGCACGCTGCTCTACTTCGAGGGCGCCGGTCAAACCTCTCATGTATACGTAGGCAATACGCTGACCGGAACGCATGTCGGCGGTTACGACGAGTTTGTCTTCGATATTACCGAACCGATTGCAGCCATCGCGGCCGACTCAAGAAAGAGCGGCATCCCCATTGCAGTTCTTTGCGACAACTCAGAGAATCTGGAGCGGTCGCCTTCCGATTTAAGTGACTTCAGCTTATATGGCGGACTTTATCGACATGTGCACCTGGCGTACGTCCCGGCTGTTTCGCTTGAGGCAGTTCACATTGCGCCAGCGTTTGTCCCCGGCTCCGCTGCAGCGGTGAAAGTGAGGGCGCGCCTCTACAATCCTGTCAAATTTTCCGGTGATACGAAGGTTCAGGTCCAGGTTGTCGATGGCGCCGGGCAAACTGTTTCTCAAACAGAGAAGACGATAGCATTATGGAACGATGAGGCGGAGATCGCATCGTTCAGCATTGCCTCCCCCGCGCTATGGTCGCCCGCACATCCAAATCTCTACACGTGCAACGTCACGCTCACCACGCAATTTGGCACAAGCACAGTCAAGGAGCGGTTCGGGATCAGGCACGCTGAGTTTGTTGAACACGGCCCGTTCAAACTGAATGGCGATCGCCTGCTGCTCAAGGGCACGCAGCGCCACATGGACCATGCCGGGTTTGCCGCCGCGCAACCCGACGAGCTGATTCGCGCCGAAATGGAATTGGCGAAGGCGATGGGCGCGAACTTCGTTCGGCTGGGACACTATCAGCAGGCTCGCCTGGTGCTTGATCTCTGTGACGAACTTGGTCTCCTGGTGTGGGAGGAAGCGCCGTGGTGCCGCTCCGGTGTCGGCGATGAAAAGTGGCAGCTCCAGACCCGCACTATGCTGGCCAACATGATCGACCAGCACTTCAATCATCCTTGCGTTCTGATGTGGGGCCTCGGCAACGAAGACGATTGGCCCAGCGAATATCCGGCGGTTGATCAGGCGGCCATTCGAGTCTTCATGCAGCAGATGAACGAACTGGCTCACACAATGGATCCGTCGCGAGTCACTTCACTGCGCCGATGCGATTTTGCCCGCGACATTCCTGACGTGTACTCTCCCTCGATCTGGGCAGGCTGGTACAGCGGAGTCTACACAGATTACGAAGCAGCGCTGACGAAGCAGCGCGCGCAGGTCAATCACTTCATCCATATCGAGTGGGGCGCCGACAGTCACGCTCGACGACACGCCGAGAGGCCTGACGTGGGCGCCGCAAAAGCTCCGGCTGGCGCTGATCTGGCAGAGAACACTCCGGACTCATTGCAAAAGGGAGCAAAGGCCGCAGTCTCCCACAATGGCGACTGGTCTGAAACGTATGCCTGCGATCTGTTCGATTGGTACCTGAAGGTGCAGGAGACGCTGCCGTGGCTGAGCGGCTCTGCGCAGTGGGCCTTCAAAGATTTCACCACGCCCCTGCGCATCGAAAATCCAGTTCCGCGTGTAAACCAAAAAGGCGTTATCGAGCGTGACTTAACAAAGAAGGAAGGCTACTTTGTCTTCCAGTCCTACTGGAGCGAGGAGCCAATGGCGCACATTTACGGTCACAGCTGGCCGGTGCGCTGGGGCGCGGATGGCGAGCAACGAATTGTAAAAGTCTACTCGAACTGCACCACCGCCGAGCTGTTTCTCAACGGCAACTCCGCCGGGCTGCGAACCCGCAACAGCCAGGATTTCCCAGCCGCCGGGCTGCTCTGGAGTGTGCAATTCGCATCAGGAAAGAATCATCTTCGCGTGGTCGCCTCAAAAGGCGCGGTGACTGTGAGCGACGAAATTGAGTTTGAGTATCAGACGGCGAGGTGGGGTAATCCCGCCAAATTGGCGCTAATTGAGATTGGCCGCGACGGAGGCAGCGCGACAATCGAAGCGACTCTACGCGACGCAGACGGCTTGCTCTGCCTGGATGCGAGGAACGTAGTGCGTTTCTCGGTAGCCGGCAGTGGTCGCCTGATCGATAACCTGGGCACGTCAACCGGTTCGCGTGTCGTGCAACTTTACAATGGCCGCGCAAGAATTTCTCTCGCACGCAACGGTGGCGCGTCAACTGCCGGCGTAGCCAGCGAAGGCATTGCACCTGCGTTTGTAACCGTTTCAGCTTGATAGCTAAACCCGGGCTGGGATCATTTCCCGCTCGCAGCACGTTGAACGCGATTGAATCTCAGCCTCGCAGGTCGACCCAGAAAACAGGAATCTATCTCAACCTTCATCGGAGAATTGAACCCGTATGTCAACTTCCTCAAGACTCAAATCAATGTGCGTTGTTTTTCTGCTGATCGCCGCCACCGCAGTGACTACATTTGCGCAGAATGGGCCTGCGAAAAACGCAATCTCAGATGCGCCGCCTCGCGTATTCTTGCTCAACGCGAAGGAACTGGTGCGCCTGCGCGCGGCGGACCCGAATGACCCGCGGCGGCAGGAGATGATTCGCTCGGCCGTGGCCGAAGCCGATCGCGCGATGACGCAGGGACCATTCTCCGTGATGGAAAAGACGATCACTCCGCCCAGTGGCGATAAGCACGACTACATGAGCCACGCGCCGTACTTCTGGGCCGATCCCAGCA
>CAZKJB010000326.1:0-4645 GCA_964552975.1 uncultured Occallatibacter sp. | reverse complement strand
TTTTCGCTAAAATACTCCTGCGCCTCGCGGACTTCGCTGCGCTGCAAGTGGCGCATTTCGACGGCAATTTTGTCCAGCGTGCTGCCGATAATCGCAAGCGTCGCAATATACGCCGCGTGCCGGTCGCGTTGGATAACCTGTGTAGCCACCGGCGCTGGTTTGAGTCCGAGCCGCGCGCAGATGCGCTCTTCATGCTCCGGCTTCAAGTGGCCGAAGGTGCCGACAGCGCCGGAGAGCTTACCGACACGCATGTCTTCAGCAGCCGCATCGAAACGAACCAGATTGCGTTCCATTTCGGCATACCAGTTGAGCAGCTTGAGCCCAAACGTGGTCGGTTCGGCATGGATGCCGTGGGTGCGGCCGACCGTCGGCGTGTGCTTGAATTCGACGGCGCGGCGCTTGAGCACGGCGAGCAGAGCGGCGAGTCTTTCGCGGATCAGCGCCGAAGCTTCCTTGATCTGGAGAGCCTGGGCTGTATCGACAATATCGTTCGAGGTCAATCCGTAGTGCAGCCACCGCGATGACTGGCCGTCCGGGCCTTGGTTTTTCATCGATTCTGCCACTGCCGTCGTAAATGCGATGACGTCGTGCTTCACCTCGGCCTCGATCTCGTGAATGCGATCGACCGAGAAACTGGCCCTTGCAATGGCTTCGGCGGCCGCGGCGGGAATCACTCCGTCCTCGGCCAGCACGGTGCTCGCTGCCGACTCGACCTTGAGCCAGCAACGATATTTATGCTCTTCCGTCCAGATGCGGCCCATCGCCGGGCGCGTATAGCGTTCGATCAACAGAGGTCCTCTCGTGGGTTGTGGTTCGTGGGCCGTGCCCCGTAGCTCGCCGCGCGCCGCTCGCGGCGAATCGCGATCCTCGATTCACGGATCACGGCTCACGGCTCACGGATAACTACAATTTGATTGTACGAGGGTTAGGCGTTTATTCGCGAGGAATCCCGAGCCGCTGGTAGAGCTCATCGATAAGCAGACCGCGGCCGGGTCTGTACGGCTGGAACCACTCGCCGTCAATGACCAATTGCGGAACTGCCCGCTTGCCAACGTGCTTGAGAACCTGGGCTGAGGCAGCTGGATCGAGATCCACGTTGACTTCAGTGAATGCGATGCCATGCGTGGTCAAAAACTCCTTTGCCGCGCGGCAATCCCGGCATGTAGCCGAGGTGTAAACCTGCACCGTCATGAGCTTATTTTGCAACGATCGCCCTGCTACGATCTGTGATGATGGCCACCGAACATTGAGATGACTGCCGAGGAGATAAAGACGCTTTTAAAGTTGGAACCGCACCCGGTCGAAGGCGGCTGGTTTCGCCGCACGTACACCTCGGCCGGCACGGTGGAGTTGCCGCGCGGCCAACGGGCGCAGGGCACGGCCATCTACTACCTGCTCGAAGCCGGAACCTTCTCGGAGATGCACGTCCTCAAGTCGGACGAGATCTTCCATTTCTATCTTGGCGATCCGGTGGAGATGCTGCAGTTGCACCCCGATGGGCACTCCGTGCTCTTAAGTCTCGGACAAGATCTGAGTGTGGGACACAATGTCCAACTCGTTGTCCCGGCGGGTGTTTGGCAGGGCACACGTCTTATCGACGGAGGCAAGGTGGCGCTGCTCGGTTGCACGGTGACGCCGGGTTTCGATTTCGCCGATTACCAAAATGCGGGCTTCGAGGAGTTGGCGGCGAAGTGGCCTGCGGAAGCAGAACGGATCAGGAAGCTGACGAGGACATAGCGGCGTTAGCGGGGCTAGCGCCGCTCGCGAAAGAAGCTGCGCAACAACTCTGCCGATTCTTCCGCGCCAATTCCCTGCTCCACCCGCATCTGGTGATTCAGCTGCGGATGGTTGAGCACGGTGAGCACCGAACCGCACGCACCGGCCTTGGGATCGGCAGCAGCGAATATGAGGCGGTCGAGTCGGGCGTGGATCATCGCACCGGCGCACATGGCACAAGGCTCGAGCGTCACGTAGAGCGTGCAACCGTTGAGCCGATAATTGCTGAGTGCCTTGGCTGCCGTCCGCATCACAATGATTTCCGCATGGGCCGCTGGATCCACGTGGCGAATTACGCAGTTTTGCGCGCGTGCAATGATCACGCCTTGATAGACCACCACAGCGCCTATGGGCACCTCGCCGCCCTCGGCTGCGAGCCGCGCCTGAGCAAGCGCCGCGTTCATTGCTTCGTTGTCGTCCATCATCGCTGGAAAAAGCACCCCTCAGAGGCTAAAGCCCTTCCATACTCGCTGTCATTCTCCGGCACGACTAAAGTCGTGCCCTGACACTCCGTGCATTACGACAAATCCTTCGGCGCCACTTCAAAGCCTATCTCTCAATCCGGCCCCATTGCGGCTGGCTGCTGCTGGGTCATGCAATGGAGCGTGCCTAAACCCCAGACGAGGTCGACGCAATGGATGCCAATGACTTCGCGGTCTGGAAACACCTTGGCCAGCGTGTTCAACGCCACGCGGTCATTGGGATCGTGAAATGTTGGAACCAGGACCAGGCCGTTGGCGATGTAGAAATTCGCATAGCTGGCCGGCAGACGCTGCCGGCGAAAAATGACCGGGCGGGGCATGGGCAGCTCAACGACCGTAAATTGCTTTCCGTTGGGCGTGCGCGCGGCTTTCAGGATTTTGAGATTCTCGGCAAGCAACTCGTGATTGGCGTCATTTTTGTCGCGCTCAACAGCAGCAACGATTGTCACCGGCCCAACAAAGCGCGCGATATCGTCCACGTGACCGTGAGTGTCGTCACCCACGACGCCGCGGCCCAGCCAAATCACCTGGTCGACGCCCAGATAATCAGAGAAAGCTTTTTCAAGCAGCGCCCGGCTCACGCCGGGATTGCGCTGCTGCACTTCGCTCAGAAGGCACTCTTCGGTGGTGAGAAGAACTCCTGCGCCATTTGCGTCGATCGATCCGCCCTCAAGCACCAACCGGTACTTCGTGCCCTCCTGGTTTTGGACGAGCGGTTGCCATTGAGGACAGCCGAGGAGCTTCGACACGCGGCCAGGGATCTTGTCGTCCAGGCGCCAATCTTCATACTTCGCCCATGCATTGAATTTCCAATTAGTAAGGCCCACCTGGCCCTTCGCGTTTCGGACGAAGATTGGGCCTGAGTCACGCATCCATCCGCGATCGGTAGGCCACAGATGAAAACTCACTCGATCAAGATTCGCACCGGCCCGCTCCAACATTCCTGTCACGCGCCATCGCATCGCCACGTTCTCAACGATCAGATGCACCTGTTCCCGCGCTGCAAGGAGTCGCACGATTTCGACATAGATCCACGGAATGGTGGAGAATTTGCCCGGCCAGTCCATGGGATTATGCGGCCAAGCCAGCCAGGTTGCCTCGTGCGGTTCCCACTCGGCGGGCATGCGGAAGTCCAGCGAGCGCGGCGTCTTCTTCTCCGTCAATCCGGGAGCGGGTTTGCTCGTGGCCCGGGTCTTTGTGTGCGATTGAACCGGCATGGCTATTTTTGCCATTTATCCCCGACGCGCGTGTAAGCAGGCTCGAGGAATCGCCGCGAAATGGGAGCGTAAGCGTCCACGCGCCGATCGCGCAGGAAGGGCCAGTTGCGGCGCGTCTCTTCGATCAGTGCTGGATCGACTTCGCCCAGGACAATTTCCTCTGCATCGTGCCCGGCCTTCGCGATCACCCGGCCAAACGGGTCGGCAATAAAGCTGCCGCCCCAGAACTCGAGCCCCGCCCCGGCGGCACGATTGCTTAAAATGTCGCCGTTTGCGAATTTAACCTCGCCATGCTCGGGGCCCACGCGGTTCACAGCGGCCACGTAGACGCCATTGGCAATTGCATGTGCGCGTTGGATGGTCCGCCACGCATCGTATTGCGCAGCGCCGAACTCGTCTTTCTCTGCCGGGTGCCACCCGATTGCTGTTGGATAAAACAGGACCTCGGCGCCCTGCAACGCAGTGAGCCGCGCGCCCTCGGGATACCACTGATCCCAGCAGACAAGCGTGCCCACGCGGCCAACAGCCGTATCCACGGCCTTGAATCCGAGATCGCCGGGCGCGAAATAGTACTTCTCGTAGTAAAGCGGATCGTCCGGGATGTGCATCTTGCGATAGATGCTGGCGATTTCACCGTCCGGTCCGAGGGTAACCGCCGTGTTGTGGTAGAGCCCCGGCGCGCGGCGTTCAAAGAGCGAGGCAATGATGGTTACGCCGGCTTCCCGAGCCACCTCGGCCAGCCTGCTGGTGGATGGACCGGGAATCGCCTCGGCCAGATCAAACAGCCGCAGATCTTCGCGCTGGCAAAAGTACTGCGTCCTGAAAAGTTCTGGCAGGCAGACGATGTTGGCGCCCAGCCGCGCGGCTTCGCGGACGTGGCCCACCGCGGAGGCAAAGTTTGCCTCAGGATCTGCGCCCATGCGCATCTGCACAAGGGCAATCGTGTATTTGCGCGCGGTTGTCATTCTTCGTCCGTCGAGCCTCCATCAGGTCTCTTTATTGCTGACACAACAAGGCCAACCCCGCCGCGCGGAATTGGCCCCTAAATTGTTCTCAACGTTTTGCCGTTACTCTTCGAGAATCAGCACCGCGGCGGCGATGGTCGTCGTCCATTTGCCGCGCTTGTCGCCCACAGCAGACTGCGTAATGTTGCTGGTGCGGACGATCTTG
>CAZKJB010000325.1:0-4650 GCA_964552975.1 uncultured Occallatibacter sp. | reverse complement strand
AATTCAATCAGGCTCGAACGCGTCTCAATGGTGGCCGCTGCCGCCACCACCACCGCCACCGCCGCCGCCGGAGTGCGACGCGCCGCCACCACCGCCCCCGCCTCCGCCGCCACCGGAGAATCCACCACCACCGCTCGGGTGAGAACCGCCGCCTCCACCGGAACCCCCGCTGGGTGCGCCGCCGCTTGAATGCGGGCTGCCGGCCGCGGAGCTGGTGTTCGAATGCTGCACATTTCCGCCACCATTGTTTCCCGAATTGTTTTGCGGGTTGCCGCCCCAGAAACCGTGGCGTTCAGAATTTGAATTGGAGTTTGCATTGGCGCCAGCGCCTGGGTTCTGATACGGCGTCCCGTTGGCAGGGCGCGTAAAGCTGTAAGCCGGACGCGTCACGGCCGGCTGCGCCCCGGGAACCCCAGCCTGCGCGCCATGATTCGGCACAGAGCCGCGCGAATACGTTGCAGGTGGCGCGTGGTTTGGCACCGATTGTGAAGGCATCGGACGAAGCGCTTCGACTCGGGCCCCGTTGATTGTTACCGTCCGGTTTTCGTTGTGCCCGGCAAACGCGGATTGCTCGACCCATGGACTGCGGTGCACTGGATAAATCGGAACTGGCCCTCGGCCTGGCAGTCTCCCAGGCGCAACGGGTCGAGCGATGGGGATATATCCTCCCGGCGCGTAGCCGATGTTCGGGCCTCCGTAGAATCCGAGACCCCACCACGGATTGCAACCGCCCATTCCCGGAGCCCAGCCCCAGCCGAAGTTGTTGTAGAAATTCCAAGCCCCACACTGGAACGGCACATAGCCCCACGGATAAGCCGAGGCCCAAATGTAGCCATATCCCGGCGTGTACATCCAGTTGCCGTTCCCGTATGGATCAAAACCTTGGTTCGCTGCATCGTAAGGCGACCAAACATAACCCTGCCCTGGCACGTTGTACCAGTTGCCATTGGCATCCAAGTCGCTCCATGCGGGATTGTGGGTCTGGCCCAAATCGGCTGACGCGGTCGTCTGTGTCGCCGCCTCGGTCGTCAATGCTTGATCGCGATCCGAGTTGAACGCATCCCATGAATTCGGTTCGATGGACTCGGAGACGTCAGGGCCGGCGGAGCTGAGAGCTACGCTTTCGCCGCCGTGCAGGTCTACGGAATTGGCGGCGCCGGTGATCTGCAGGTGCGCGTTTCCTGAGAAAACGGCGAGCGCACCCGGCGGATTGTCGAGGTCGACGCGCAACACGGTAAAGCCGCTGGCCGTGGCAGCGCTATTTGCGAAGAGCACCGTGAACTTGCCGGCCACGTTGCCGCCCTGCAGTTCAAAGTAAGCCAACCCCGAATTCACCAGGAGCTGGGCATCGCCCGCTGTTCCCTGTCCGCGCAGTGCCGCGATCGTCAACGAAGTGTCAGGTGAGATCCGCGCCACGCTGCCGTCTTCAAACTGGATCTCGGCCTTGCCGCTGTCGCCGGTTGTCAGTTGCATGCCTTCAAACAAAGGCGTATTCACTGGAGCGGGATCGGCCAGCACCTGTTGACCCTGAGTAAGCTTGACCTGGCCGTCCACGTAGCTTAATCGCACCGCTCGATTCGGCGTGCTCTGCGCGACAAGCGCCGGCACAACAAACACTGCTGCCAGGGCCAGCACTGCCAGCCCGGTGAAACCCCTGGAGATTTTCGCGTGATTCATGGCGTCCTGCCTTCCCATCGCCCGGCGGCGATGCCCACCCCGCTCGGCGGCAAACCCACTAATAATTTGACACCCTCAGAGGGAGAATTGTCGCACTTTAAAAAAGATTTATGTTGATCCCTGCGCCAACAGGGATTTGGCCCTCCTACGTACCCTTTCGAGCACGCCGTCGTCCTCGACAAGACGCTGAAGGATATCGCGGATCACGCAAAGCTCCTGCGCTCGCCCATCCTCGGCCGCTTCGGCCAGGAATCCCATCTCCTCATCGAGGCCCAGACGATCGTGCTGCAGCAGCAATTCAAGGCGCGCGCCCTCCAGAATGGTGGTCGCCACTGCCTCAAGTGAATCTCCCAGATCCTGTATCTCTTTGTCTTTGGAGTAGTTGAAGGTACACGTTCCCTGCCCCTGGGGTCCGGAGTAGGTCAGCGTCTTCCATCCCTGGAAGGCGACTTTCAAATGACTCTCGCAGGGCTGGTTAAACCAATTGTGGCGCCGGGCGGACTCAAAAACGCGGCCGGCGAACTGTGGGCTTACATGAACATCGCGGTCGACGCCGGGCGTTTCGATCCCTTTCGTGCTATCGTCCTTCGGTTTCCCCATCTCGGAGCGAAAATGACCGCTGCCGTCAGGCCGGATTGTCATCGTCCATTGCGGCGGCGACAAGCCGGGGTTCGAGAAGTCCACTTGAACCACGGCGTCCGCGGCCGGTGCGGCCTGGTTCTGCGCGGCAAGGTTCTGAGAAGCAAGCGAGGATGCCACGAGAGCAAGCGTCATCGAAACCAGTACGTTTCTGAAGGGGGAAGTTGCGGAATTCATCCTGCCGCTCCCTGGAGAAGCAGGGTTTGAGCGGTGTGAATGTGGCAGATGGCGATGGCCAGCGCGTCGGCAGCGTCTGCAGGCTGCGGCAGCTCGGCAAGCCCCAGCAGACGCGCCACCATGAACTGAACCTGCTCCTTTTTCGCCAGACCGTAACCCACCACACTCGATTTGATCTTGAGGGGCGCGTACTCGGCCACTGCAATTCCCTGGCGAGCGGCCGCCAGCAGAGCTACGCCGCGCACCTGTCCCAGTTTCAGAGCTGATTTGGCGTTGACGGAGTAGAAGACCTCCTCAATCGCCACAGCATCCGGCTGCCAGCGTTCCATCTCCGTTGTCAATTCGCGGAAGACCTGATCGAGGCGCGCCGGCAAGGCCTGCGACTTCACCAGTCGGATGGCGCCCATGGCGCAGCAGGCCAGACGGGGTTCGCGCGCCGTCGCGTCGGTATCGACAACACCGAATCCCGTGATCTCGGTCCCGCAATCAACGCCAAACACTCTCATCGCGTCCAAGTTTACCGCAGATGGTTTAACGGCGGCAGCGGTTCGAAGGGCAATTCAACGGAGCGAATCGACGAATCAACCGGCGCGGGAGATTTGCGCTTCGATTTCCGCAGGTTGTCCCGTTACGGATTTGGTTCACTTACGAAAGTTTCATCAATCGGCAACAAATCACAATTTTGATGCCTCCATACTGACAGGGAGAAGCATCTCTATACCTAGAAGGGCTCATGCGCAGAATTTCAGCAGCGGCAAAACGAAACGCGGTTCACTGGCTAAGCCAGGGAACTTCTCCCCGTCGTCTCGCACTCACGCTCGCGCTGGGATTCGCCATCGGCTGCATTCCCGTTGTTGGAATCCCCACTGTTCTTTGTCTCGGCCTGGCTCTCGCGTTGCGCTTGAATCTGCCCGCCATACAGGCGGCCAATTACGTTGTGATGCCGCTGCAGTTGCTGCTCATCGCCCCGTTCGTGCGCCTGGGCGGGTGGCTGATCACCACCAGGCTGGTGTACTGGCTCACGCCCCGCGCCCTGCTGCATTTTTTCAGTCTCAATCTGGCGACGCGCGTAAGCGGCCTGGCCGGAGAAGCCCTGCTGGCATGGCTGCTGGTTGCGGTTCCCGCGGTGGCATTGCTGACGGCAACGCTTACCCTGATGCTGCGCCGGATTCCCGTTCTGCAATCTGCCCAAGCCGGCGACTGAATTCCGGTCGGCTTCTCCGCGATAAATTCATTTGAGATACGAGCACGAACCGTGCACCCGCAGGTCGACGACGCCGAAAGCGATCATTCGACTAACGCTCAGCAACCGTGCACTTGCAAGTGCACGCCCCGCGAAGCACTACGCCGTTCGGTGGAAACCCTTCACCTGCGGGTAGTCGGAAATAACAAAAAGGCGACCTGCAGGTCTATCGATTCGCGAAAAAGTCCTCAAAAATGATTTGGAGGGCCCAATTATTCGACCTCCAGGTGGAGCGTTCGCGCGACGATTCGGAAAAACTCCACCTGTAGGTCGAGCACTTGCACGCTATTTTGGAAAGAGTCTCGCCTGATGATGCATGCAATCAATTCTGCCACTCGGTCGAACGTCAAACTGCGGGCCAATACGGTCTTATGCCGCCCAGTACACAAGAAGGCTGCGATGGGCGATCCGGGAGATAGGCGGAATCATTCGCGCCGAAGTGGTACGGGAGTGTTAACGGAAAGGTAACTTCCGAGTGGCCGGTTACTCAGAAACAGTGCCAAAATGCAAACGGTCCAATCCAAGTTACGATAGAAAGAGTTTTCGCGCAGGGGAGTAAGTGGGACCTGCTTGAGATACTTTCGCACTTGCTAAGGCTATGAGAGTGCTTATTAATCCCGCGAGCGAAATGATCGGAAAGGAAAATGCCATCCTTTCTGGCTCAGGTACCAGGTACCATGTGCGCGAATTTGAAGGAAGCCTCTCGCTGAAAAGTGTTGTCCGTGGGTTCGCTGACTGGGAGACGAACGGACGCCGATATGCAGTGAACGAGAGCACTTATCTTGTTCTTAACGATCGACAACATTACGCGCTGACCATCGATTCGCCTGAACGAGTCACGACGTTCTGCTTGTTCTTCGAGCGCGGCTTTGTGGAAGAGATCAACACGGTCATCGTGACGCCTGAGGAGCGTT
>CAZKJB010000324.1:0-4655 GCA_964552975.1 uncultured Occallatibacter sp. | reverse complement strand
CGACGGCGCCGATGTAGACAAGAATCTGCGCAAAGCCGGCGAACTGCGCGTCGAGTTGCAGAAACAGGAGCGCCAATCCGGCGAAGGCCACTGTCGTCGCCAGCGCGCAGTGAACCAGATGCTTGAGCAGCACTGCCGAAAGACCGCCGGCCAGCGTGAGAGCCGCGAGCAGATAGAAGACAAAGTTCATCGAGTGAGTCTCCTATTCAGCATAGCGGTAGCTCCTGGGGCCAATGTGCTTCTGCCGCAATTGCAACCGGGCCACGACGATGTAAGCCGCGACAAGAATGACCGTGCAAACCACCCAGCGAAGCCAACCATCGCCCATGAAACGCCAGAGCGCCGTGACCATTAGATCGAGGAGCGTAAATGGCAGAACGAACTTCCACGCGAAGTTCATCAGCTGGTCCTGGCGCAGGCGGGGCAACGTGCCGCGCATCCAGATGAAGACAAAGATGGCAAGCATGACTTTGCCGAAGAACCAGAACCATGAAGGAACAAAAGTCAAGAAGGAGAACGGCGCCGACCATCCGCCAAGAAAAAGCGTAGTGCCCAGCCCGGAGATCGAAAACATGGCGAGGTATTCACCGAGGAAGAACAGCGCGAACTTGAAGCCGGAATATTCTGTGTGGTAGCCGGCCACAAGCTCCGACTCACCTTCCGGCAGATCGAAGGGCGAACGATTGGTCTCAGCCGTGGCGGCGATGGCGAACATGATGGACCCGGCCAACCCCCAGGGCGTGAAGATGTACCAGTGCGGCAGCACTCCGGTGTACTGATTTTGCGCCTCGACGATTTTCGGCAGCGAGAGCGTGCCGGAAATCATGACGACGGAGACAGCGGAGAGCAGCAATACGACTTCGTAGCTGATCATCTGGGCAACGGCTCGCATGGCGCCGAGGAGCGAATACTTGTTGCGGCTTGACCAGCCGGCCATGAAGACCGAAAGCTCGGTTGCGGCGCCCATGGCGAAGAAGAAGAGCAGGCCCGCGTCCATGTCGACCAGCACCATGTTGCGGCCCATGGGCAAAACGGCGAAACCCATGAAGACCGTAACCACAAGGACAAGCGGCGCAAGCAAGTGGACAACTGCGTTGGCGCTGAATGGGACGATGTCCTCCTTGGTAAGCGACTTGATGCCGTCCGCAATCGGCTGAAAGAAACCGAAAGGGCCCACGCGATTGGGACCGAGGCGATTCTGAATGCGACCGAGGCCTTTGCGCTCGAAGACCGTCGTCAGCGCGAAGAGGCCGGGAAAGACACACACGATGGCAATGACGCTTAGCAGAACACCCGCGACTGGGCGCAGCGCAGAAGGCAGGAAAGCGACGAGCCACTCGCGAAGGAGGATAAATAGCTGGTCGAGATTCGCGGCCATGGGCTAGGCGCCTCCCTCTTTGGGCGGGGCAGCTGGCGGGACAACCGGTGGAGCGGCGGTAGCAGCGGCGGCTTTTGCTGCGGCTGCGTCGGCCGCGGCTTTCGCTTTTGCGTCAGCCTTGGCCTTTTCCTCTGCGAGGCGCGTGTCCACCTCGTTGGCTTCTGTCGGGTGGATCGAGTGGTAGTATTCATTCGATTTTGCCAATTCGTGGCGATCGAGCAACAAGCCACCGAATCGATCTTCGGTAGCAAGCTCAAATTGCGTGTCCATTTTGATGGCTTCGAAGGGGCAAACTTCAACGCAGATTTGGCAGCTCATGCAAACGGAGATATCGATGTCGAAGCGCGCGGGGTAAAACTGTGGTTTACCCACGTAGTCTGGCTTCTTGTCTTTACTCTTGTCGATGTAAATACACTTGGGAGGGCACTCTTTCTCGCAGATCTGGCAGGCCACGCAGCGCATACCGGCCTCCCAATCGGCGCCATCGTACACCAGAAAGGGAAAGACGCGCGCGGCTTCAACTGTCGGGATCCGCTGTTCCGGATACTCAACCGTCGTGAGCCGTTCTTTGGAGACAAAACTTCCGGCAAAGTTCCTTGCCGTCTCCGCCATCCCTTTCAGTATGCCTTCACCTAACAAGTCAGCTCCTCGTCTCTCGTGGCTCGTGGCTCGATAATTCGAAGCTTGCACCCGCATCGAATCACGACTCACGAACAACGATTCACGGTTTCACCGGTCCACTTCTCCCAAAACAATATCCACACTGCCGAAAATTAGAACCACGTCGGCCACGTTCTGGCCCAAACACATATCTTCGAGAATCGTCAGGTTGATCAGGCTGGGCGGGCGCACACGATATCTGTACGGGTTTGGTCCGCCGTCGCTGATCAGATAAAAACCGAGTTCACCCTTGGGCGCTTCGATGCGGCCGTAAGCCTCGCCGGGCTTGGGCCTGAACCCGCGAATCTTTGCCTTCGCATCCATCACCGGTCCGGAGGGAATGTCTTTGAGCGCCTGCTCGAGGATCGTGATGGACTCGCGCATCTCCAGCACCCGCACCATATAGCGGTCGTAGATATCGCCGTGGTCGCCAAGCGGCACGCGGAACTTGAAGCGATCGTAGATGCCGTAGCGATCGACCTTGCGGATGTCATAATTCACGCCTGACGCGCGCAGCATCGGTCCCGAGACGCCGGCGTTCACTGCGAGTTCCGGCCGAAGCACACCGATTCCCTGGCAACGGGCCATTAGAATCTCGTTTGAAGAGAGCAGAGCTTCGAACTCATCCACAAATTGCGGTAATCCGGCGACCACTTTGCGCGCTGCATCGAGCCACGGCGCGGAAACATCCACGCGGCAACCGCCAAACCGCATGTAGTTGCACATCATGCGCGAGCCGGTGAGCGACTCGAAGAGATCGAGAATCTTTTCTCGTTCCTTGAACGCGTACATGAGCGGCGTGCCGCTCGCACCCATCTCCTGAATGAGGAAACCGATGGACGACGCATGATTCTGCACGCGGGTAAGCTCGGCGAGAATGACGCGAATGTATTCGGCGCGCTCGGGGACTTCCTGGCCAACAAGCTTTTCGACCGCCAGCGCATAGGCCCAGTTATTGCTCAGCGAACAGAAGTAGTCGAGACGATCGGTGTACGGCATCGAAGCCAGATAGCTAGCCTGTTCCGCGATCTTCTCGTGGTTGCGATGCAGGTACCCGAAGACCGGCTTAAGCCGAATGACGCGCTCGCCGTCCAGCGCCACATCCATGCGAAAGACACCATGCGTGGAAGGGTGATGCGGCCCCATGGCTAGCTCGAGAATCTCGCCATCGCCATCAGGAGAAATCACCGGCGGGCGATTCCAGCCCTCTGCCCTCTCCGTCTTGGTTTCGGCTACACTCATTGGCTTGCTGGTCCTTGCTGACCGGTTCCATCGGCTCCTTGTTCCCTGCTTTTATGTGCTTGCGCCCGAGCCAACACTTCATCGTGCGGCGTGGGCTCGTATTCAAAGTCGTCGGGCTCGACATAGTCCTTGCGCATGGGATGGTCCTTGAATCCATCCCACATGAGAATTCGGCGTAGATCGGGATGACCCCCAAAAACAATCCCGTAAAGGTCGAAAACTTCACGCTCCTGAAACTCCGCCGCGCGCCAGACAGGGGTGAGCGATGGCAGCTCAACCAGGTCTGTGCGATTCGCCGTTTTCATGCGAATCACCAGAGGGCCATGCTTCTTCGCAATCGAATAGAGGTGATAGACCGCCTCAAGGCAGCCGGACTCGACGCGCTTCCGCGTCTCGTCGACGGTCTCTTCGACTTGCTGCTCGACTCCGTCGACAAGTTTTGTAACTTGACGTACGACTTTAACTTTTTCCGTGATCTCTTTGTCGGGCCAATCGACACCGCTGACATTAGAGAGAAAATCGAAGGCCAGTTCAGCGTCGTCACGGAGAAATGTCGCGACAGCAATAGCGCTCGCCGGCGCCAGCAACAGAGAGTGTTGTGCGCTCGGGCTGGGGTTAGGCACAAATTGAACGCCAGCGTCCGGCACGGCCGCCTCAATCGCCGCCTTGGTTTCTTCTACCGTCTTCAACCTGGCTCCATGCTTTCCTTCAGCGTGAATCGTGATTCGCGATTCGTAGTTCGTGTTCGGCCAGTACTCTTGCAGTCCCGAGCCCCTGGTCAGCCGTTCTCTTGTCTGCTGCCTTTACCGAATTACCACGGGAACTGTCCATACTCCCTTGTTTGAGGTGGGCTCCAAATCGTGCTCGCCCTGCTCTGGCACAGGAAACTCGCCTTGTGCTTCGGCGTCGAGATGCCGTGGCCTTCCCTCTCCGGTCAAGGGCTGGGCATCAATCTTCTTTTGCAGCGTCATGAAAGCCTGGATGAGCGCTTCAGGGCGCGGCGGGCAGCCGGGAATATGCACGTCGACCGGAATGTAGCGGTCGATCCCTTTGAGCACGTTATAGCCTTGCTTGAATGGTCCGCCGGAAATGGCACAAGCGCCCATCGCGATGACATAACGCGGTTCGGCCATCTGGTTGTAGAGGCGCACCACCTGCGGAGCCATTTTCTTCGTCACGGTGCCTGAGACGATCATCAAGTCGGCCTGGCGCGGCGAGGGGCGAAAAACCTCGGCGCCGAAGCGGGCCAGATCGTAACGCGCCATAGTTGTAGCAATCATCTCGATGGCGCAGCATGCCAGGCCAAATTGCATGGGCCACACGGAGCTGCGGCGGCCCCAGTTGTAGAGCTCCTGGATGGTCGTGACGAAGATGC
>CAZKJB010000323.1:0-4664 GCA_964552975.1 uncultured Occallatibacter sp. | reverse complement strand
ACTGGCTGGACGGCGTGGGGCCGAAGGACAAGCGGCCGACGGTGCTGGATCGCGCATGGAATACTCTGGAGCCGAACCAATTCGGCACCAACGAATTTGTGACGTGGGCGCGGCTGGCGGGCACGGAGCCGCTGATGGGGCTGAACTTTGGAACTGGCTCGGCCGAAGATGCCGCGGCGCTGGTGGAGTATTGCAACGTGGCCAAAGGAACGAAGTGGAGCGAACTGCGCCGCTCACACGGATACGAGCAACCGCACAACGTGAAGTTCTGGTGCGTGGGCAATGAGATGGACGGCCCCTGGCAGATTGGGCATATGCCGGCGCGGGAATACGGAATCAAAGCGACGGACGCGGCACGGCAGATGAACGCGGTCGATCCGACGATCAAGCTGATCGCGTGCGGTTCGAGCGGACCATTCATGCCGACGTATATCGAGTGGGACCGCACGGTGCTGGAAGAGTGCTATGACGCGGTGGATGGAATTTCGCTGCATCACTATTGGGGGAACACCGAGGAGAACAACCACGACAGCCAGATTTATTTGGCGATGAACCTGGCCATGGATCGTCAGATCCGGGAGATCGCGTCGGTTTGCGACACCGTGCGCGCGCTGAAGCGCTCGGGCAAAGAACTGTTCCTTTCGTTCGATGAGTGGAACGTGTGGTACCGGGCGCGAGGCGGGGACTTTGCGGATGGGCACGGCACGAAGGCGCCACATCTGCTTGAAGAGCCCTACAACCTGGAAGATGCGATGCTTGTAGGCGGCCTGGCCAACTCGCTGATCCGTCACTCGGATCGCGTGAAGGTGGCTTGCCTTGCACAGCTCGTGAACGTGATTGCGCCGATTTCGACAAACGAAGACGGCATCCTGCGGCATTCGATCTACTATCCGTATGCGTGGGCGTTGAAATATGCGCGCGGACGGGCATTGAGCGTAGAGCCCGAGGGACCGGGATATGAAGTGGCCGCGCTAGGCCGCCCGATTGAAAGCATCGGACTGCCGATACCGGGATTCGGAAAGGTCGACTACGTCGACATGGCAGTCACACTTGATGCGGACAGCAAAACGGCGACAGTCTTCATGCTGAACCGAGATCTGGCGAAGGCCCAGGATGTCGAGATTGTGTGGCACGATCTTACGCCGACGGCTGTTAACGCATTCCAGACGATGACCGGCCCGGACCTGAAGGCGGGCAACACATTTGCCGATCCAAAACGCGTGACGCCGCAAACACTTGAGAGCCCGAAGGTCGGGTCACGCATGACGGTGCAACTGCCGGCGCGATCGTATTCCGTGCTGTCGCTGGCGCTCTAGAAGCGAAGGCGCGGGCGGAGAGTTGGCGTATCGCGGACGTGAGCGGGCTTATCCATGGTTGCCCTGTGGCGCGCATGAATGTCATGCTCAAAGGATGAAGAGAAAAATATTGCTGGGTGGGGTTCTAGGGCTGCTGCTGAGCTGCGCCCCGTTCGTGGCGGCACAGGACAGAGGCTTTTGGTATGCGGCAGGTTCCGCGGCCGCGACCATCACCGGCGACATCGCTATTTCCGAGTCGAAGGTGACGATCAGTACCATCCAGTATCCTCTTGCGCCGATCCGCAGGCTGACGCCGGTTGAAGTAAGCGCAGTTTTCGATGCGGACGTGAATGCCGGGATCAGTGGCGACCTCTACCGGCTTAGAGTACCGGCCGGACAGCGCTTTCAGCATAAGAACACTTTATGCGGGACTGAGGACACGAAGTGGATGGCGACCTACGTAACGGGCAAGACGCTACAGGTGGTATTTTTCTCGGGCGATGATATGCCGGTATTTACATTCGACGCGATTGCGAAATCGTCGGATCGGTGCGGGACGTTCACCTATGCGAGGTGAGGAGACTGCCGGTTGGCAGCTGAGAGCCGGTAGCCAATAGCTGTCTCGTGTCTAGGCTGGGGTCGTGGATCCCCGGAGATCAAGAGCGAGAATCGTGGCGCCTAACGAAAATCAGTCGACGTAGATGCCATAGATGCCGGGAAGCTTTCGAAAGGTGTCGTCGACCTGCTTTGCGGACACGGAGTGGACGTAAAAATGCGCTTTTCCCGCGAGAATAATCTCGCGGTATCGACGATAGCTTTCGACTGGAATTACAAAAGCATCGACAGCGGAAATTCGCGACAAGGCCCACGCGGGATAAGGGCATTTGTACACCGTGAGCCAGACCGCCCTGGGGCCGAGTTGCCGGGCGGCGCGAAGTTCGGTGATGCGGTAGATCTGAATGATGAGTTGCGGGCAGATGTCGCCGCCGTTTGCCTGGAGAAAGCTGAGCAGGCGGAGGTTGCTGTCTTTTGTATCGGTGACGACGAAGGCATCGCGATGCACACGGAGCCAATCGCGAAGATCCTCGAAGGTCATTTGATGCAGGCCATCACGGCGCGCCGCGCTGACAAACTCGGAGTAACTGAAGACATGCGGTGCCGCTCCTAAGAAGGAAGAGGCACTGACCCAATCGTGGGCCACAATGAGCCTGCCGTCGCTGGTCCAATCAAAATCGAGTTCAAAGACACGATAGCCCGAGGCGTAGTGCTGGTCCAGGGCTTCGCGGGAGTTGGTATATGCGACGCCATTGACCGCGCCGCCAGCATGGGCAACAAGCTTCTCTAGGACGGGCAGCGATGGAGAAGCGCCCGCGTCAGTGTAAGAAGCGAAATCGTGGATCGCATAAAGGCTGCCCCGAATGAAGGTCCGAAAATGCCATGCGGCAATCAAGGACGCGCCCATGAGAATGAGTGCCGACGCCATTGCCAGCCGGAATTTGGTTTTCACTCCCAATGCCTCTGCATGGAAGTCTACTTTTTTGATTGGTAGAGTGAGGTGATGGCTGGCACTGCGCGTTTCTCGAGTTCGATCGTTAGTTGACGCGGCTGCATTCTTCGACGGAGCCACGGCTCGCAGCGGCCAGCTTGCGAGGTGAGTTGACCGTAGCTCCCGGGTTTAGTTATCGGGCAGCACCGCGAACGGGCCGCTGATTTTGGATCCGCCGACACCTTCAAACACAGCTTGACCAAATTCGGGTAGTCCAATTTCCCATTTGGGCCCCTCAAGCTCCGGCATGGGCCGCGCCTGAAAGAGCTTCTTGCATTGGCGGGCTGTCCACCGGGCCCAGGTCTTGGATTTCTTGCGGCGCGCGCTGTCAGTGGAGATGCCCGTGCCCGCATACATCTGACGATAGAGCTTGGAGAGGAAGATGAATCCGAGCCGGGCGCGCAGGGTGGGAGTGCACGAAGACCTTTCCCAGATGGCACGCCAAGTGTAGAACCTGTCCCACACTTTTTGTGTGCGGTCGCGGATTTCGTCGGAGCTCATGGTGGGGTGCGGCGTAAACATTTTGGGCCGCACTTCAGTGGGAATCATCCAGTAGCGGGTGATGGGCACATCGCCCACCATCATGGGATGCGGCGACTGCTCCTTCTCCCATCGTCCGAAGTCGACGGTGCCTGGAAACGGAGTCATCATGACAAATTGCGCAAACGTGACGCCGGCCTTGATTGCCATTTCGACCGTGGCGGTGAAAGTAGCGGGCCGGTCAGTGGGCAGGCCGAAGATGAACGAACCGAGGACATGAACGCCGTGCTGCTTGAAGGTCTGGAGTTGTTTGGCCAGAGCTTCGCCGGAGTAGTTCCAGTCCTTGTAAACCGCCTTCAGCCCCTCGGGCGTTACGGCTTCGACACCGACCAGCGCGCCCTTGATGTTGGCCTTGCGCATGGCATCGAGATAGCTTCCGTCTTCGCCGGCTTCCATGGTCATCTGCGTAAAAAACACCATGTCTTTGGGGAGCTTGGCCAGTTCTTCCATCAGCGAGAGTCGTTCGTTGCGAATGGCTGTGAGTTCGTCGAACTTGGCCGTGTTTCCCTGCTCGCGCGCAAGACGCAGATCAGTGAACGTGACGGGATAGAAGTTGTCGTCGGCCAGGGCGATAAAACGAAAGCCCAGGCGACGAAGAGCGATGATTTCGTCAACGACATTTTGGAATTTGCGCTGGCGCGGCTTCTGCCCATCGGTGCGCCACACGCTGCAGAAGGAGCAGTGCTTAGGGCAGCCGCGAATGGTTTGCACCGAGGCCCACATGTATTTTTCGGGATTCATGAGGTCCCAGCGCGCGGAGAGGAACTCACTGCCCTCGATTCGCCCGCCCTCATAGACTCTTTCGGGCTTTCCAGCGATGCAATCAGTGACGACCCTGGCCCAGGCGAGATCGCCGTCGCCTTTCACCACCGCGTGCGCTTCGCCGCGCTGGAGTGCTTCCTCAGGAAACAGCGTGGCGTGAATTCCGCCGTAGACGACCCAGGCGCCGCGGGCGCGCGCCATGCGACCGACAGCGTAGCCGCGCAGAGCATTGCCGGTGTGCACGCTGATGCCGACAATGTCTCCGGACTGGATGGACTCGGGCACAATTTGTTCGAGCGACTCATCGACGAGAATGGGATCTCCTACAACCTGAGGTGTGGCAGCCGCGAGTACGAAGAGCCAACGCGGAGTGATGACCGCAGTACCAAAAGAATTGTCGCTCGGATTGACGAGATGAACGCGCAACAGGTCCAACCTTTCGCCGTGCTGGTGCGGTTGGCCTCAGAGCAATTGCGGGGTTGCCGGAATGCGAGGGCGATGATCGGAAGCGGCACCTCGAT
>CAZKJB010000322.1:0-4669 GCA_964552975.1 uncultured Occallatibacter sp. | reverse complement strand
AGCACGCAATCGATATCGGCGCCCAATGCACAGACGCAAATATCATCGGCCCCTCGAGCTGGCATCAAGCGGCCCAGTGCGGTTATTTGTCGCCGGACTTCTAGTGTCAATTCCGGTCTTCCCGGTGTTCCCTTGTTCTCTTGTTCTCTGTTTTTCTCAGTCCAGCCGCGTCAGGTAGGCGTCCCCTTCAACCGGCTGGATATGGACCGCGATGTACTCGGCCATCGCGCGATCGTCTCCCTGGGGACGAATGCGCACCCAGAAGCTTTTCTCGCCGGGAAACTCCGTCACAGTCGCCCCAGGATAGGTCCGAAGCAACTGCGCCTTCAGGTCCAGCGCTTCCTGTTCATCGTGGAACGCGCCGATCTGCACGCACCATCGGCCGCCGATGTCGACAGGTTTCGGTGTCTGGTAAACATCCATGCGAACCTCGACCAACCCGGCGCGATAGACGCCGGTGGCCCTGGCGGACGCGATGGTCAAATCGAGCATTCTGTCTCCGACAAACGGGCCGCGATCGGTGATACGCATAGCGCTGGATTGGCCGGTTTTCAAGTTTGTAACCACAACCAGCGAACCCATGGGCAGTGTGCGATTCGCAGCAGTCATGGCATCGTCGTCGAAGACTTCACCGTTGGCTGCGCGACGGCCCTTGTAGGGCGCGGTGTACCAGGTGGCGTAGCCCACTTCGCTGAATATCGGTTGGTGCGATGCCACATAGTCCAGGTCTTCAGCGCTTACGCCTCCCGGCGGAACGGGAGTGACCGGAATCCGCGAGGGAGCGGGCGATGGCGCCGTAGCGGGAGAGCGCGGGGGCAATTCGGGCGGTAAGGCCACCGGTGGGACAGTCCGCGCGGTGTTTTCGCGGTGATGACAGCCGCTCGTTCCCAGCAATGCGAGAGCCATCGCGGCGGCGCCGGCTGCGCCCCGCCACGAGACTTTGGCGCTCAAGGGCGCGGCTCCTTCGGCTGGCTACTCTGCCGCTCAAAGCGGTCAGCCAGATCGCGCAGCGTGTCCGCAGCCGAGCGCATGGCGGTGATTGACTCCTTGCGCACCTGCGGAATCACCGAGTCATTCACATACTTAACCGCCTGACGCAATTCGATCTCGATCAGTTCGATCGCGTCTTCAATGCGCTTGCCTACGCCGCCTGCACCAGAACCGGGAGTGTTTGGTGAGCTCATAGAAATATTTCCCCTGTCATTAACCTGTGTAAAGTCTGCTGGATGCCCATCGGCGCGTCAATGGTTGCCAGCTTGAGGAACCGCAAAGGTCAACAGAGCCAACTTGTATGCGCTGTGCCGTTCAATCGGCCCGGCCGGCACCAACGCAGCAAGCCAGCGACGTCTTTTTTCGCCGTCCTCTTTCTTTGACGCACAAAATGATCCGCGCACAATTCCTTCTTGGCTTTTTGCTGCAAAATTCCTGCGGCTGCGGCTAGAATGAACGCTAGTTCGGTCCCCCCTTGATTCCCCGAATGATGATTAGACTCTGATGCTTCCGGCAGCAGTCAGGCCTTCGTTGCACGGAAATTCAGCCAGTGAGGGGTGACGGCTTTGGCAGGTTTTGCCCGACAACATCAGGCGGCCGTTTCCGGCCCCGTTTCCGGCGGCGGGTTGCCAAAAGTCCTCAGAACGCTGCTTTCCAAAGCTTTCCTGTTCGCATTCGTTGCGGCATTTAGTTTTGGCCAGACCAGCGCGGCCGAAGATCCGGCCGCCCGGAACGCGGGAGCGGCGAACCCCCAGACCGGAGCAGCACAACCGGCTCCGACACCTGCGAGCAGCATCGCACCGCAAACCAGTCCGTCGAAGACCAGTTCATCGAAAGCGCCAAGGCTTTTGGATTCTTGCGATTTTCAAAACACTGGCGCAACAGTGGCGAACACGGGTGCGGTCCGCGCGATTGCATCCGCCGGCATTCATGCGGCGCCATCTGCCGCAGGCGAGCAGGCAGTGGGCACAACCGTCTGCGTCGACCATTTCCGCATCATCAACTGGTATGCGCGGTTTACCACCGGGCCCGACGTGAAGCCCATGACCGTGGAAGAAAAGGCACGGCTGGCGGTCATGAATATTGCCGACCCATTCAGCCTGATGACGATTCTCGGCGAGGCGGGCATCTCGATTGCCGCGAATTCGCATACCGTCTACGGTCCCGGTTTTCACGGTTGGGGCGAATATGTCGGCGTCAGCTTTACACAGGACATGACCGGCCAGTTCGTGGGCACCTTCCTCATCCCTTCGATTACGCATACAGACCCGCACTACCACCGCAGGCCCGACCTCAGAATCCCCCGCAGAATCCTGCATTGCTTTTATCAGATCGCGTGGCAGCGGGCCGATGACCGCAGAGACACGCTCAACTACTCTGAGCTTGTAGGCCCCATCATCGACATCGCCGTCTCCAATCTCTATGTGCCCGGCCAGCAGACGCACTTTTCGGCGGACGCCGAGCGTTACGCTGTCGGACTGGCCACGGCCCCGATCGATAACTTCATCACCGAGTTCCTGCCAAGCATCGCGAGCCACTTTCACACGCACGTCGTCCTGGTCCAGCGCATTATCAACCGCGTCGCCTACACCGGCCCGGGCACCTAGAAATCCAGCTTCGGCAAATTCGGCCAATATAACCTTTTCCTGGAATTCTGCGTCCCAAATGAAGGGCGCATCGCGTAGCTCGCTTCGTGCTGGGCGACGCAGCATATTCCGGCAGCAAGCCGGTTTTGGTCTTGCAAAAACGTGCAGACCCACGTCAACGCAATGAGGAACCGGCTTTTGCCAAATGAAGCGTCAATACTTTCTAAGATCCGTTCCGCGTGCTACCGAATGCGCGCGCTGCGGCTGCGGAACCTCGCGTCCCTTCTGATTGCGCTCGCCCTGGCAACGGTTCCAGCTTGTGAAGCGCAGGAGCACGCTTCCAACACGCAAACATTGCCGGAAGCTCCTCAGCCGCAAAAGCAGGCTTTCGCTGAGATTCTGTCGGCGGAGCCCTGCCTGACGCGGAACAGCGGGGCAACCATGGCCGCCACGGCATCCGTTCGCGCGCTCGCCGCTTCCGGTCTGGGAGTGGTCTCACCCAATGCAGGCGAAACCGCCGTGACGACAACGCTCTGCGTGCCGCACATGCCCATGGTCAACTGGTACGCGCGCTTCCTGAACGGTCCCGAAGTGAAGCCGCTAACCCCCGAGCAGAAAGGCTACCTCGCACTCCACAATTTGCTCGATCCATTCAACCTCCTCACGATCTTTGGTGAGGCGGGTATCGCAGTCGCTGTCAACTCACATTCCGGTTACGGCCCGGGCTTGCACGGTTGGGGCAACTATGCGGGCGTCAGTTTTACCCAGGACATGACGGGTGAGTTTTTCGGGACCTTTCTCATTCCATCGGTCATGCACCAGGACCCGCACTACCACCGGCTGCCCAAAGCCAGCATCAAGCGGAGGATTTTCCATGCTACCGCGCAAATTGTCTGGACGCAGGGCGACGATGGCAGGGGCATGTTGAACTATGCGGACCTCGGCGGCTTCGCCATCGACGGCGCGATCGGTAACCTCTACGTACCTGGGCAACGCACCGATTTCCGATCCAGCGCATCGCGCTATGGCATCGCCCTGGCCACGGCTCCCATCGACAACTACGTCACGGAGTTCCTGCCCGACGTGGCGCGCCGCATTCATGTACAGGTCGTCATCATCCAGCGGATCATCAACCAGGTGGCGAGGACGGGCAACACGGAGTAGCAAAACTGTGGCGCCGCTCGTAATGGAAGCACAATCAGTCGCCCAATCAGGGCATAAGCCTCCTATTGCCAAGAACTTGCCGAGGGCTTCCGGTCGGCCCTTTGGCACTCCCGTTCAACGGCGCTAAATCCCCGTTCAAGAAGGATTTCCACCGTTCACTGCACCCCCCTTGGGTTGCGGAACCACCCAAAGTACTCTCGTAATGAGTTTTCAGCCTATTCGGGTACTGCATCGGTAACCGCGAGGCTTGAGCCGGCAGCGACTGAGCGGCCGGCGTCCCACTTCAGCAGAGGAGAGCGCATTCATGTCGAAAGCTTCAAAGTACGCAGAGAAGGCCGCAGTCTATGCGGCAAAGGGAGCCTGGGTCGTTTTTGAGCGGCTCAATCGCATCAGTCCCAACGCCTCCTTCACACCGAAGTGGAGCGATAAGCCCCTGCAGAAGAGCTGGCAAAAGGAAAAGCCGCCTCTCGGCTGGCCGCGCACAACGGATTCGCTTTGTCCCAAGTGCGTTCCCGAGATCCGCAAGCAGATCCTCGACGGCAAATTGCCTTTCGAGGTTCTCCTCAATGAGAAGGTGGGCGAAATCAAGGCCCAGATCGTTGAGCGCGACGGCAAGATCCTGATGGTGAAGGATTGCCCCAAACACGGCCACTTTGAAGACGTGATGTCGATGGACCCGGCCTTCTTCAAGCATCTTGAAGAGAGCTTCCCAGGCCGCGACATGCGCGCCCACAACGACGAAAAGCTGCACAACCACGGAACCTCGACGGTGACCCATGGCCGCGGCTCGGTGTTGACCATCGATCTTACCAACCGCTGCAACATGATGTGCGATCCGTGCTTCATGGACGCCAACCAGGTCGGCTTCGTCCACGAACTTACCTGGGACGAGATCAAGACCATGCTCGACAACGCCATCACCATCAAGC
>CAZKJB010000321.1:0-4697 GCA_964552975.1 uncultured Occallatibacter sp. | reverse complement strand
TACCTCGTCTCGGCACCTGCCTACGGCTATTGCACCGTGGTGGAGATTACCTGAAAGGACCCGGAGTCGTAGCTCGTCAGGTAAAGCGTTCGGTCATCGCTACCGACCGTAATCTCGCGCGGAAAAAGACCCGTAGGAATCGTCTGCACCACGCTGGCTGCGGCCGGAACCGCAACCGAAAGGACAGTCGCATAACCGGGCTCGCGGGGGGTGGCGAGACAATTCCCTGCCGATTGTTCTTCGTTAGACGGCGGGAGCACGTCGCCGGTTTCGTAGGTTATTCGATCAGCCCGATGCTGCGGATTTTCTCCAGTAGATCGAGCCTATTGAAAGGTTTGACGAGGTAAGCATCGCACAGCGCGTGGAACGAACTGACGACCTCTTTGGGGGCTTCGACAGTCGTGACCATGAGGATCTTGACGCCATTGGTTGAAAGAACGCCATCCTCTGTCTCCAGGGCACGAATCCGTCTCACCGCCTCGACTCCATCCATTTTCGGCATCTTGATGTCCATGCAGATCAGGTCATATGGAGCGGCTTCGGCGAGAGCAATCCGGAAAGCCTCCACGGCTTCTGCCCCGTCGACTGCAATGTGACACCCGCCATGACGGGCAAGGAGATTCTGCAGTAGAACCCGGCTGGTGAAATCGTCTTCAACGACAAGTGTTTTCATAATGCGTCCTTCCTGGCTGCTTGATCATTTTGTGCTGGCTGACCCGGTTACCTCGATCGCATTCTTGAGTAGGCTGAATTGAAGCTCCAATTCGTCCATGCGGTTTATTACGGAATGCCAATCCCCGGCGTCGGCTGCCTTTTCCATTTCCGCTGCTAATTTTCGAAGCGATTCTCCACCGACATTCGCCGAGGCGCCTCTGATCGAGTGGGCCTGTCGCGCGGAGCCGGCACCATCCCTGTCGGTCACAAGCTGCTTCAAAGCCTGGATCTGGCGCGGGAGATCCTCAAGAAACGCGGCAAAGACGATTTGCGCCAGCTCGCCGTCCCCCTCCAGGCGCGACCGTACGCTTGTCGGGTCAAATACAACCGTCTCGCAATTGGTAGCTCGAGAAGCTACGAGTTGGCTGGCCGCCGTTGGAATCGCGCCGTGGCCAGCATGCAGCCATTTCTTGAGCGTATCCCGCAACACGGCCACCGATACCGGTTTAGCCACAAAGTCATTCATCCCCACCGCAAGGCAACTATCCCGATGGCTCTTCATAGCATTTGCCGTCATGGCGACGATGGGGATGTCGTGATTAAGAACCGCGGACTGCGTATTGCGAATTTGGCGTGTGGCGTCGATGCCGTCCATCACCGGCATGCGCAAATCCATAAGCACCAAATCGTACGGGGTAGACTCGAGTGCATTGACAGCGTCTGCGCCGTTGACCACCGCGTCGGCGCGCAGACCGAGCCTCCGGAGCATACCTAGTGCCACTTCACGATTGGTGGAATTGTCTTCGGCGATCAAAATTCTCGCATTCGGAAAAGCTGTGGTTTGGCTTTGCAGCTGCGCCTCTTCGGATTGGCTGCCTGGACGCAGGCTTCGCCCCAGCCGGACCGTGAGCCAAAACTCCGACCCTTCGCCCTTCCGGCTCGTCACACCGACACTTCCGCCCATCAGTTCGGCCAGCTGCTTTGAGATGGCCAGACCCAGCCCTGTGCCGCGAAACCTTCGCGTGGTGGAAACCTCTGCCTGGCTGAATTTATTGAAGAGGATGCCAATCTTGTCTTCCGCGATACCGATGCCCGTATCGCGCACCGAGAAGCGAAGCAGGCAATCGGATGGGCCTTCTTCCACCAGCGCGACGCCGACCTCCACTTCGCCCTTTTCCGTGAACTTGATGGCGTTGCCCACCAGATTGGTGAGAATCTGACGCAAACGTCCTGGGTCTCCGTGAAGCTGCATGGGAACTCGAGGATCGGCAGCGCACAGCAACTGGATTCCCTTGTCCTGCGCCGTCGCCGAATGAAGGGAGGCGAAGTTGCGCAGAAAACTCCCGAGATCGAAATCGATCATCTCCAGTTCGACCTTTTTCGCCTCGATTTTTGAAAGATCGAGAATGTCATCGATGAGTTGCAGCAACGATTCGCCGCTGGCACGCGCCAACTCCGCATAGCGCCGCTGCTCGGCGGTTAACTCCGTATCCAGCAGCAGCCCCGTCATGCCGATGACGCCGTTCATCGGAGTGCGAATTTCGTGGCTCATGTTGGCCAGAAACTCGCTCTTGGCCTCGTTGGCTGCATCCGCCACTTTCCGGGCGCAAAGAAGTTCCAATTCGTAGCGCTTGCGTTCCGTAACATCTTCTGCAATCCCGGCTACGCGGATCATTTTCCCGTCATTGTCGCGAACAGGAAACGCCCGGTCGCGGATCCATTTCTCCTTCCCATCCGGCGTGCGGATTCTGTAATCAGAGTCAACGCGCTCTCCCTGCAACTGCCTCATGAAGATATCGTGGGCCCGCTCGCGATCGTCGGGATGGATGGCTTCCATCCAATCCATCGGGCTCTCATATAGGCTTTTGCAACTGCGGCCCCAGATCGGCTCGTAGGCGGGACTGACGTAGAGGATTTCGGTGCCTGCTACGTTCATCATCCAAAAAACTTCCCGGATATTCTCCGCCAACTGGCGGAACTTCTCTTCACTGCGTTGGAGGGCTTGTTCGGCTTCCTTGCGCTCGGTGATGTCCTTGCTCGTGCCTACCAGGCCCAGGAACTCGCCGCTCGAGGAGAAGCGCGGCACAGCGAAGGACTCCATCCAGCGCCATTCGCCATCTCGACGCCGGCTTCGTTGTTCGCACTTGAAGTTCTCATGCTCCTGGTGCGCCCGCTTGAATCGATCCATGAACTCTTGCGCATCGTCCGGATGGAGCCGCCTGAGCCATTCGCTTTCGTCGACGTGGCTGGACGGGGCGCCTGAGAACTCCCGATAGGCCCGGTTGATGAACCCCGTCTTGCCGTGGGCGTCAGTTACCCAAATCCCGATTGGGCAACTGTCTGCCATGATGCGGAAGCGTTCTTCACTTTCGCGCAGCGCATCCTCGGCCAGCTTGCGCTCATTGCGGGCCGCCCGCTGTGCGGTCACGTCATGCTTGACGGCGATGTAGCCGGTAGTTGCCCCACTTGGATCCCGCACGGGAGCGATTCGCATCTCTTCGTCATAAAAGCTCCCATCCTTGCGGCGGTTGATCACCTCTCCGTGCCAGACCCTCCCGGATAAGATTGTGCTCCAGAGTTCCTCGTATAATTCAGCCGAATTGCGCCCGGATTTGAGGAACCGTGGATTTTGTCCCGCAGCTTCCTCGCAGGAGTATCCGGTCAACACTGTGAAGGCCGGATTCACATACTCGATCTTGCCGCTTGCATCGGTGATGACAATGGCATCCGCCGCCTGCTCTACGGCTTCAAGAAGACCTTCGCGTTCAACTGCGCACCCCGGAGGACGCACACTTCACCTCGATAAGGGAATCCCACTCAATACTTATCGGCCGGGTTCATCGGTCCATAACATCGCGGGCAAGTTCAGATGGCGCCCTCGCAGCGTCACCCCTAATCGTCCTCCGGGATGGTTTCCTGTCAACATTCAAGCCGAATGGCGCCCCATCATTAAGAAAATCCAATTCACTGGCAACGTTTGCGTGTCTTGAGAGTAAGTTGTTTCAATTCATTCCGATGAAGGGACGTGGAACCATTCATGAGGTGGAAGGATCGCGCCGATGGGTAAGTTGAGTTGCCGCTTGTCAGAAGGGGTCTGGTGCGCGCCGAGAGGAATCGCCTACCAAGCGAAGAGTAGGATCCACTCCGATCACGGACCAGAAGGATCTGAAAGGTGTGAGAGAAGTCACGGATGCTGGGACTACAAGGCGTGCTCGCACTTCAGAATCATCATGAATATGAAACAGTCTGCACGGCTCGACAATTTGCTTTCCCATGCGTCCTTGAGGGGTTTCACCTCAAATATCGTGGTGATGCTCCACGAGGGAAGCGGCTGTTGTCGGCTGTACTTCGTGCAAGGAACTCGCGGCGACAGAATCGGGATTGGCGGCATCCTTCTGCGCGCGCAGCCGTGCGACGGTTTGCCAGTTGTCCTTGTGCGGATGGTCGGCGATCCAGGGCGGCAGCGGCATTTGAAGAAGTCTGCTCATAGCCGTCGCATAGCCTTCGTAAAGGCCGCGCAGTTCACGAAGCCTCGCCATTGACTGGTCGTCGCGGCAGACCTTTATACCGCTTTGGCAGAGCAGGTCGTAAAGCTGCTCGTAGCGTTCAGGCGGAAGCCGATCGGGGGCATTGTTGACCGGACGCAGCGAGAAGACCTGCGCCAGATCGACCATGGCGTGACGGGCCATAGCAAATGTCAGCTGAGCTTGTCGCGCCTCGTGGCCTCGCACGCCGGCAATCAGCAATGCCGAAGTGTCGAGGATCGAGGTAAGCGCGCCGACCCAACTCTGGTTCGTATGCTGCGAACGATAGTAGCAAAGCAGTGGATAGGACATGTGGCTTTCAAGCAGTTCAGCCGACCAGCGCTCCCACTCGACGAGCAGCTCGGTGAGTTTCTGCTCTGCACCATCATAGGAGTGGCGGCGCATCAGCTCCGCAGCGGTCGGTGGTGAACCGGCGCGCGCATCGAGCAGTGAAATGTTGGCCTCGCGACGCGAGAATGCACCGTAGAGGACCGGGAAATATCCAATCACAATGGCCAG
>CAZKJB010000320.1:0-4740 GCA_964552975.1 uncultured Occallatibacter sp. | reverse complement strand
CGCCGCGAAACGATAGACAAACTTGTTGATGAAGAGCCGGTCGCGATCTTCCAAGCGCGGCAACATGCTGGTGCCTTCCACGCGAACCGGTTGATAGAGAAAAAGAATGATAAATACGGACGCGGCGGTGGCTATCACCAGATCGCGGAACCAAAGAACGATGCCTTCGCTCCGGCGCGGCGGCATGCGCTGAGGGTTCGTAGCCCGGTCGCTGGGAACGGCGCCAGGGTTCGCGCTGGAATTAAAATCTGGTGTGTCGTCGGGAAAAGTGGGCATCTTCTTATCCGTATCTAGATTACTAGCAATCGGAGTCGACTGCACTCCTCATACCAATCCTGACAATCTGGGTTTCGAATTTGTTGCTCCAGTGCAGCGGCTTGCTGCAGGCCGAATTCGGAAACTGCCTTCCGTTCCGCGTCGCTCTGCAACAGGTGGTATTCGCCCTCACGGAAAAGTAATGCCTCTTTCGGTGGATTGCCGGTTACTCGAGAGACAGTTACTAATCGGATGCAGCCATTTCTCTCGGAGGTGTTGCGGAGCACCCACCGCTTACCGATTATGGCGATGATCGACAAGTCCTCTCAAGTGGTTGCCTCTCGGGAATATAGATCCCCCGAAGGATTCCGATCTTCCATTCTTCGTTTCGCCGTTCCCATGCTCTTCGCGGCAATGGGCATCTCCCTTGGAACTTTGACGGGGATTGCCTTTGCATTCGCTACGGGGCCTGTCAGCGCGCAGTCAAGCGCGAACGATTCTGCACCGGCCAGCTCTGCTTCGGCTCGCCCGGGCGATACCCAACTCCCGCTGAACCAGCAGACCGCAGCCAGCACGTCGGATGCTCAACCTGCGGTGAGCCAGGATGTGGCCTCTGCTCCCACCGCTGACCCCAAACCAGCCGTCCTTACCGAGGTGGCGGACAACTCCAATAACCCCCGATTCAACAACTTCCAGGCCGACCCCATTCATTCAACAGCAGCCCAGGCAGCCTCGGTTGATCCCTCAGCAAATCCTTCAGCAAAGACTGAAGGGGCGCCTAGCGAGCAAACCGCGGCGGACAAATCGACCAGTTCGATAGCGGACTCGTCACATCGGTCGACACCAGCAGACGAACGCTCTGCAGACAGGCCGCGCTCGAGGTCCGTCGCACGTTCTCTCAGCAAGCCTGTCACCGGGTCTGCGCCAACGGTCCTTGCAGGCGATTCCGATGCTTCATCCGCGCCCGAGCAGTTGAGCCTCAACAGCGATTCGAACCCACAAGGCTTTTATAGTGAAGGCGATTTAACAGTGGAGGACTACAACCCCCAAGCGGGAACCATCGAGACCAGCGATGGCCGGACCTTCGCTCTGGGCACAACGGTCAGCGTCAACAACGCGTCGTCCTGGCAGGACTATCGCTCCAATGTGCACTACAAGTGCGGCCAGAATGGAAGTTGCACGCTGATGCGGCACGGGGCCTTCGCGCCGAACGCAAGACTGATTGATCGCAACCAAACAGAAGATTCCAACTTAACCCAAGGGAGCTAGGGTCTGGTTTCCCTCATTGTGCCGATCCAGGCTGTGCTTCGGCCGACCGGCGTTCGATTACTCGCAACCAAGATCGCCCGGCGGGCACATGATCCGCGGCCGGCGCTGAGATATCGGTTTCGGTTGGTTGGCGGCAGGCCTGAAAGAGGGCGCCGCTCCCGGCTCGCCGACTCCCGCTAGATTTTCCTCTTCGAGGAACAATGGCCGCTGCAGAACCATCTCCACCTGGGTGCCGCTTGGAATATCGACATCGGCATTGCGCGTGAAGAGCGAAACAATACCCACGGTGGCGGCCCCGGCCGCAAGTCCCGCCAGTCCACCCTCGATCGGATGCCCGGAGACTGCACCGCCAATCGTGCCCACGCCCGCTCCAGAAGGAAGGGCGATCTCTGCCGCGCGGCCTGCGTTGCGCCCTTTGTCGCCGTTCTGCTCGATCGTTCCCTCTCCGTCGTTCTTCACCGTCTGGTTCTTTGTGCCAGGCACGCTGTCAACTACCCCTGGAATCTCAACCACAGAACCGTTGGGAAAGATGATCGACGTGAAGTGCATGTCGAGCTGGGCCTTACCCTTGATGCGTCCGCCCCGCTGAACCCGATCGACCACGCCCTGCACATAAACGCCGTTGGGGATCATCACGCGGTTCCCTACGACAACCGGAAACGTCGACGAAAGATAAACTCCGTCACCGGGTTTGGCGCTTTTCGTGTTCAGGGCGCTGCGCAACTGCAGCAGAACTTTGGTGCCGGCAGGAACTGTGTAGGTCTTTTTGTCTGGAGTTGGCGTTTCCTGAGCAGGCTGCGCCGGCGCCTGTGCCGGTGCGGCGGCCTGCGGAGACTGAGCAGGAACCTGCGGCTGCGCCGAAGAGGTTGCGGGATCCGCAGGGGCGCTGCTCTGGTCAGGCTGCGACGGCGCCGAGGCCTGACCGTTGCTCAGCTTTGGAGATGCGGCTACCAGCCCTACTAGAGCAGCCACGAGCCCTACAAGCATTCTTGACCGCAACCCACCATGCGCGACCATGCCATCCTCCTCCACCTGCTCCGCACCTGCTTGGCCCCGAACCTGCGGGTCCGGACCTGTTTGGATAGACGGGCGCTTCGCACATAAGGATAGCGCCACCTTCCCGTCGACGGCTATCAAGAGACGAAGGTGAACCGTGGATTGGGTCCGCGGGCGTTACCATGCCAGAAGGTGATGAGCACGCCATTGAATTCGTTTGCTTCCGGTACTGGCGCCGATAAACGAGTGCTTGGCGCTGCCTCACAGGTACTTCAAAAAGCAATCGAGGCGCGGGCATTTCCCGGCTGCGCATTTGGTGTCTGGGCTGGCGGGGAGGTGCTTCTCGAGGCAGGCTTGGGACGTTTTACCTACGAAAACGACGCGTCCGAGGTGACGCCAGAGACAGTCTTCGATCTGGCCAGTCTGACGAAAGTCGTTGCCACCACAGCCGCGGCAATGCTTCTCAGTCAGCGCGGGCAACTCGATCTGGACACGCCTTTTAGCGCATTGCTCCCAGCATCTGTTGCGTCGCGCCCTGCTCAGGATCCGGCGCGCCAGGTAAAGATTCGGCATCTGCTGGCCCACAATTCTGGACTGCCGGGCTACGTGGAGCTTTTCCGCCTCGCCTCAACGCCTGAAGAACTCCTCGAAGCTTGCCTGCGACTGCCTCTTGAGGCCGAACCCGCGGCGCGCGCAGAGTACTCCGACCCCGGATTCATTTTGCTGGGCAAGGCGCTCGAGGCAAAAATGGGCCAGGATCTGGCCAGTTGGGTCCGTCGAGAGGTCTTTGCGCCGCTCGAGATGCTGGCCACCGGCTTTTGTCCTGCGCCGGAAATTCGGTCTGCGATTCCGCCCACTGAAGTGGATATCACTTTTCGCAATCGGCGCGTCCAAGGTGAGGTGCAGGATGAGAACGCCTGGGTCCTCAACGGTATCGCGGGACATGCCGGGCTCTTCTCGAATGTGCCGGACCTTTTGCGCTTTGCGGGCGCAATTCTGGAGGCCGGAATGGGTGACAGGTCGATGGCCGTCGGATCCGGTCTCTTTGAACGGAGTACCATCGAGCGATTTGCTCAGCGGCAGGGTCCGGTCGGTAGCAGTCGTGCCCTGGGCTGGGATACGCCCTCTGAGAATTCCTCGGCCGGAAAGCATTTTGGATTGAATTCCATTGGCCACCTTGGCTTTAGCGGTTGCTCCATTTGGATCGATCTGGCTGAATCTGTAGCCGTAGTGCTCCTCACCAACCGGACTTGGCCCGACCGCCAGAGCCAATTGATTCGCGCCGTCAGGCCGGCTTTTCACGACGCGGTTCGCGAAGCGTTGTAGGACGAACGAGTTCAAATTCGGAGGGCTGCACCGTTAGCGTTTACGCCGCCCCAGCGGAGCGAAACGCCGGTTACGAAAGCGGTACAGCCTCGGACGAAATTTGGGTAGTGTCCTATTTTGCTTTTTTAGGGCTTCACTGGATACTCGCCGTTATCTTCTTGGGTGCCATACTTAGCCCACTCGCCGCTCAACAACGAGCGAGGATAAAGCCCTTGAAGTTCGCCAGGTGTTCCGAAGAATTTCCATCGGCGCCTGAATCGGAATACCCACCGCCCACCGAATACGTCGGAGTACTCTACAAATCCAACGCAAACAGCCGTCTGTTCTCCGCTTGCCAAGTGGTCGCTAAGAACCGCGTAATCAAATGGGTATGGTCTTGGAGGATGGACCAAGACAATTCCCTTGATTTTTCGACAGTCACAGGAGATAACGCTCGGAAGACCGATCATCTCTCCCCATGCAGGTATAAGGAATTCGGGAAGGTTTTGGCCTTCAACTTCCGCAAAGCATCGAGAGCTATGAACGAAGGCATCAGACTGCCCATAGAGCGTCACACTCCAACCGACTTGAACCGCTTTGTGGGGGCCGGGAACAATATCGAGCTTCAAGTCGTCCAAATCGACACCGATCCTTGCTCTTTCCTTCTCTCTAATTATTTGAATTTGGGAAAAAGCGGCTTCGGCGTTTTCCTTCGCTCCCTGAGCAGCCTTGCGCGTTTCCCACGCCTGCCAACCAATTACGCCACCAGTCAGAGCAGCTACTATAACGAGCCACCAATCGGGCCTTTCCAGGGCTGTGTACCACTTTGGCGCGTTGGCGTCGGGTTCGGGCTGATCTGCTTGGCTGCTGGCTTGTTTGTTTGGGCAGTCCGTAGGGATCACGGATGGTTGGCTC
>CAZKJB010000319.1:0-4752 GCA_964552975.1 uncultured Occallatibacter sp. | reverse complement strand
AGACACGTCCCACTTCGTGTACGGGTCAAGAGCATTGAGCGTCGGATAGCGCAGGAAGTAGAACAGGTCGCCGTGGAGGCTGTTGGTGCCGCTTTTGGTGATCGCGTTCACCTGGCCACCGGCCGCCTGGCCGAATTCGACGGAGTAGTTTGAGGTTTCAGCCTGAAACTCCTTGATTGAGTCCACCGAATACACGTAAGGGGCGCCGCTGGCACGGCCGCGCGCTTCAGAGAACAACATCTGGTTGTTATTTGCGCCGTCAACGTAGTTCTGGTTGTAGAGGCCGCTGATGCCGTGGAAGCTGACCAGGCCGCTGCTGCCGTCCTGCGTCACGTTAGGCGTGAGCAGGACGAAGTCGCTCCAGTTGCGGGCATTCACCGGCAGATTCGCCACCAGGAATGTATCGACGACCTGCGAAACCTCGGTCTTTTGCACATCCAGAATTTCGTTGGTCGCGGAAACTTCAACGGTTGTCGTTGAACCGGTTACCTTCAGGATGAGATTCACGGTGAGCGTCTGGCCCACAAGGAGGGTGATGCCTTTCGCTTCCACCTTGCCAAAATTGGGGGCAGTGCCATCCACTTCATAGTGCCCGGGAATCAGAAACGGCGCGGTGTACAAGCCATCGGAGTTCGCGTTGTAAATGTGCGAGACACCGGTATCGACGTCGGTCACGGTCACGGTGGCGGTCGGGACAATCGCCTGGTTGGCGTCCATCACGGTTCCGTTGATCGAACCGGCGCCGGTAGTCTGCGACTTGGCGGTCACGGTGATGAATGTCACGAAAAACGCCATCATTACGAACGCGGCGAAAATTCGGTGGGGACACAAACTCTGTGCTTTTGTCATGGGCTCTCCTTGTAGGGTTGGCTGGCTGCTATGGCGTCTTCAGAAGGAACGGAAAACAAGCCGCAATTTGGAGTCCGCGGCAAACAGAACTAGAGAACCAGGCCACCTATTCTCATCTCTCATCCCGGGGCGGGTACGAGGCTTAGCTCTGCGTAAGCGAAGCATTGCTCACAGTTTCTGAAGGTGCAGTGATCTCAAGCCCTAAGACTACCATACGGAATCTGCGATAAGCCATGAAGATTGTATAAAGAAACGTTTGATCGCTTGATGAAATTGCGGGGAATCACTCGTACGCGAGCGCTTCGATTGGGTCTTTACGGGCTGCCATCCAGGCTGGATAGAGCGCCCCGCAAAGTGATCCCAGGAACGCGATTCCAGCTGCCCGCCAAATCCACGATCCGGTGATCTCGAATTCCACCGTCGCGATACGATGCAACAACAGTTGCACCACAAATACACCGGCGATGCCCAAGACTACTCCGGCCGCGGCCAGCACAGCGCACTCACGCAGCACAACCCCCACGATCGTCGCCTTCGACGCTCCCATCGACTTCAGAATTCCGATCTCACGTGTGCGCTCCAATACCGCCGTGTACATCGACTGAAAGATCACCAGAAATCCGATGGTCACTGCGATCCCAGTTACGACTTCGAGCGCAATATTGAAGCCCGGGATGTTATCCGGCGTAAACTCGTTGAGCCAGCTGTCGACCGTTACCAGCGTATTGTTTCCAAAACCCCGCGTTGAGCGGATCTCCTGCATCACCAGGTCGTCGTTGGCCGGGCTGTCGCACTTAATGTAGAAGATCGAAGCCTTGTCCTCAACGCCCATTAAAGTTCCCATCGTATCGATGGGTATCAGCTTGCGCCCGCCTTTGCCCTCTTCGACTATTCCCGCGACGCGAAACGGCTGATCGAGAATTTTGACTGAATCGTTCACCGCGTACGGCTTTCCGGTGGCCGGGTTTCGAGTCCCGGCAAACTTGTCGTCGATAATGGCGTCATTCGGCCCCTGGAACGGTCCCCCGGCCAGAAACACAAATGGCTTGAGTGCCGCAAAGCTCTCGTAATCGATCCCGTAGAGAATCTCCACGTTGCTCGTCGTCGAGATCTTCTGGATGGCCGGTGACACCACAGCGACATGCGGCAGCTTCAAAAGCGCTTCCCTGTCCCTGATCGGCATCGACGGGCTTCCCAGGCCATTGAACATGCTGGCATTTGACGGCAATAGCATCAGGTCCGCGCCGATCCCGTTGGTGCGCTGCTTCTGGCTGTCCAGCATCCCCATGAAGACGGCCACAATCGATAGGATCATCACGACTTCAATGGCTACGGCAAGCACGCTAATGATGGACCGCATGGGGCGGTGTACCAGGTTGGCAAAGATGAGCTTATTCATGATCGATCGGGCTCTTTCCGGCGCACTGCGGCCCCTTCCAAGGGTAACAGCCCCGGCGGGATGAGCGTCCGACTCCAAGTTCCTGCCTTTGTTACTAGTTACGTTAGTGAGTCCACAAGCGATTCCAGGCCTTGAACTTCTTTGACCCGGGCCCGAACCGGGTTTATCGTGAAAGTAAATTTTACTGTGGGTGTGGGGTCCCTTTCTTAGGTCACCGATGGCAAGTTTTGGAGAAGAACTGCGCAAAGAACGGGTATCCCGCGGCATTGCGCTGGAACAGATAACCGCCGTCACCAAAATCAGCCAGCGGCACCTCATCGCGCTGGAGCAGGAGAAATTCCGCCTGCTTCCCGGTGGAATCCTTAGCAAAGGCATCGTTCGCGGTTACGCCAACGCCCTCGGCCTCGATCAGAACGACTGGACCGAGCGCTATCTCCAGGCCTACAACTCTTCCGGGCAGATGACCGATGACGATCGCGGCTGGACCACTTTTGCCAGCAATGTAGGCAAGGCCCGCATCCTGCATCGCGAAGCTGTCGAGGTCCGCTTGCGCTGGGTCGGCGCCATCCTTTTGCTCTTGACCTTGGGTGCGGCCACTTTCATCGCCGTGCGCTATTTCGGCCTCCGTGCCGGCTGGTGGTCTACCCTTTTGCCGGCGTTCGGCCCGGTCCACGTCTCCTGGCCCTCGCTCCACGCCTCTGTCGTGCACACCGTTTCCCAAATCGAGCCCTGAACCCGCCACCAACTCAGCCCCTCCAACCCGCCATTGAACTCCCATTCCTTGCCATATGCTGAAGCTCTTTGCCTCTTGTCCACCGACCCCATTTACCATAGATAGCTGGTGCCTTGTCGGGCCTGCCGGCGCACAGGGCTTACGCGCTGCTGGCAAGCTGCCGCTCTGGCCCACCGATATAAACCGTGCTCCGCTGGCACATTCTGGAGCACCGACCGGCGATCGCGCCGGACTACAAGTTTCTTGAAGTCCCTGAAATGGGAAGGAGTTTATTCAGTTGAGCGATCGTTTCCTATTTACCTCTGAGTCCGTCACCGAAGGCCATCCCGACAAAATTGCCGACCAGGTCTCCGACGCCATTCTCGACGCCTGCCTTGAGCAGGACCCATACAGCCGCGTTGCCGCAGAAACCCTCACGGCCACCGGCCTCGTCGTCATCGCCGGTGAAATCACCACCAAGGCGTACGTCGACTTCCAGTCGCTCGTTCGCGGCGTCGTGGCCTCGATCGGCTATGACAACGCCCTTTATGGCTTCGACTCCAACACCTGTGCCGTCATCTCCAGCATCAACAAGCAATCCGGCGACATCGCTCAGGGCGTTGATACCGGTGGCGCCGGCGACCAAGGCATGATGTTCGGCTACGCTTCCGACGAGACGCCTGAGCTGATGCCCGCGGCAATTTCTCTCGCGCACAAACTCTGCCGCCAGCTCACCACCGTCCGCAAGAATGGCAAGCTGCCTTACCTTCGCCCCGACGGAAAGAGCCAAGTGACCGTTGAGTACGGCGAAGACGGCAAGCCCGCTCGCATCGACGCAGTCGTCATCTCCAGCCAGCACTCTGAGTCTGTCAGCAACGAAGAGCTCCACGCCGACATCCTCAAGCATGTCATCCAGGCCGTTCTTCCCGCCAAGTGGCTCGACGAGCACACCAAGTACCACATCAATCCCACGGGCCGATTCGTCATTGGCGGCCCCATGGGCGACACCGGCCTCACCGGCCGCAAAATTATCGTCGACACTTACGGGGGCGCGGGCCGTCACGGCGGCGGCGCCTTCAGTGGCAAGGATCCGACCAAGGTCGACCGCTCCGCCGCCTACATGGCGCGCCACATTGCCAAGAACATCGTGGCCGCAGGCCTGGCAAATCGCGCTGAAGTGCAGCTCGCCTACGCCATCGGTGTTGCAGAACCTGTCAGCGTCCGCGTGGAAACCTTCGGCACCGGCAAGATCGGCGAGGCGCAACTGACCGCCCTTGTCCGCAAGAACTTCTCGCTCACGCCCAAGGGCATCATCGAGAGCCTTAACTTGCGCCGCCCCATTTACCAGAAGACCGCTGCCTATGGTCACTTTGGCCGCACAGAGCCGGAGTTCACCTGGGAGGCAACCGACAAGGCCGCCAAGCTCGCCGAACAATCCGGCCTGCCCTCCGCAGCCAAGGCGCGCTAAGGTACTTCGCGCGTCAGCGTCGGCTACGCCGGCAACTTGGCAAAATCATGGGGTCTGCCATCAAGTGGCAGGCCCCATCGCTTTCACCACGTCCTTTGGTTTCTATCCCCCCCTGGTTCCCTTCGCCCGCATTCGCCCTCCTGGGCCCCTTTCGCGCGCAAGAGTCCCTCCATCGCTTAAAATTCTTCGGAACGTCTTTGCGTTCGGAAGATCGGAGTTTTCCATGCGTCTTTCTCTTTTTGCTTCTCTTTCCCTCGCCCTCTGCGCCGCGAGCCTCTCCGCGCAATCTCCCAACTGGACATACGAAGGAAAGACCGGTCCGCT
>CAZKJB010000318.1:0-4753 GCA_964552975.1 uncultured Occallatibacter sp. | reverse complement strand
GCTCGTATTCCAGCATGTCGGCCGCTGCGGTAGCTCAGAACTTCGCATGGCAGACCCTGGTCACGGGCAACGATACGGCCACGCCCTCGTCCAAGCTGGCGCTGCTGTACGGCTCGGGGACAACAGCGCCCGCAGTGACTGGCCTGTACATTGCCCCCAACGGACAGATCACTTTCGCGCCGGGACAGACCTTCCCGGTTACGGGATCTGGCGGCGGCACGATTTCCGGAATCACAACCTCAAGCCCGCTGACAGGAAGTGGAACGACGGGATCGGTGGCGCTGGGGCTAAACGAAGCCACTCTCACCAACGACATAACTCCTTCGCTTGAGGGCACCTTCAATGGTGTCTACCCACAACTGGGAACAGCCGACACTTTTACCGGCGCAGACGTATTCAACGGCGGCCTGACCGCCAATGCATCAACCGGTCCAGCCGCGATTACGGGCAATGGCATATTGGGTGTCACTGGAGTCGCGGGCACCACTGACATCGGGACAGCTGTCTCGGGAAGCGCCACCGGGAACGGTTTCGGGGGCTACTTCGTCAACAACAGCGGAGACACTGCCGCAGTGTATGCGACGAATAACTTCACGGGCGCTGCGACTGCTATCGAGACTTACATGCCATACAGCAATTCCACCGGCATTGAAGCGACCGCCGCAGGCACCTCTTCTTTCGCTCTCTACGGAAATACTTTCGCTGCCAACAGTATCTCGGTCTACGGACTCGCGCAAGCCAACGGCGCCACGGGTGTATTGGGCAATTCCCTTGGCACGACGGAAGGGAGCGGCGTACTGAATATCGGTGTCTCAGGTACAGCGAGTGTAGGGATCGGCGTACTGGGTTCGACCGGCGGCACCAGCAACACTGGCAGTTTGCTGCAGATAGACGGATACACGGCCGGAGTATGGGGCGACACCGCCGACGTTGGGGCGGAATCCGCACTGGGAGGCATTCTGGGCACTGCCGATAACCAGTATGCCGGTCTTTTCAGAAACCAAAGTACGGATTTTCCTACGGTGTACGCGGTGAACACGAGTTCCGGCGGCCCTACCGGCCTCTTCAAAACACTGATGGCGTCAACGGCTACAGGGACCTGCGGCATTGGCGGCAATGGCGATTTGAGCTGCACCGGGCAGGTAAAATCGCTGGTCTCGGCCGGCAATGGCGCGCGCAAGGTAGAAACGTACGCCACGCAATCGGCCGAAAACTGGATGGAGGATTACGGCACAGGCACGATGGAACTAGGCGTGGCTGTGGTCAAAATCGATTCCGCCTTTGCCGAAACCGTCAGCGAGACACCTGACTACCACGTCTTCATCACCCCCAACGGCGATGCCGAGGCTCTCTACGTCATCAACAAGACGGCAACCAGCTTTGAAGTCCGTGAGTCCAAGGGCGGCACCTCCTCGCTCACCTTCGATTACAAGATCGTCGCCAGGCGCCGCGGCTATGAAGCCCAGCGGCTCGTCGATGTCACCGAACGCTTCAATACCGAAATGAAGGCAGGGTCGATACACAGGGAACCAGGAGCTGTCGTCAAATCGGCGACGCCCCAGCACGCAGCTCTCGGCTCCCATCCGCGCCCGCTCGCGCTTCAACAGCTTCCTGTTCCTCACGAGCCAATGAATCGGCCCGCGAATACACTAACCAAACCCTGATTCTTCCCTGGGGATTGAAGAGCCAACAAAGAAGAGCCGTGGACAATACGTCCGCGGCTCTTCAAGCATGCGGGATATCTCTCCGTCACCGAAAGACTCTTTACTTCCCAATCATCACCGGAACCTCCATCGAACCCGCGCCCCTCGCCCCCAAATCGTGCACCGCGATGCGCAGCGAGAACCTGCCCCCCGGAAGATCGAGTCCAAGCCGAACGGGGATGCCCTTGATCGGCCCCACCATGGATTTCGAAGATACCTCAGGAAAGTGAGCAATCGAGGCCAGTAATTCGCGCTCAGTCATGTGATTCTAGGAAATTACTCTGCAGGTGCGCTTGGCTCAGTGCTCAAGTAGGACATTTGAGCCAATAGACCGGTAGCCCGGCAACAACACAGCAACGCCCGAAATCGTTCACCCCGCACGTTGACAAGGATGGTTCGTCCTGATGGAGTACTCGAAGTTCAAGCAACGGCTCCGCCGGGTTATTGCGGTCCCCTTGTTGGTCACGATATCCCTTGCCGGATTTCTGTTGTGGGAAACATTCGATCTGAACCGATCGTTGCAGTGGGTCGATCACACCGATATGGTTCTCGACCAATCCGGGCACCTTCTCAAGTTGCTGGTCGATATGGAATCCGCGAAGCGCGGCTACATCACAACCGGCGACGAGAGCTTCCTTCGTCCTTACGTGGAGGGAACGAAACGGTTCGACTCCGAATTCCAGACCTTGAATCAGTTGGTGGTTGATAGCCCTGCGCAGCAGCAGAGGCTCAAGGCCATCGATGCCGGCTATCAGGAAGCCGTGGAATACGACAGCCGGATTATCGCTCTTCGCCGTGCGGGAAAGGCTGACCCCACTCTCATTCAGAACCAGTTGAGAAGGAGCAAACTGGATACGCTTCGAAGCCAGGTTTCAGAATTTCAAAGTGTGGAAGTGGCACTCCGCAGCGAACGCGTCGAGGCTGCCCATCACCGATGGGTTCTGATGGTATCAAGCTGTCTGGCTCTCGGCTTGGGTTCCGGCGTCTTCCTCGCACTTTTTACCAGAAGCCACATCAAGAAGCTGGGCGACAAACTGCTTCAGAATGAGGAGCGATGGACAGCCGTGCTGGGCAGCATCGGCGAGGCTGTCATCGCCACGGACAGCGAGGGACGAATCACCTTTCTGAACCCGGTGGCCGCGGCTCTCACCGGATGGCCGGCCGAGGAGGCTCTGAACCAGTCGATCGGCCATGTGCTGAAGCTCATTAACGAAGAGTCCGGGATGACGGCGGACAATGAAGTGTTCCGCGTGCTCAAGGACAAGAAGATTTTGGCAGTAGCCAACCATGTGGACCTGGTCACAAGGGACGGCCGCGAAGTTGCGGTTGAGCACAGTGCCGCGCCCATCTTCGCGGCCAAGGGAAAAGTCATTGGCGTTGTGCTGGTCTTTCGCGATGTTGCGGAGAGGCGGCGGGAGCGGATTGCCACCGCGGAGCAGGCCGCGCTTCTCGAGCTCACGCAGGACTCCGTCTTTGTGATCGATATGGAGGGAAGGGTACAGTTCTGGAGCCGCGGCGCGGAAGCTATGCTGGGATACACCAAGACGGAAGCCGCCGGTAAAATCGCGCACGAAATGCTTTGCACTGAGTTTCCGGAGCCTTTCGTGGAGATAACCGCTCAACTGATGCGCGTGGGGCATTGGGAGGGAGACCTCATTAAGACTGCCAAAAACGGCAGCCTTGTTGTGGTGGCCGGCCGCTGGGCATTGCAATGGGGCCAGCGCGGTCAACCGCCTCGCGTGCTGGCCATCAACAGTGACATCACGCAACGCAAGCGCTCGGAGGAGCTGCTTGTTTTGCAGAGAGAACAACTGCGCGCGTTGGCAGACCGCCTGCAGTGGGTACGCGAAGAAGATCGCAAGAGGGTTGCCCGCGACCTCCACGATGAGATCGGGCAGATTCTGACCGCGATCAAAATGGATATGGCATGGATGAGCCGTCACTTGCCCAAGTCAGAAGGCGAGGTGCTCGCACGACTTAAAGAATCGACTCAAGCCGTTGACGATGGCGTCAAAGCGGTGCGCACCATTTGCAGCGGGCTGCGTCCCGGCGTATTGGATGACCTGGGCCTGGCGGCGGCCATCGAATGGCAGGCCGGCGAATTCACATCGCGCAACAATGTTCTCTGCCAGGTCTCGGTCCCGCCTGTCGATTTGCACCTCGATGGTGACCGGGCTACTGCGACCTTCAGAATCTTCCAGGAGTGCCTGACCAACGTGGTTCGGCACGCGCAGGCAAAGCAAGTGCGCGTGGCCCTGAGCCAGGAAGATGAGAACATCGTTCTGGTGGTTCAAGACGACGGAATCGGCTTCCGCGAGTCCGACCTATCGAACACGCTCGGGTCATTGGGACTCCTGGGCATGAAAGAACGCGCGCAATCCTGCGGAGGCGACGTGCAGATCTCCAGTTCCCCCGGCAGCGGGACCACGGTCATCGTGCGCGTTCCGGTCGATACTCCGCGCGCTGAGAGGAGTGAAGTATGCATATCCTGATCGCCGATGACCATGCCGTCGTACGCCGTGGCTTGCGGGAGATTCTTGCCGACGCACTTCCCGATGCGGGCTTTTCCGAGGCCGGCAACGGGGATGAGGTGTTGAGCCAGTTAAGCAAGTCGACCGTTGGCATGCTTGTGCTCGACATCAATATGCCTGGGCGCAGTGGCGTGGATGTTCTCCGCGATGTGAAACACGCGTACCCGCGGTTGCCGGTCATCATTCTCAGTGTCCATCCTGAAGAGCAGTATGCCGTGCGCTGCCTGAAAGCTGGCGCAGCCGCCTATATTAATAAGGAAAGCGCCTCCGATGAGTTGGCAAGCGCGACAAAGAAAATCCTCGGCGGAGGCCGCTACATCAGCGCCAGCCTGGCAGAGAAATTGATTGACAATCTCGACGAGTTCGCTGACAAGCCCCCGCACGAGTCGCTCTCGGACCGCGAGCATGAAGTGATGAAGATGATTGCCGCCGGCGTTCCCTTGACCGAGATCGGCGAAAGACTCCACGTCAGCGTAAAAACCATCAGCAGCTATCGGGCCCGCATCATGGAAAAGATGC
>CAZKJB010000317.1:0-4770 GCA_964552975.1 uncultured Occallatibacter sp. | reverse complement strand
TCTGTCTGCAAGATACTACGGTCACGGCCTCCCGGGCTGCGGCCTTGAGCACAAACGCCTTATCCCGCAAGGGTGGTATGGCCGGCAGCCTGTCAAAATGTAAGATAATTGCTAAGGATCTTCCCCTTGCCCGCTACGACCACTCATTCGACCGCAACTGCATCCCGCCTTGCCCTCAGCTCGCTGGCGCCCGAGACCCTTCAATCCGAAATTCGTGCCATGACGACCGAGTGTGACCGCATGGGCGGCATCAACCTGGCGCAAGGCGTTTGCGATACGCCGGTCCCCGCGATTGTCGAGGCCGCGGCCGTCCGGGCCATGCGCGACGGCCAGAACATCTACACCCGCTGCGACGGCACACAGCGTCTCCGCGAGGCCATCGCCGCCAAGCAATTGCGCGATTACGGCCTGCGCTACAACTCCGAAAATGAAGTGCTGGTCGCATCCGGCGCCACGGCGGGCCTGCATGTGGCAGCCATGGCGCTCTTGAACCCCGGCGACGAGGTGCTGATCTTTGAGCCGTTCTACGGCTATCACGTCAATACGCTCAAGTCGCTGCGCGTCAATCCCGTTCTTGTCGCACTCGCCGAGCCCGATTGGCATCTCGACATCGACGCGATGCGCGCCGCTGTCACTCCGCGCACGCGTGCCATTCTGGTGAACACGCCCGCCAATCCATCGGGCAAAATCTTTACCCTTCCCGAACTCGAGGCCGTTGCCCAGCTTGCTCAGGAACGCGATCTGTTCGTCATCACCGATGAGATTTATGAGTACTTCGTCTACGACGGCGCGCGCCACATCTGCCCTGCCACGCTGCCTGGCATGCGCGAACGCACCATCGTGATCTCAGGATTCAGCAAGACCTACTCCATCACCGGCTGGCGCGTCGGTTACGCGACGGCAGACGCGCGATGGATGCCGGCCATGGCGCATTTCCACGACCTCACCTACGTCTGCTCGCCCGCGCCTTTTCAAGTGGCCACCGCCGCTGGCCTCGAACAGCTCCCGCCCAGCTTCTACACGCAGGTCGCGGTCGATCACCAGTCAAAGCGCGGCCGCCTGCTGAGCGCCCTTACGGATGCCGGCATGGAGCCTTCCATCCCGCCTGGCGCCTACTACATCATGGCCAGTGCCGAGCGGCTGCCCGGAAAAACAGCCGCAGAAAAAGCCCGCCATCTGTTGCGCGCTACCGGAGTCGCCGCTGTTGCCGGCTCGGCATTCTTCCGCCCCGGCCGCGGCGAAAATCTTCTGCGTTTCTGCTTTGCCAAGCTGGATTCGGAATTGGACGAAGCCTGCGCGCGCCTGCGCAAGCTCTAGCCGCGATAGCCACACAGGTCATCGCAAGCTCTTCCCGCGCTCGCGGCACGCGCCAGATTACTTCGACGCGCTATCCTGCGCCGCAAGCCATGTCTTCAAATTCGGCTCCTGCAGTTGCCGCAGCTCGATGCAGCCATTAATGTGCTCGATCGAGTGCCGCAGCGCCGCGTCTGCAGCAGTCACGGGGTACGCCGCAAAAAAGCTCTTCACATCGTCCCGGGCGTCTGCAGAGCAGAAGCTTCCCGTATATCTCACCAGCAGGCTGCCCATTTCGGTCGTGAACTTCGCCTGCACCTCGTCCCAATGCGTCTTGATAAAGCTCCACGTCTGGCCGCGGTTCTCAGGAATCTGCAAACCAATCGCAAGCTGAATCGCCGAATCCTGCTTGCGCACTTTGCTCGACACCGAGTATTCCAGGGCGCGATTCAAAAGCGTTTTATCGTTGAACACCATCAGCAGTTGCAATGCGTGATTCTTCCGCGCGGGATCAGCCGATGTTTCATAGGTATTCTCGAGCTTGTCAAACAGCGCAGCGTCGCCGTTTTTCGCCGCCACGGCGAGCGCGGCATCACCAAACGTCGCATCAACCGAAGTGGGATCAGCCAGGTACTCATCGGCAATCTTCCGCGCCTCCCGAATCACCACATCGTCGTTTCCTCGGTAAGCGAGCAGCGAAAAAAGCAGGCCGCGCAATTGGCGCCTCCCGGATGTATCGCTCGCCGCCGTAGCGCCCAGCTTCGTGTACTCAGGCTCGAAGTTATACCGAATCCACGCCGCGAGTGCATCGCGTTCTTCTCTCGTTGATGCGATCTGGTCCGCGACTGCGCTCAAACCGCCGTAGACGCCTGACAGCACCTCCGAATCGGGATCGGATTTGAGAGCTGCCACCAGGTTCATGTAATCGGCCACCGTGGCTTTGTTCGCTCGCACCTGCGCCCACTCGTCGCCTTCCAGGCGGATGCGCTCCGTGGCCGTCAGGCCGGTCTCCACATGATCCACCAATGCCGCGTATTGGCCAGGCGCGTAGGCGCTGCGATAGAAGCCCTTGCCATCCGCGTTGGCAAAAAAGATGCTGGAAGATGGAATCTTCAGCGCACCATCGGCGGGAGTCAAAAGCCGGCAATCCTCCAGGCCTCCGTCCGCTTTGAAGCACACCGGTAAAGTCCACTTCTGCTTGGCATCGGCCGCGATGCTCGGGCTCAGAAAAAAGCGCTTCTGCGTCACAGAAACCTTGCTGCCGCTCGGCGCGCCGAAGCTCAGGATCGGAGCGCCAGGCTGATCCACCAGCGATTCCATGATTTTGTCCACCGGCTTGTGGCTCGCGGCCGTTTGCGCGTTCCAGAAATCTTCCGCCGTGGCGTTGCCATACTCGTGCGCGGCTAGGTAAGCATGCACGCCCTTGCGAAAAGTTTCCTCGCCCAGATAGTTCTCAACCATGAGCAAAACATCGCCGGCCTTGCCGTAGGCAATCCCGTCGAACATCTGGTTGATCTCGTCGGGCGTGTCGGCTGTGGCGCGGATGGCGCGCGTCGTGGCCTGCGCATCAATGTTGAGCGTGCTGTCTTCGCTGTTAGCGGCCACTTGCGGAATCTCCCACTCCGGATGCATCGCGGCGACGGGCTTGTTCTCCATCCAGGTGGCGAAGCCTTCATTGAGCCACACATTGTCCCACCACTTCAGAGTCACCAGGTCGCCGAACCACTGGTGGGCCATTTCGTGGGTTATGTCGCTGGCGACCACGGTCTGGGATGCGACCGACACGGTCTTGGGATCTACGAGCAAAAGATCCTCGCGGAATATGATGGCGCCGAAGTTCTCCATTGCGCCGGCTTCGAAATCCGGCACACCGATCAAATCGAGTTTCTTCAGCGGGAAATGAATGTCGAAGTAGGTGTCGTAATAATGCAAAGTAAATCTGGCAATGTCGAGGGCGAAAGGCGCCAGCGCGACTTTGTCGGGAGTAGCGCACACGCGGAGGGCCACGCCATCCTGCTCGCCGGCCTCGCACTTGAAATCGCCCACTACGAACGCCACCAGATAGGTCGACATCTTGGGCGACGTGCCGAACACAAGCGTGTGCTTTCCCGCGTCAGGGCCCGGCCTGTCAGAGACGATCGCGGTGTTTGAAATAGCCGTATCGCCGGCATCGATCTCGAGCGAGACGTCGAATGTCGCTTTCAATGCTGGCTCATCGAAGCAAGGGAATGCGCGCCGCGCATCGGTTGGCTCAAGCTGCGTCACAGCGTAGTTGCGCTTCGCCATTTTTGTCAGGTAAAAGCCGCGCAGTTCGTCGTTCAAGATCCCCGTATAGCGAATGTTTATCGTCGCCTGCCCCGCGACCACGGTTTTGGGAAACGTGAACGTCGCCTGCTGCCTTCCCGGATCGAGGCTCACCGTGCCCGTCTGCTGCGCGCCGTTGGCGTCGATGGTCACGGACTGAAATGCAATTTCTATTGCGTTCAACGTGATCGAATTGGCGGGCGCCTTGACATCCACGTCGATCGATTCCACTCCGGAAAACGTCGCGGCCTTCAGGTCCGGCGTCAGCGCAAGCGTGTAATGCGTTGGAATCGCTGTCGCCGGCAGGCGCTGCGCATTCGCTGAAGGACTGAAGCTCAGAAAAAGAGTAAGCGCCGTCGCAGCGCAAAAACGCTTGTGCATCGCGGGAGAGTGAAAGCAAATCTTCATAGATTTTCTGGCCCCGCTTCGGCATGCCTGTTCGGCGTGGGGTTGCCCCACGTCTCCATTTTGAGGCATGGGATAGAGTTAGCTCCACAACCCCGCCAACTCCGCTAGTCCCGTTAACTCCGCTGTATTAAACCATCTGCGCGGGCGCCAGCTTCGGCGTTATCAAATGGATAATGAGCAACGAGCCGAGATATGCAGAGCAAGCTACCGCGAACAGGGGCACATAACTATTGGTCAGCTTCACAATATATCCAGTGGCCAACTGAAACAGCACTCCGCCAATTGCGCCCGTCATGCCTCCAAGGCCAATTACGCTGGCCACAGCCGATTTTGGAAACATGTCGGAGGGTAGCGTAAACAGGTTGGCCGACCATCCCTGGTGCGCCGCAGTGGCCAGGCCCACGAATCCCACCACCAGCCACAGATGATGAATATAGGGCGCGGCGAGAACCGGCACCACGCACAATGCGCAAATCAGCATCGCTGTCTTGCGCGCGACATTTGCGCTCTTGCCTCGATTCAGCAGGGCCGATGAGATGTATCCGCCGCCGATGCTGCCCACCGTGGAGACGCCATACACCACAACAAGCGGCAGCCGGTTCTGCTGAAGGCTGAGGCCGAAAGTCGCCTGCAAATAGCGCGGCAGCCAGAACAGGTAAAACCACCAGATCGGATCGGTCATGAACTTGCCGATCGCAAAGGCCCACGCCTCTTTGCACGGCAGCACGCGGCTCCACGGTACGCTCTCAATCTTCTCCACCGGAT
>CAZKJB010000316.1:0-4778 GCA_964552975.1 uncultured Occallatibacter sp. | reverse complement strand
GAGAAGCGGTTCCAGGAGCGCATGGATAAGCCCACCAAGCGCTGGAAGCTGAGCCCGATGGACATGGAATCGCGGAAGCATTGGGCCGATTATTCCCGCGCCAAGGATGAGATGTTCGCCGTGACCGATACCAAGCAGTGCCCGTGGTACGTTGTGAATGCCGAAGACAAGAAAGTTGCGCGGCTCAACGTCATCAGCCATCTGCTCTCGATGATTTCGTATCGCGACATGACTCCCGAACCGCTGAAGCTGCCGCCGCTGGTGAAGTCGAAGTACGTTCGTCCGCCGATGCAGGAACAGAACTTCGTTCCCGGGGTGTATCGGTAAAGCAGGGAGCGAGAGGGAAGGGAACAGATAGAGCCTGTCGGTTCCTTTTCCCAGCGTATTGCGGCATGAGGAGAGCGAAGCGCGTAGCGCTCCTCACCAGCTCCATGTATAGCCAATGCCGGTCGTGGTGTACCACGGCACGGTGGGAATCTTGTTGTAACTCTCCTGAATCCAGATTCCGTTGTGGTCGTTGAAGTGGATGGCCGCGCCAAGCGCCTCGCCGTCGTAGAAACGGTTCTCGACATGTACATTGCCTGTAAAACTGGTGAGTCCGGCCTGGATCCAGGTGTATCCCGTCACAACTTTGGTTTTGGGCAGGCCGAAGTTCTTCATCACGCCGAGCGCTTCAGTATGCGAACCGAAGTTGGTGTGAAAGAAACCGTGGGATCCGGCGTTCTCGTAGGTGTAGGCGAAGGTCAGCTCGTCGCCGACGGGATCTTTCTTGAGGAATGCGAAGGTGTGGCCGATGCCGATGTTGAGGTTGGCGCGAGGAACAAGGCCGGGGCGGTCAAAATCGGAGCCGGGCATGACAAAGAAGTCGGTGGACGTGCCGGCGTCGGCCACATCTTGCTGAGTGGTTGGCGTTGGGTTTTGAGCGATTGCGCTGATTGTGGAAAGGAAGAGGAGGGTAGAAAGCTGCAATCCACAGCAAAGGACTGCGCGGGAGGCCATGTTGTTGGGGCTCCTGGATCGAGGCGTCGATGGGATCGAAGATCGCAGGGTGCCCCATGGATCTCGATTATCGAACGTCTGCGTGACGCACGCCGAAGCCGCGTCCTGAAGAATATCTCAGCATTATGGTTCTAAACGAAGCATGAAGGGTTGAGCGATTATTCCCAATAGGCGAGACGGCGTTTGCTTTAGTGCGATCAAGAGAGGAGAGGCAAATGGACGATCTTCGGCTCGAGCACTCCATGCGCGCTGATTGTGAGCAAGCCGATTGTTACCGGGAGCTCAAACCTGCGCGGCCCGCAGGAGCCGGGGTTGAAGTAGAGGACAGCTTTCTTTGTATAGAAATTCGGCACGTGCGTGTGGCCGTGCAACACGGCGGCGAATTTTCCGGCAGCCGGGTCGAGGTGCAGGGTCTTGAGGTCGTGCAGCATATAGATGTAGCGTCCCTCGACTAGAACAACGTCAGTCTCCGGTAATTTGCCGCATGCGCCCTCTCGATCCACGTTGCCGCGGACTGCCGTGACAGGAGCGATCTTTTCAAGCTCGGCGAGGATCGCAGGATTGCCTACATCACCCAAGTGGAGGATCTGCTCCACGCCTTTAAGCGCAGGAGCGACCTCGGGGCGAAGCAGGCCGTGGGTATCGCTGATGACGCCAATTTTCATGGGTTCAGGATACTCGGAGTCAACGGTGATTACCGAGACCGGTACGCAGAAGAGGCGGGCGTGGCCGAACCGGCAGTCAATCGCGAAGCCCGCGGTCCGCGAGCCCGCACGTGTTAGGTGCCTCCGTTTACTTTTTTCTTCGTGCTTCGACCGCACTACTCTAGAATTGCTTCCAGCGATCCTTCATTCAAGAAGCTGAACCAGGGCGAGAGGCTCAAATAGGGTGCCCGAAAATTGAGATGAAGGAAAACTCCCGAATCAACGAAAGGCAAGCTCGAACAAACTGGCGGCACGCGATCGCGGCATATACCGAACCGCGTGTGCTGCAGGTGCTTGCACTTGGATTTGCCAGTGGCTTGCCTTTCCTGCTGACATATTCAACTCTTTCGGCGTGGCTTGCGACAGACGGGGTGCGGCGCGCAGCGATTGGCACCTTCGCTTTGGTTGGCACGCCCTACGCATTCAAGTTTCTGTGGTCTCCGCTCATGGATCGCGTACCTCCACCACTGCCTTTGGGACGACGGCGCGGTTGGGGAATCACCATCCAGATCCTCCTGATCGGCGCAGTTCTTGGCCTGGGATTGTGCGATCCAAAGCAAAATTTGCCTCGGATGGCGGCGTTTGCAGTCCTTGTTGCATTTCTATCTGCGAGCCAAGATATCGTGATCGATGCCTGGCGTGTGGAGAGCCTCGAATTGGATGAACAGGCTCCCGGAGCGGCCATGTATCAGTCGGGATATCGGATCGCCATGCTGGTTTCCGGCGCGGGCGGCCTGTTCATCGCAGCATATGCGGGTTGGTTCGCGGCCTATGCCACAATGGCTGCGCTCGTCGGCGTGGGGCTACTGGTGTTTTTGCTGGGTCCCGAACCGAAGGTCTCGATGGAAGCTTCATATGCGGCGGGATCAGGATGGCATGCGATTCGCCATGCGTTTGCCACCGCCGTGGTCGGTCCCTTTCGCGATTTCATGCATCGGCCGCTCTGGCCAGTTATCCTGATCGCGATTTTCGGGTACAAGCTTGGCGAGGCGATGGCGGGAGTGATGTCAACGCCACTCTATATATCGCTGGGATTTTCGCTGCCCGAGATAGCCACCGCTTCGAAGATATTTGGCTTTTTCTCGATCGTGGCAGGAGCGCTGATAGGCGGAGTAGTGACGACAAGGTTCGGAATTCGGCGCTCGCTGATTCTTTGCGGTATTTTGCAGTCGCTCGGGAACCTGTTTTTTGTTCTACAGGCTGTGGGCGGGCATCGGATCGGCTACCTTGCTTTGTGTGTGACTGCCGAAAATATCACGGGCGCAATGGCCGGGACCGCGTTGGTGACCTATATGTCCACTCTATGCTCGCCCGCTTTTACGGCGACCCAGTTCGCGCTGCTTGCCTCGCTTGCTTCGCTTAGCCGCACCGTGGTCGCCTCCTCGGGAGGAGTATTGTCGGAGAAGATCGGCTGGATGTGGTTCTTCCTGCTTACAAGCGTCGTTGGATTGCCAGCCCTCATTTTGTTCAAGTGGGTGGGACCGCGCGACGATTTGGGAAGTTACCAACGCAAGCAAGTCTTGGAAAGCCCGGATGCCGGGTCACAAGACCAGACCCCGGCCCAGAAGCTTTAAGCTAACGTCGCTGTTACGGCTCGAGATCTTCTGAAGTGATGGCCAAATTTTCCCACGCCAAACTATGGCTTGTGGCTGGCGGCGGAGGCGGATTGCGGCGCTGCGAGAAATCTTCGTAACGAGCGAATCCATTGGCGCTGAACAAAGAATCAAGCGACACCCGCGGAAAGCCGGGGTCTAATGAGGCATGGGACCAATGAAGAAGGGATTGATTTTGGTTTCGATGTTGGTGTGGGCGGCGCTTGCGGCGGCGCAGGGGCAGTATCCACCTCCGGCACCCGATGGCGGCGGGGCGAATCTGCAGGCGGCCGCCGGACGGATTTTTGCGTTGGCGAATCAGGAGCGGGCGCAGGCCGGCGTCGGTCGCCTGGAATGGGATCCGGCGTTGGCAGCAGCAGCTCTTTACCATTGCCAGCGCATGGCGGCCGAGGGACAAATCGCTCACCAATACGGCGGCGAGGCAGATTTGAGCGGCCGCGCAGCCCAGGCGGGCGCACATTTCAGCTTGATTGAAGAAAACGTGGCGGTGGGCCCATCGGCCGACGTGATTCACGAAGAGTGGATGCATTCCGAGGGGCACCGGCAAAACCTGCTGAGCCCGAACGTGAATCGCGTGGGAGTGGCCGTGGTGGCCGCGCGCGGCCAGTTGTACGCGGTGACGGACTTTTCGCGGGGAGTGGAGAAAATGGGGGCGGCGCAGGTGGAGGCTCGCGTTGCAGATCTGCTTCGAGCGACCGGCGTGGGGATTCTGAGCGATCCGAGTGTGGCGCGCGCAGCATGTACCGCCGATGAAGGAATGCCGCGTGCGGCGGCAGGCGGAATGCCGCCACGGTTCATCATGCGCTGGCAGGATGCCGAATTGACGCGGCTGCCGCCAGAGCTTGCGAGTCGCCTGGCGTCAGGCAAGTATCGACAGGCGGCTGTTGGCAATTGTCCGGCACAAAATGCCGAAGGAGCGTTCACGGCGTATCGGGTAGCGGTGATTCTTTATTAGCGGAGTTAGCGGAGATCGCGGGGTTAGCCTTTGCCTCCGCTCCAGTTTGTGGCAGGAACTCGGAATCACCCGAAGTCTTTGTGTTCTTGCCACAGAACGGGCCAGGGCTCGCGCGGCGGGCCGCAGACGAAGATGTCGGGATGGTACTGGCTCTCTTCGTTCATGATGCCTTCGGAGTTGCCGTTGTGGCCGGCCCAGCGACAGCCGGTAAATAGTGAGTCGGCCTGGCGCTGGGTGAGCCCCAGGACGATGAGTGTGGTTGGCGCGGGATTGGGGTAGCCGCGCAACCATGCGGAGTTGGTGGTGCCGATCGGCGAGGGTAGGTGATAGGCGGCGCCGAGGATTTCGATGGCGCCGTACTCGCCGTAATTTCCAGTCGTAATGCCGAGGTGGGCCTGTTGGTCGGGCGGCAGCGAGTCGCGGATCTGCGCGACGGTGTGGACCAGGTCGGGCCAGCCGAATTCCTCGCGCAGGTCGCCGTTCCGTGCGAGTGCAAACTGTTTGAGC
>CAZKJB010000315.1:0-4779 GCA_964552975.1 uncultured Occallatibacter sp. | reverse complement strand
CGCAAAGAAGGTCTGCTCGCCGTTGAAATGGACGTCGAAAAACCATCAGAGAGCAGCATCTTCAAGAACTATCCCGAATTTCTCAACGACCATCACGCCCGCGACTTTGTCTGCGACACGCTACGCACCGCCATCACCGGGGGCGTCGAACCGTTCGACATGGATCAGATGATGGAACTCGACATGGAAGTGCACCACAACGCCGGAGTGCAACCGGTCGATGCGCTTACCACTGTCGCCGACTCCTTGCCGGGTCTCGGTATCGTCGCCGCGGTGCTCGGCGTCGTCATCACCATGGGCGCGCTCGGCGGACCGCCTGAAGAAATCGGCAAGCACGTCGCCGCTGCCCTCGTCGGAACGTTCCTCGGCATCCTGCTCTGCTACGGCGTAGTTGGGCCGCTCGCCGCCAACATGCGCAAGCTTGCCGAAGAGCACAACGAATACCTCCATGTTCTGCGCGTTCTGCTGCTCGCGTTTCTCAAAGGTTCTGCGCCCATGATCGCCATCGAGTTGGGCCGCCGCGCCATTCCCTCCTACGTCCGCCCCAGCTTCGACGAGATGGAGAAGAGCTGCAAAAACAAGACCGAGCCGGCCGCACCCGCCGCAGCTGCATAGCTCAAAGAGACAACCATGCCAGCCAAATCGCAACCCATCATTGTTATCAAGAGAAGCAGCGGACACAGCGGCCATCACGGCGGCGCATGGAAGGTTGCCTATGCTGATTTTGTTACGGCCATGATGTCTCTCTTCATCGTTCTCTGGCTCATGGGCTCCAGCGAGAAAGTCAAGAAAGCCGTCGCCGGATACTTCAACGATCCCAAGGGAACCGCCTCGCTGCTTGGCACCACCATGTCGGGAACCGGCGATGGCACTGTCACAGCACCTGACCAGAACCAGCAACAGTTGCAGCAACTCAAGGAAAAACTTGAGCAGGAGATCAAGAATCGCAAGGACCTGGAAAAACTCATCAAGCAAATTGAAATCACCATCACCAGCGAGGGTTTGCGCATTGAGCTCATTGAAGACAAAAACGGCACCTTCTATCAGAGCGGCAGCGCGCGCCTCAGCCCCAGCGGCCCGGAACTGCTCGCATTACTCGCCGCCGAGCTTAAAACGCTGCCCAACCAGCTCCTTATCGAGGGCCATACCGACGCGGCGCAATACTCAACCGATGCCAATTACAGCAACTGGGAGCTTTCCGCCGACCGCGCCAACTCTGCGCGCCGCCTTCTGCAAACCAATGGCGTGCGCGCCGATCAGGTCACGCAGGTACGCGGCTACGCTGACCAGTTCCTGCGCGTCAAAAGCAATCCTTTCGATCCCTCTAACCGCCGCGTCACCATTCTGGTCAAGAATCAGGACGGCACCACGCCTTCGCTCCGGTTACAGCATGCACAAGTGGCAGGCGGTGCGCCCGCTTCCTCAACCCAAGCTGCCCAAAACCCCGCTGTCGCTCCCGCCGCCAAGCCGCAAACATCGCAACCACCTTCGCAGCCCGCGCAACCGGTTGCCTCTGCCAAGCCGCCTGCCGGCACGCTCGCGCCCAAGCCTTCCCTCTTTGGCAAACTTACGTCCATGCTCCCCGGCGCCAGGAAGCCATAGCATCCGCGAAGCTTTGCCCACATTCCGAGCCAGCCCAATACCCTCAACAACGCTCTGTTCCATCGCATTTCGCGGGAGTTACAATTGGCTGTCTTCGTGGCCGGGTCGCGGCGCGCCACCAGCGCAAGGAGATCAAAATGTCCAAGTCTCGCAGAGAATTTCTTCGCTCCTCGGTCTCGCTCACCGTTGGCGCAATGGGCCTCGCGGCGGCAGCCCCCGCCGGTCGAGCTCAACTGCAAAATGCGCCGCCGGCAGGGCAGGGAACTTCCGCGCCCTTCGCCGTATCTGATGGAACACCTTGCGTCCAGGTTCCCAAAATGAAGTTTGGCGGTGCCGACGTTGGCCGCCTCATGCTGGGCTGCAATCCGCTCAACGGTGGTGCGCACTTTAACGCAACCTATGGCAACCTGATGCGCGAATGGTTTACTGCCGAGCGCGCCTGCCAGGTGATGCACTACGCCAATCAATTCGGAATCAACGCCATGAACTACAGCGACAAGGGCCACTGTCCAAGTTATTGTGAACAGTTCCGCGATCAGGGCGGCACCATGCATCTCATCGCCGGCGACTCCCTCGACAACGATCCCGCCGCCGTCGTCAAGAATCTCAAGCCGCACTCGTTTCACCGCCAGGGCGAAGTTGTCGACGTAGCCTTCCGCGAAGGCAAGATGAACGAAGTCCGCGAGTGGTGCAAACGCGTTCGCGACACTGGCGTCATGGTCGGCGTCGCCACCCATAAGCCGGAAGTCATCGCGTTTATCGAGGAGCAGAACTGGGACGTCGACTATTACTGCGGCTGTGCTTACAACCGCACGCGCAGCGACGAAGAATGGCGCAAGGTGCTCAACGGTGAGCTCATGGAGATGTCGCGCGAAATCTACATGCAGAGCGACCCGGCGCGCATGTACAAAGTCATGCGCCAGACCGCCAAGCCCTGCATCGCCTTCAAGATTCTCGCTGCCGGCCGCATCGCACCGGATAGCATCGAGCAGGCCTTCCGCACCGCGTTCACCAGCATCAAGCCGATCGATGGCGTTTGGGTGGGAATGTTCCCAAAGGATTCTGACCAGGTTAGACAGAACGCCGAAATCGTCCACCGGATCTTGACCGCCGCGTAATCGGCGCGCCCTCGCAGGCTCCGCCGTATGCGCCTGCAGCTCCGGCCAAGTCCATCTCGTCGCCTGCGCCCAGACCCGCGCTCTTTGGCATGCCGAATTTTATGTTCGCCGGCGCGAAAAAGTAGCTGCCAGCTTCGGTCGACGCAAGCCCTTTCGCAAGGCTTTAGCAAACGTGATGGTTGTTTCAGTTTGCCAGTCTCTTCACCATGTGGAAGACGGTAACGACTTCTCCATTCGGAAGCCGAATTGCAAAGTCTCTCTCTTTCACATAGCCTTTCAGTGAATAAAGATGCACGCCCGTCAAGGTGGAACCCATTTCCAGCATTCGAAATCCGGCCTCTTGCGCCGCATCTTCGCAATGCTTCAGGATTAGAGTTCCCAACCCGCGGCGCGCCCAATCGGGGTGAACGAATATTGCGCGTATCTTTGCCGGCTCTGAGGCTGGGTCCAACAATGCCTGTTCGCGGTCCGGACCATGATCGCTTCCGAACAGCGTCCTGCGAAAACTCCAGCCGCCGCATCCCACAATCGTCTCCGGGCCGGATTCCGGCATGGCCGCGAAAAACGTTCCGTCTTCGATCAGCTGCGTATCAAGCCCGAGTGCGTACCCCAGGGATCCCTCGATTTGCTGTGGGGTGTAGTCGCCCTTCTGCAGACCTCGCACAGATAGTTCGATCAGTTCGTGCAGCTTTCCCACATCGCCGAACGTCGCTTTTCGAATGATGAATCGCTGAGTAACCATCCTTGACCCCGGTTGACTAATCTCTGACTCTTCCTCTTATGGTGTACTGTTGTTTGCGGCATCAGCAAGCGTTTACTTGAGGAGTACTCTCCATGGCTATCGTTGCCGGCGTCGATTTCGGCACACTCAGCGTTCGCGTCACCCTAGTTGACAGCAAGAAAGGCCCCATTGGCACTGCATCGGCCTCCTATCCCCTGCACCGTCGCCGCGAAGATCCCAACTACGCCACGCAGTCCCACGCGGATCAGATGGCCGCTCTGACCACCGCGACGCGCGATGTGCTCAAGACCACCGGCATCAACGGCGCCGAAGTTGCCGCCATCGCGCTTGACACCACAGGCTCCAGCGTCATCCCTGTAGGCGAAGGCCTCGAGCCGCTCGACGAGTACTACCTCTGGTGCGATCATCGCGCCTTCGCTGAGGCTGAAGAGATCACGCGCAAAGCGCACGAGCTCGGCTTTGAAGGGATCCAGTGGTGCGGCGGCGTCTATTCCCACGAGTGGGGATTCGCGAAGCTCCTCCATTGGCTCCGCCACAATCCTGACAAGCGCGCAGAATTCGTGACCGCGCTCGAGCACTGCGACATGGTTGCCGCCACACTGAGCGGCGTCACCACTGTGAGTGCCCTCAAGCGCAGTGTCTGCGCCATGGGCCACAAGTGGATGTGGAATCCCAAGTGGAACGGATTGCCTCCGGAAGAATTCCTCGTCGCGGTCGACCCGCTCTTTGCCGGCATTCGCGCCAAAATGGGCGGCGAATATCTCACGAGCAACCATCTCGCCGGTCATCTCTCGCCCAAGTGGGCGGCCGAACTCGGCCTCCGCGCCGGCATTCCCATCCCGGTCGGAGCATTCGACGCGCATTGGGACGCGCTCGGCTCCAACATTCGCGAGGGCGACGCCGTCAACGTCGTCGGCACTTCCACCTGTGTCATTGCCATGGCGCACCAGGCAGAACTCGTCCCCGGCGTCTGCGGCGTTGTACCCGGCAGCGTGCATCCCGCCTTCACCGGAATCGAGGCTGGCCTCTCCGCGGTCGGCGATATCTTTGACAACATCGCTCGCCGCGCCAACACCACGGTTGCCGCGCTCTCCGAGGGTCTCGATGCCTATAAAGCCGGCCAAACGGGCCTTCTCCGCCTCAGTTGGGATAACGGCGACCGCACCGTCCTCGTCAATCCCGAGCTTGGCGGCGTCACTCTCGGATGGAATTTAGTCCACACCGCTCAGGACGAGCTCTTCGCGGCCATCGAAGGCACGGCCTTCCACACGCGCATCATATTGGAGCGCATGGCCGAGCACGGCGTCCGCATCGATC
>CAZKJB010000314.1:0-4819 GCA_964552975.1 uncultured Occallatibacter sp. | reverse complement strand
TGTCTTTTGCCCAGCCGGCCAGATCGGACTTTTTCAGGTCGTCGCCCTCGGTGTCAACACCCAGCACTTCGAATCCCTGCGCTTCGTACTTGCCGCGCAATTCAACGAGCCACGGCGTCTCAATCTTGCACGGGCCGCACCAGGTAGCCCAGAAGTTAATCAGCACTGCCTTCCCGCGATAGCTTTCGAGCGACACCTTTTTGCCGTTCATGTCTTCCAACGCAAAGGGCGGCGCTGCTTTCCCGATCAGTGGCGAGTTGAACGCCATCGTGTCGCCTGCGCCACTCGGCACCAGTTCGCCCTTCGCGGTAGGAGCCAGCAGTTTTGCGGCAGCCTGCTGGCGATACTCCCAATTGGCCCACCCTGCCCAAGCAAAGATGGCCAGAATGAATAGGACTGCAATAAGAACCAGGGTGTTGCGGCGCACGGGAATTGACCTCTCAGGCTTATTGTACGAGCGACGCCATCGCCTCGTGAGCCCTGAGAAGAAGCCTCTCGCACCAATCGACTGCTCCTGTTCCTTGTCCCCTTGGTCCCTCGCTCCCTGCCTCTATGCTGTTACCATCAGAAACCGATGAGCCCGCCCAAACCTAACGATTCTCAGCCAGGCTCAATGGGACCTGCAGAGCTGGTCCGCACTGAAGCCGCCGCGCTTCTGGGCCTCGCTGCGCGTCTCGATGGGCCGATGGCCGAGCCCTTCGCTCGCGCCGTCGACCTCATCGTCCATTGTGGCGAGTCGAATGGGCGCGTCGTGGTTACGGGGATGGGCAAGAGCGGCATTATCGCGCAAAAAATCGCCGCGACGCTCAGTTCCACCGGCTCGCCGGCTCTTTTTCTGCATCCCGCCGAAGCGGTCCACGGCGACGTGGGCGTGCTGCTTCCCGGGGACGTGGTCATCGCCCTCTCGGCCAGCGGCGAAACCGAAGAGATTCTGCGCCTCCTCGCCACGCTCAAGCGCAAGGGCGACGCGCTGGTCAGCTTCTGCTGCAACCTGCATTCGACTTTGGCGCAGGCCAGCGACATAGCGCTCGATTGCTCAGTGGAGCGCGAAGCCTGCTCGCTCAACCTCGCGCCCACGGCTTCTACCACCGCCATGTTGGCACTGGGCGATGCGCTGGCCATCGCGGTCAGCCTTCGCAAAGGCTTCCGCGCCGAAGATTTCGCCGAGTTGCATCCCGGCGGCAAACTCGGCAAACAACTCGCCAAGGTTTCTGACTTGATGCATTCGGGCGACCAGATTCCCGCGGTCGCACCCACAACGCCGATGGCCGATGTGATCTTCGAGATGTCCTCAAAGAAGCTCGGCATGACCACCGTGCAGGACGCAGGCCGCTTGTGCGGCGTCATCAGCGACGGCGATTTGCGCCGCCTGCTCGAGCGCGAGGGCGGCGCTGCGCTCAGCAAGACCGCAGGCGAAGCCATGAACCCGCGTCCACGCACGATCGCTCAAGGAGAACTTGCCGCCAAAGCCTTGGCCATCCTCGAAGAGCGCAAGATCACCTCGCTCATCGTCGTCGATGCCTCCCAGAAGGTCGAAGGCGTCGTCCATCTCCACGATCTGTGGGGCGTCGAGTTGATCTAGCGAGAATGAAGGAATACGTCAATTCAAGGTCACACCACCGGCAGAAGCACCCCAATCCGGCGACCGAACATCCCAACATTTAGAATGGTCTCTGCCGTCATTTGCTATTCGTTCGCCGTGGCGAACAAGAAAGTTCGTGCGTCTTTTTATGCATCGCTGGTCTAAGCTGTTTATTCCTACTCTCCGCGAGGCCCCGGCGGATGCCGAAGTGGCCAGCCATAAGCTTCTTCTCCGTTCCGGCTATATTCGCCAGCTCGGCGCCGGCATCTACAACTACCTCCCTCTCGGCCAGCGCTCGTTGAACAAAATCATTGCCATCGTACGCGCGGAGATGGACAAGATCGGCCAGGAGTTTTACCTGCCCGCCATTCTCCCCAAGGAGCCCTGGGTCGAGAGCGGCCGCTGGACCGGCATGGGCGAAAACATGTTTCGCCTGAAGGACCGCAAAGGCGCCGAGCTGTGCCTGGGCATGACGCACGAAGAGATCATGACGGCGATGGCGCGCAGCGAGCTGCGCAGCTACAAGCAGTTGCCGCAGATCTGGTATCAGATCCAAACCAAGTTCCGCGATGAGCCGCGGCCCAAGGCGGGCCTGCTGCGCGTGCGGCAATTCATGATGAAGGACTCGTACTCCTTCGACCTGAATGACGAGGGGCTGGACAAGAGTTACGACCTGCACGATGTCGCTTATCGCACCATCTTCACGCGCTGCGGCCTCAAATTTGTTGTCGTTGAAGCCGATTCCGGCGCCATGGGCGGGTCGCGGTCTCAGGAGTTCATGGTCTATACCGACGCCGGCGAGGATCTCATCGCAAGCTGTCCGGCCTGCGGCTACGCGGCGAACCTTGAAAAAGCAACATCGCGTCTCGATCCGGTGGTGGAAATGGAACCGACCGGAGACGGAACGCCTCAGCTCGTCCACACGCCGGGATGCGCAGCCATTGCCGATGTTGCGGCTTTCTTCAAAATTTCTCCGGCATCCGACATCAAGTGCGTGGCCTATATGGCGCTCAAGCGCGGCGCGGCCGGAAAACCGGACTCCTGGCATGGCGTGGCCGCGTTTCTGCGTGGTGACCACCAGGTCAACGAGACAAAATTGCTGGGTGCGATCGGCGCGGCAGACCTCCGCACCATGCAGGCTGAGGAACTCACGCGATTTTTCAACGGACCGGCAGGCTATCTGGGGCCGGTCGGTCTCAAGCCGGATGCCCAACCGCTTGGCGACGGACTCACAGTCATCGTCGACAAGTCCCTCGAAGGCCGCAAGAACCTTGTTGCTGGCGCCAACAAGCTCGACTACCACCTCCGCAATGTAACGCCGGGCAGCGATTTTACCTGGACACTCAGCGCCGATATTCGCAGCGTGAATGAGGGCGAAAGCTGCCCGACGGATGCTTGTGCGGGCAAGCTCGTCGTGGGCAAAGCCGTCGAAGTCGGCCACATCTTCAAGCTCGGAAAAAGATACACGGAGTCGATGGGCGCGCACGTGCTCGACCCCAATGGCAAGGAAGTTACACCGATTATGGGCTGCTACGGCATCGGCATCGAGCGCATTTTGACGGCAGCCATCGAGCAATCCAATGACGCCAATGGCTTCTGGCTGCCGGTGTCCATTGCGCCGTACACCGTGGTCGTCACCATCACCAATGTCGCCGACAAGGCGCTTCTCGAGACCGGCGAAAAACTGGCTGCGGAGCTCGAATCCGCGGGCCTCGATGTGTTGCTTGATGACCGCGACGAGCGTGCCGGCGTCAAATTCAAAGACGCGGACCTGGTTGGCATTCCCTACCGCATTAACGTGGGCAAAAAGGCTGCCGGGGGCCAGGTGGAACTGGTAACGCGCGCCACAAGCACAAGCGTGGATGTCGCGTTAAGTGACCTGCTGCCGCTCTTAAAGGAACGCGTCGAGGAAGAATTGCTTCTCGAAACAAGCTGCTAGCATGGGTCTCTTGGACCTTCGTGGAAAAATAAGGAATCCTGCGAGATTGGAACTCGACGATCAGTAAGACCGTAGAAGCTGGCAACCGTGAAATGGCAGCGCTAAAGGAGCGGCGATGGCGGTCAAAATAAAACTCGCGGGGTCGGCGTCGAAGCAACATCTAAAGACTTTGATCCTGCGCATCGCTCTCGGCTTTTGCGCGTTCGTATTGATCGTCGGTATCTCCGTCTTCGCCTTTTTCTATAGCAAGTACCAGGGCATCGTGAATGAGAGGCTCAAGCAGCCGATCTTCGCCAACACTGCCAAGATTTACGCCGCGCCGCACGAGGTTCGCCCCGGCCAGAAGCTGACGGTTAATTGGGTTGCAAGTCAGCTGCGGGAGGCCGGGTACACCAGCGAAGGCGCGTCTTCTGCGTCACCCCTGGGCACATACAGCCAGGCCGTGAAAGAAATTACGGTGCGGCCCGGCGCGCAGTCCTATCATGCGCCCGATAGCGCCACCATCCACGTGAGCGATGGAAAAGTCGACACCATTACCGACGCCAGCGGTCAACAGCTAGCCAGCTACGAGCTTGAACCGCTCCTCATCACCGGCCTCAGCGACGACCCCAACCGCACCAAGCGCCGGCTGCTGACATACGATGAAATCCCGTCCAACCTTGTCCATGCTGTGATTGCCATTGAAGACCGCCGCTTTTTTGAGCACAGCGGCATCGACTACTGGCGCATTCTTGGCGCCATGCGTAACGACATCTTCCACCTTCATCGCTACCGCGAAGGCGCGTCGACGCTGACCCAGCAATTGGCCCGCGGATTCTTCCTCACGCCTGAACGCACTTACTCGCGCAAAGCGCGCGAGGCCATTATCAGCATCATTCTCGAGCACCGCTTCGACAAGAAGCAGATCTTCGCCATGTACGCCAACGAGATTAATCTTGGCCAGCTTGGCAGCTTCTCCATTGACGGCTTCGGTGAAGCATCGCAGGCCTACTTCGGCAAAGATGTCCGCCAGCTCAGCCTCTCAGAATGTGCGCTGCTTGCCGGGCTCATCCAAAGCCCCAGCCGCCTGAACCCTTTCCGCCACGCAGATCGTGCCATTGTGCGCCGCAACCTGGTGCTCGACTCTATGGTTGAAACCGGCGCCATTACGAAGGACCAGGCTGAGGTCGCCAAGGCGGAATCACTGCATCTCACCCCTGCCAGTGTCGACTCCAGCGAGGCGCCTTATTTTGTCGATCTGGTGCACGACCAGCTCACGCAAAAGCTCGGCGACCGCGATTTCAATCGCGAAGGATTGC
>CAZKJB010000313.1:0-4828 GCA_964552975.1 uncultured Occallatibacter sp. | reverse complement strand
TCGACGCGCCTTGATTAAAGCTTGCGCCCAGCACATCGGCCATGCGGCCCGCCCAACCGGTCGGTGTCGCCGCGCTTTGCGCCGCGTTCTGCCATTCCAGTTGTTGGTCCGGATGCGAAAACAGATTCACCGGCGCGGTCTGGCCGGCCTGATATTGCGCCCGCGTCAACGGCTGCACCAATGTGCCTACGTTGGCCACAAACGCAGCGTTCTTGCTATTGAACAACGCTTGAATGTCGGGCAGGTTGGGATTCAGCGCAAAGTTGGGCGCCGGCGTCAGCGGCAGCAGCGTGTTCTGCGCCAGCGCAAGGTCTCCGCGGATCGAGTTGTATTGCCCGTATCCGGTTGTGTCGAACGGAATCAGCGTATTGTTGGCGTCGTTGCCGCCGAACAGGAACACGCATACCAGCGCCTTGTAGTTGCTCGAGGTTTGCGCCAGCGCATTCAGTGCGCCAAACGGCCGCAGGCCTAATAAGTTTCCCGCCGCTGCCAGGCTTGCGCACGAGATGAAGCTTCTCCGTGTTTGCCGCATTGCGTCTCTCCTCGAGTATCTAGTGCATCACCTTGTACTGCGACGACGTAATCACGAGAAACGTCGCCACACGCACTTGCTGCGCTGTTCCCAGGCCGCTGATGGCGCCCATGATTTCATTCCGCATATCCGACGGCATTTGCCCGTGCATAAATATCTTGCCCAGCGTGTCCACCATTTCACCTGGACTCACCGCCGCAATCTGCCCTAGCTGGCTGGTGGCGCTCAGGTCGATGGTGAAACTCGTAATCTTGTTGTTCACCAGGCTGTCGGCCAACGACAGGCGCAAAATTGCGTTAGCGGAATTTTCCAGGTCAAACTCCGGCGCATTCAGAGTCGATTGCGGAATCACGTAACTTGGCGGAAAGAAATTAAACACGCTGCCCGACCGGTAGGGACGCTCGCTCAGGTTGTTTGAATAATTCGACAGCGAGAAATATGACCCGTTTGCGTCGGTATTGGTAAATCCCACGGCGCGCAAGAATTCAGTCATCCACAGCATTGGCTCACGCAGGTGTCCGCCGTCGTAGTTCGGGTTCGTGTCTCCCGCCCGCGCCTCGGCGTCTTCAAGGATGGCGCGGATCACCGCCTGCATGTCCCCGCGAACGCCGTTGCCATTGTTTGCGAATACTGCGGAAATCCGTGCCACATAGGCCGGGCTTGGCGTGCTTGTCACCAGATGTTGGATCAGCTGTTTGCACACGAACGGGCCCACATTCGGGTGGTTGAAGATATTCGTCAACGCGCCTGTGAGGTCTTGTTCAGCGGTTTGCCCAGCTGGCAGAACTGTCCCGTTCAGCAGCGTCTTCGCCGTGGTGTCATGCTCGCTTTCCACCGCCACCATGGGCGCAAGGTAGTTCGCGGTGCCGTTCGGAAACTTCGTCGGCACGCCGCCGCTGGCAGTCGCATAGGTCCAGCCCGTATACGCCGTCGCAAACGCCTGCACCTGGGCCTGGGTGTAGGTTGGGATCGGATTGCCGCTGCCATCCAGTTGCAAACTCCCATCGGCGTTCAATTCATTCAGCCCGATTGTGAACAGTTGCATCAGCTCGCGCGCATAGTTTTCGTTTGCAATCTGTCCCGCGGGAGCCTTGGCGCTGTTCAGCATGTTCAGGTAAGCGCCCATCCCGGGCGACACCGACACATCGTGCATGATGGTGTAGAAGTTGGTGAATGCATCCTGCGCCAGCGTGTTGTGGTAGTAGGTGATGGTTGTTGCGTTATCCGTATCGCTCGAGATCACGAAAATCTCGCTCAGTGCAAACGCAACTCGCTGCCGCAATTGGTCTGGGCCGGTCAGCACCGTTTGCCACCACTCTGACTCTTCACAATTCGTTGGGGTATTTGCTGACAGGCACAAAGCCGGGAGGGGCGATGGAATATTCGCGAGCGGCGTGTCGGCAGTATTGAACTGCTGCGTGATCCAGGCGTCCGCCCCAATCGTTTGCACTTGTTGAATCGTCGCGAGGGTCGGGCCGAACGTCGCTTGGTCCAGCAACCGTCCCGCCGTAGCAACGCTGGCTACGTAAACCGTGGCGCTCATCGGGTTCGAACCCGTACCCCCGGGACTCGGGTTTGTCACCGTTACGCTCAAAGTTGTGGCTCCGGCGGGGATCGTTACCAGCGCCTGCAGCTCATTCGATGCCACGAAGGTTGTCGTTAGGTATGCCCCGCCGGCTTGGATCTGCGCGCCGCTCACAAAACTACTTCCATCGACTTCAAGCGCGTAAGTGGCTCCTGAAACCGGCGATGCCGCCGCTGCGGTGATCGCTGGAACGGGATTGAGAATGCTCAAGGTCGCCGAGCCCGAGATGCTCGGAGAAGCTTGGCTCACCGCCGTCACTGTCACGTTGTTATTCGTCGGGATTGCGGCCGGCGGCGTGTAGACGCCTGAGCTGTTGATCGTGCCTACCGTGCTGTTCCCACCTGCCACGCCATTCACTTGCCACGTAACCGACGGGTTCGACAGGTTCACTGCAGTGGCTGTAAAGGTCACCGTGCTTCCCAGCCTTACTTGGTTTGAGCCGCTCACAGTAACAGAAGGAAGGGTGGATCCCGATCCCGAACCCGAGCCGCCAGATCCCGAGCCGCAGCCGGCGAGCATGCCGGAGAGTGTCAACGAAAGCGCAAGGACGCAAGACAGGCTGAATAACCGCGATTGCTGCAAGGGGACCTCCTTACCGCGGGGACCGAGTCTCGCGAGCAGGGGCGAAACTTGGGCCTCGAAACTAGGGCCTGTTGATACTACCGGAAAGATAACGTTGCGAGCGAAAATTCGGTTAAGAGAGGCCGAGGCCGAGGGCTTTGGCAGCTCCAGGGTCGGGAACGGCCCTGGTGCATCCTTGTGCAAACCACGCGGCGGGAGAAAAGTCGCGGGCCATCGAAGATTTATTTTGTGCTGCCACTGCCCGCTCCTGGCCGGCGCGTCCCCGGTAGCCGCCAACCCACCTTAGTAACCCGCAGCCGGTCCATGCAGCATCTTGTCGAACGCCGGCCCGTGGAACTTCGCCTCAAACTCCGTGAACCGCCGCTCCAGCTCCCATTGCGCTCGGGCCTTTTCGCTCCCGTCCAGAAACTTCTTGCACCCGTCCGATGGCTTGTTTCCGCCCAGCGTCTCGCCCTTGCAGTCACTCATCGCCGCTCGAAAATCGTCCGGCCTGGCCCACAAGCTTGCACCCGGCAAGAAGTTATGCTCCATTCCGGCCCGCGCCAGTTGTTTCAAATCTCTGTAAGTCAGGTCGTAGTCAATCGCCGCGCGCACATACTCGTGCGTCAGGTCAATCCGGCTCACTCCTTCATCGTCGGTCGACAGCGCCACCGGTACATGCGCCGAACGATAGACGGGAAACGGGTGCTCATCCCCCTTCACACCAAGGATTCCTTCATTCGAGCTGAGGTTGATCTCAACCATCACATGCTTCTGCGCCATTTCGGTCAGCAGATCCCGCGCCCGGTCCTCGTCCATCACATCCACGCCATGCCCGATCCGTTCCGCATCGCCAATCTCAACCGCCTGTCGTATATGAAAGCGCAGCCCCTCCGGCGGCACCAGCTCAGGCCCGAGCTCACCTGCATGCAGTGAGATGTGCACCTTCGGATAAAGCGAATGCAGGTAGCCCACCATCTTCATCTGCAGCGTGTAGTCGCGCATCGAGACGTAGCCATCCTCGGGCATCACGAAATTGATCCCCACCCACGTGTCGTCCTTTGCATCCATACTGGCCTGCACCGTCTCAAATCCCAGCAGCGTCTGCGCAAACACCTGCTCCGGCCGAAATCCGCGCAGCACTTGGTAGATATAGCGAATCTCCACCTGGCACGCCGGCGTCGCCTGCTGCGCCCCGCAATGCTCTAGTTCGCGCCGCCCCGTCTCCATCCTTTGCGTCTCTACACGATCCGCTGCCACTTCGTCGCGGAGTCCGCGGGCCAGTATCGCCTGCCGCATCTGCGCAAAAGCCTCGGGATCGGCCTCTGCCAGCTTCTCGTTCCATCCGATGGCGTGCGCAATCTCGGCCGCGTGGCTGAATGTCGGTGTGTGCATCAGCTCTACATATTGGTTGTTCTCCGCTGCAGATCGGCTTGCAACTTCGTCCACCCACTCCGCGTGGTGTGTCTCGCTCAACCCTCCGAAGCGGGCAAACGTCGCAAAAAACTGGTCGTGCCCGCTCCAGCTCGGCATCGCCACAAAACTGCGAAGGCTGAAGGCGTCGATAAGTTTGTCATAGATCGCCTGGTCCGCCGGGTTCAGATCTCCCTCCAGCTCCTTGGCCGGCATCAGGTTTCCCCGGCACGGCGGTTTGGCAAAGCTCAGCGCGGTCTTGTCCACGCACAACCCGTCCTCGCCCGCCTCGCGGATAAACGTCTCCGCATACACCGCTCCCGAAAGATGTATGTGCAGGTCGGCGCCTTTTGGAAAGTCGCTGAGAAATGCCCGCAACGTCTCCGGCCCCTGGTGCAGGTTCGCCTCGTAGATCAGCCCCGTCCGCGCCTCGGCCTTGGTCGGCGGACCCTGCGCATTCGGTTTGGGACCGCACCCCGCGAGCGCGGCCAGCGCAACGCTTCCAGCACTTACCAGGAATAGAAAAGCAATCCGGCTCCGCATGATTGCTCTCCAGTTTAGCCCACGGCCGCGCCTTGGCCCTGTACTCCTCCCTTGATATACTGGTCAGGTTGTTGCAGCAAACTGTTCGTGGAACTACCCACCCTACCGTTGGTATCCTCACAGGAAAATGCAACTTCAAGTCTCGACTGAGGCCAGATAGCTCAGTGGTAGAGCGCGGCCCTGAAAAGGCCGGC
>CAZKJB010000312.1:0-4830 GCA_964552975.1 uncultured Occallatibacter sp. | reverse complement strand
ATCGACGACAAAATGCAGATACCGGGTGAGCAATACGTGTGGACACACCGCACCTACGAAAAAGACGGCTATCAACCGAAGTGGCGCGCGATCCGCGACGACAAGGGCCGCATCATCGTTGCGATTTGCCACAACATGCATCTGGGCGACGCATGGGAGTGGGCCGACGATCCGAACTATCCTGAGACCTTTGCCTCCATGGCCTTCCGCGTCGGCCTCGATTACATCATCTACGGGATGACGCACTAATCCTAGCGGCGCAGTTGCATGGGCTCACAGCGAAATGAACGAGCTTGCGTAGGGCTGGAAGTGTAAATGTTTCAGTTCTTCTTCAAATATCCGCTGCCGGTATTTTCAAAAGGGCATTTCGCGCTGTTGAGCGCGTGGCCCGGATGGTTGTTGCCAGTATTGGTCGTTGTGGCCGCGGGCGGACTCGCGCTCCTGATCTTTCTGCAGCGGAAGGATGCGGGGCCGAATCTTGGCGGCTGGCGCGTCGGCGCTATCTGGGGAACGCAATCGACACTGATTTCGCTCGTCCTGTTTCTTTTGTGGCAGCCGGCCATCATGATCGCAGAATTGAGTTCGCAGCAGAACATCATTGCCGTGGTCGTGGACGATTCGCGAAGCATGGGAATTGAGGACAGTGGCGGCAAGTCGCGTGAGGCAGCGGCGATTGCGGCGCTCGACGGCGGCCTGCTCGCCGGACTGCGGAAGCGATTTCAGACGCGCATCTACCGCGTGGGAAACCAGCTTTCTATAGTGAACGCGACGGGAGACATTTCATCAACGGACCCGGCCACGCATATCAGCGAAGGCTTGAAGCAACTTGTGACGGACACGGCGGACCTGCCGGTAGGGGCGATCCTTCTGATGAGCGACGGCGGCGAGAACACGGCGGGAATTGGCGGCTCTGGCATTAGCGTCGATGCGTTGCAGGCCCTCAAGAATCGCCGGCTCCCTGTTCATACTGTCGGCTTCGGCATCGAAGAGCCCGCGCACGATGTGGAGTTGGAGGACGTGAGTATGGCGGCAAGCGTGACGACGAACGCGCGCGCGGCTGCAACCATCAGCTTGACGCAATATGGCTACACGGGCCGGCAGGCAAAACTTACCGTTCGCGATGGGGATAAGACGCTCGCGGAGCGCGAAATTGATTTAGGTCCGGACGGCCGAATCCAAAATGAGATGATTTATTTCCCGGTCGGGGCTGCGGGAGCAAAGAGCCTGACATTTGGCGTTGATCCGATGCCCGGAGAAGAGAATCTTAAAAACAATTCGGTCGCGCGTCCGATACTGGTAAGCGACGCAAAACGGCGCATTCTTTATATTGAGGGCGAGCCGCGCTGGGAATACAAGTTTATCCGCCGCGCAGAGGACGACGATGCAACCGTGCAGGTCGTCTCCATGCTGCGTACCAGCGAAAACAAGATTTATCGCCAGGGGATTAGCGATCCGAACGAACTGGCGCAAGGCTTCCCTGTTCGCCCGGAAGATCTGTTCGGTTATTCGGGGATCATTATTGGTTCGGTTGCCGCAGACTACTTCACTCCGCTTCAACAGGAACTTCTTCGTGACTACGTCGATCGGCGCGGCGGCGGCATACTTTTTCTGGGCGGACGCGAGGCACTTAGTGACGGTGGCTGGGGTGCGTCGAGCTTGAATGACCTGCTGCCGACATTTCTGCCTACCGGCAATCACAACTTCCATCGCAACACGGCAACGGTGCAGCTGACAACGGCCGGCGTCGACTCGCCGGTTACGCGGATTCTCGACGACCCGCAAAAGAATGCTGAATGCTGGAAAAAGCTGACCTACCTGGCCGACTATGAAGATCCCGGCTCGCCTAAACCAGGAGCCACCGTGCTCGCCGAGATGAACGCAGGTCGTCGCACGATGCCGCTGCTCGTCACGCAAAACTACGGCCATGGACGTGCAGCGATCCTTGCGACGGGCGGCACATGGCGCTGGCAGATGAGCGAGGCTCTTGGCGACCCTTCTCACGACCTCTTTTGGCAGCAGCTCTTGCGCTGGCTCGTGGCTGATTCTCCCGGCCCTGTCACTGCCACCACGCCATCGAGAGAATTGATGGACCAGGGACAGTTGCAATTGACTGCACAAGTACGCGATCGACAGTTTCAGCCGGCGGCGGACGCGCACGTGGCAGCTCACATTGTCGGGCCCGAAGATATCAACGCGCTGATCGATCTCACGCCGTCCGAGGACACGCCGGGCCAATATCAGACTGAATGGACCGCGGAAAAACCCGGTGCATATCTCGTCGAGGTCACAGCAGAATCCGCAGGTAGTCAACCGCAGCAGTTGGGTAGCGATGTCCTGACGTTCCAGCGCGAAGACGGCGTCGCGGAGAATTTCCACACTCAGCAAAATCGGCATCTGCTTGAGCAGCTTGCTTCGCAAACTGGAGGGAGTTACTGGAGGCCGTCGGACCTGAAAAGCCTGCCGCGCGACATTTCGTACTCCGAAGCCGGCATCTCCGTGCGCACGACAAAAGAATTGTGGGATATGCCGATCGTCTTCATTTTGCTGCTCGGTCTTCCCATCACAGAGTGGCTGCTGCGCCGAAATTGGGGTGTGGTTTGAAGCGCGCGCTGATTCTATTCGTGGTTTGGGCATGCGCGTTACAGGCGCGAGCCGCAACGTACTACATCGTCGTGGCCGGGCTCGGCGGCGAGCCGGATTACGAGCAGCGCTTCACGGCAGCAGCAAACGACCTTGACCGCATCTTCAAGGCCGAAGGACCAGCGGTCCACGTAACCACTCTTACCGGAGCGCAATCAACGGCGACGAAGTTCAAGGAAGCGCTTGCATCGGTAGCGCGTGAATCGAAAGCAGACGACGACTTTGTTCTGATACTCATCGGGCACGGCTCGTTCGATGGTGTCGAGTACAAAGTCAATCTTGTCGGACCTGACCTGACGGCCACCGAAATCGCTTCCCTCTGCGACCATATCTCCGCGCGCCGCCAACTCATTGTCGATACCACCAGTGCCAGCGGTGGAGCGGTGCAGGCTTTTGAGCGACCTGGGCGCGCTGTGATTACGGCGACGAAATCGGGCACGGAGAAAAACGCGACTGTCTTTGCACGTTATTGGGTTGAAGCTCTCCAGGATCCTTCAGCCGATACAGACAAGAGCGACTCGATCAGCGCGATGGAGGCCTTCACCTACGCCACGAAAAAGACGGCGGCATTTTACGACTCGCAGAAGCGCCTCGCCACAGAACATGCAGTCTTTAACGATTCGGGTGCAGGAGAGCCTGTGCGAGATGCGGAGAATGGGCAAGGGCTGCTCTTATCGAGCTTCACTCTTCTGCGTCTGGGAGCAGGACAGCAGGCGGCCAACGATCCAGCCAAGCGCGCACTGCTGGAGCAGAAGGACGATTTGGAACAGAAGATCGACGGACTGAAATATCAAAAAGCGGCGATGGATCCCGCAGACTACAAGAAGCAATTGACTGACGCACTGATCGAACTGGCAAAGGTGCAGGAGGAGCTCGATAAATGAAACTCCCAGCGCGCATCTTTCTGTTTCTGCGGGCCGGCGCCATGTTTCTTTTGGCAGGCGCCGCATCGGCTCACGCGGCCAGTCCGGCAGATTGCTGGTCTCTCGAAAAACACGGGCACAGTGCGGAGGCGCAAGCCTGCTTCGATGCGCTGGCACGAAGCGCAGACGCCTACAACCGCGCGGAAGGTTACTGGGGGCTTGAAGACTGGGAGCAGGCCAATGCGCAGTTCCGGCTTGCGACGCAACCGGAGAGCAGTAACCCGCTCTACAAGGTCCGTTGGGGGATGTTGCTGCGGGAACGATTCAACGCCAGCGATGCTGCCGATCTATTCCATGAAGCGCTGGCCAAAGATCCATCGAACGCTGAAGCATATCTCGGACTCGCCCTCATATCCGCGGATGGATTCGACGGTCATGCCGCGGAATACGCGGCCAAGGCTCTTGCCTTGGATCCAAAGCTGGCCGCGGCCCACGAACTAATGGCAGACCTTGCGCTCATCGATGACGACAGCGATACGGCTACCGCCGAAGCCGACAAAGCCATCGCGCTCGAAGATGATGCGCTGGACGCAATGGCGATTCGCGCGACCATCGAACTGCTGGCTGATCGCCCGGCCGACGCATGGTTTGCAAAGATCAGGGCCATCGATCCCGGATACGGCGAGGCTTACATGCGCGTAGGGCATCAACTCGAGATGCACTACCGCTACGAAGATGCGGTGACTTACTACCGTAAGGCGATCGAAGCCGATCCGAAGCTCTGGGCTGCGCATTCTGCGCTCGGAATTGATCTCATGCGATTGGGCAAGGAGGATGAGCCGCGCACCGAGTTGGAGTTGAGTTACAACAACGGCTATCGGGATGCTGCGACGGTCAATAGCTTGCGCCTGCTCGACAGCTACAAGAACTTCGACACCTTTCGGGATGACACGACCATCATTAAGCTCAACAAGAGCGAATCCGCGCTTCTCCTTCCGTACATACAGTCCGAATTGCATACGATTCTCGCGACCTACGAGAAAAAGTACCATATGACGCTTCCCGGCCCGGTGCAGGTCGAGGTCTACCCTGACCACGAAGACTTTGCCGTGCGCACCACGGGAATGCCTGGCCTGGGAGCGCTTGGCGTTACCTTCGGCGAGGTCGTTGCGATGGACAGCCCCTCGGCGCGCAAACCCGGAGACTTTAATTGGGGATCGACGCTATGGCATGAGATGAGCCATGTCTTTATTCTGACGGCTACGAACCATCGCGTACCGCGCTGGTTCACTGAAGGCCTGGCCGTGCACGAGGAGGGCATGCGCTC
>CAZKJB010000311.1:0-4835 GCA_964552975.1 uncultured Occallatibacter sp. | reverse complement strand
GCGTGTCGACGAGATTGATCTTGATGCCCTGCCACTCGGCAAAGGCGACGGCATTTTGCATGGTGATGCCGCGGGCGACTTCTTCTTCGTCATAGGCGGTGGCGGCCGAGCCGTCCTGGACGCGGCCCTGGGTGGGCGTCATTTTAGCGGCATGCAGCAAAGCGGCAATGAGAGTGGTTTTGCCGCAATGAGCATGCCCCGATACAGCGACATTTCGGATCTCACTTCCCTGGTACGTTTTCATTGGAATTCTCCTTGATGCGACAAATCGAGAGCGAAGCTGGTCTCCCGGGTCCCCAAATGCGAGGGACCCGGGGCACCCCGGTAGGTGAGCGCCAGAGGAAAGGCGCCGAATTGATGATTGGTTATTGGAGACGGGGGATTTTGAACTCGATGAATGCGAGTGAAGATGCGGAAGGGGTACAGGGACGTCGGGTGAACGCCTAAGGTGGCTTTCCGTTGGCCGGATTGCCGGGATCGCGCTCCCAGTCTGGGGTCTTCCTCGTCCATATCCGTTTGGAGACCTCCTGCTGAGGTCTCGCACCGTGGTCTCACGGCGGGCGCCGGCAGAATAAAGGGGGGGGCCGCCAGGCGCTTCGTCGAAAACCGGATGCTATCACAGCGAGAGTGTGAACGTCCTGTGACAGGAAATACAGGGAACTAGACAACAAGGTTACGAGGCGACGAGGGGACGTTAAGACAAGAGGCGAACCGACGGGGCGGAAGCATCAAAGAGCGTGGTAGACTTTTTGGGTTTGGAGGGGTTTGGATGCGGAATTTATTGCGGTTCGGGGGTCTGTTTGCGTTCCTGGCTTTGATTCCGGCGGTACACGCCGCGGATGCGACAGGAACGTGGAAAGGGAAGTTCGATTTTCGGGGCAGCAGCGTGCCATTGACTTTCCATTTGACGGTTGCGCACGGGGCGGTGACTGGGACTGTGGAGGGATTGCCGACGACGCCAGCCGAGATTCATGACGGCAAAGTGGACGGCGACACATTGACGTTCTGGGTGAATAGCGAATTCCGGGGACAGACTTACAAACTGGTGTACACAGGTAAGGTTTCGACTACCGGAGACGAGATCGCCTTCAAGTTCGGGACGGATAGCAAGAACTGGAAAACAGAAATGACAGCAGAGAAGAACACGGAGACTCAAGAAGAGCCCGGGCCAACGAGTGCGCCGGCATCTGCGGCAATTGTGACTCCGCCCATTACCCCGGCAACCGCGCCGACGGTTGTGCCGGAAGGTACGCCCGGGGGTTCTGCTGCCGATGTTACCGGGATATGGAAGGCGACTCTTGACAACAACGGCGCGAGGGTACCGGTGGTCTTCCATTTGACGACCGCGGATGGCGCATTGATGGGGACAGTGGAGGGGTTGCCGACGACGCCCGCGGAGATCCATGACGGCAAGGTGGACGGCGATACGGTGACGTTCTGGGTGAGCACCGATTACCAGGGCCAGACATACAAGCTGATGTGTACAGGGAAGGTTAGCGTTGGACAGATTTCGCTGTCAGTCACGACCGATGATGGAAGCTGGGCGACGCAGTTGACGGCGACGAAAGGAACGTAAAAGCAGGTTACGAGGTTACGAGGTTACAAGGTGACAAGGTGACAAAAGAGCAGGGAGTAGTGAATAGAAAGACAGGGGACGGAAAGGCAGGGAACGTAAAAGCAGGTGACAAGGTTACAAGGTGACGAGGGAACAGGGTGACGATTAAGCGCGGGAGGATGGGGTCGCGATTCGTTTGAAAAGAATGCGCGGGGAAGCATGAGACGGAAAATTGCAGTCTGCGTCTTCACCGCAACGGCGGTCGTGACGGGTGTGCGCGGTTTCAGTGTGCAGGCGCCGAGCGCTGCTGCGCAGCCTGGGGACCAGCTGCATGCGGGCGCGACGTCCGCACCGCAAATGCCTGCGCCGCATGTGAATGCGCCATTGGGCGAAATCAAGCGGATGCCGGGTGACGGCGAGGGCGCGTACAAAACCCACAAATACCGCGATCTGTTTGCCGAGCAGGGGCACACGCCGGCCGAGAGCCGCGCCAAGATCGAGAAAGCCTTCGAGCAACTGTTCCGCGGCGACGGTCAGGAAGAGCGCATTTATTTTGAGACCGGCGCCAACGCCAACGGGCCACTCGCATACATGACGGACTGGGCCAACAACGATGCGCGCACCGAAGGAATGAGCTACGGCATGATGATTGCCGTGGAACTCGACAAGAAACGCGAGTTCGATGCGCTTTGGAACTGGGCGAACACCTATATGTTGGTCACCGACCCGAAGAATCCTTCAGTGGGTTACTTTGCATGGTCGATGAGCACCGACGGGACGCCGCGCTCGACAGGCGCCGCACCGGACGGGGAAGAATACTTTACGATGGCGCTCTACTTTGCCGCGCACCGCTGGGGCAATGGCAAAGGCATCTTTAACTACGAGGCGGAAGCGAACAAGATTCTCCGCGGGATGCGGCATCATCCGGTGCTGACGGGGATGAGCCCCTTCCGCATTCATCCGGGCGATGCGCCGTTCGTGCCGCCGGATCATCCATGGCCAAGCCCGAACAACCGCAGGATGGAAGCAGCAGCGGCGGCGCGTGGGGAAAAGCCGCCGATGTTCCAGTTTAGCCGCGAGCCGCGCCCGGAGACGATTGGGCCCATGGTGGATGAGGACCATTTCCTGATCAAGTTTGTCGCCGATCTGCCGGGCGGGACGACCGATGCGTCGTATCATTTGCCGGCGTTTTACGAGCTGTGGTCGCGATGGGGCCCGGTGGAGGATCGCGTGTTCTGGGCAACGGCGGCGGATGTGAGCCGGGACTTCTTCAATCGCGTAACGGGACCGGAGACGGGCCTGACGCCGGACCGCAATAATTTTGACGGGACTTCGGTGAAGGGACGCGATGGATTGACGACGCCGTTCAGCTACGACTCCTGGAGGAGCGTAAGCAACTGGAGCGTGGATTACTCGTGGTGGCACAAAGACACACGAGAGACTTCGCTGAGCGACAAGGTGCAGAGATTTCTCTATGGGCAGGGAATCGATACGTTCGCGGACCGGTACACGCTGGACGGAAAGCCGCTGAGTACGCGGCACTCGCCGGGCATGGTGGCGACGGCTGCGGTGGGCAGCCTGGCGGCGACGGAAGGGCTGGAGGCAAAGGCGTTTGTCGATGCGCTGTGGACGATGCCTGTGCCTGCTGGCGAACAGAGGTATTACGACGGGCTGCTTTACCTGATGAGCCTGATGCACGCGAGCGGAAATTTCAGGATTATTGAAGCGGCCCCTCGACATTAGCTGGCAGCCGCTGTCCTTCGGACTGAGTCAGGCCATTCCGGTGGATTCCGAAGCATGGAGAGCAATGACAACCTAGTCGAGTGTGCCTGGACGTCGAACGAAAAACAATTCGCAAGCTGCCCGCCGGTGAAGTAGACTCTTCTGGTCCGCTTGAATGCGGCGCCGCGGCCGGCGAGTGGCTTCCCTGTCTCGAACGCTCGAAGGGCAGCTTTCCCCCTCTGGACAACCGAGGAAACACGATCAAAAGGGAGATCGATATGAGTCTGTCTGCATCTACACCCGCACCTGCTTCTGCGTCCGCGGTTGCGCCGTCGCCCGATCACATTCTGCAAATTGGTTTTGGATTCTGGGCTTCAAAGACACTGCTGAGCGCGGTAGAGATGGAAGTGTTTACCGAATTAGCAAGGCATCCGGAAACCCTGGAAGAGCTAACGGGACGGCTAGGACTGCATCCGCGGTCGGCGCGTGATTTTCTGGACGCACTGGTGGCGCTGGGCTTTCTGGAGCGGCACGACGGAATCTACTCGAATACGCCATCGACAGATCTGTTTCTCGACAAGAAGAAGCCGTCTTATATCGGCGGGATTCTGGAGATGTGCAATCACCGCTCGTATGGCCATTGGGACCACCTGACGGAGGGGCTTCGCACCGGGCTACCGCAAAACGAATTACGAGGAGGGGGCGCGCCGGTATTTGAGGCCCTGTACGCCGATCCTGCTCGACTGAAAGAGTTCTTGAGGGCGATGACCGGCGTGAGCCACGGCGCCAACCTGGCGATTGCGGCGAAGTTTCCCTGGGCGCAGTACAAGACGGTCGTCGATGCGGGGCCGGCGCAGGGCGATCTGTTGACGCAAGTACTTTTGAAGAACCAGCACCTTCTCGGCATCGGATTCGACTTGCCTGAGGTGGGCCCGATTTTCGAGGAGTATGTTGAGGCGAATGGATTGAGCTCGCGGCTGCAGTTCCAGTCCGGCAGTTTCTTTACCGATCCACTGCCGAAGGCGGATGTGGTGATGATGGGGCACATTCTGCACGATTGGGATCTTGAACAGAAGCGGATGCTGATCGGCAAGGCATATGAGGCGCTGCCAAAGGGAGGAGCGCTGATGGTGTACGACGCAATGATCGACGATGACCGCTCGAAGAATGCGTTCGGCCTGATGATGAGCATGCACATGATGATCGAAACACATGGCGGCTTTGATTACACCGGGGCTGACTGCATGGGCTGGATGAAGGAAGCGGGATTCAAGGAGACGCGGGTGGAGCACCTGGTGGGTCCGGACTCGATGGTGGTGGGGATCAAGTAGCCACCACTGCGTGGGGCGGACGCCTTCGGCCACCTGCGGTGGGGTAGCCACCTTTGGCCCGTCCGCACCAGAAAAAGTGCGACACTGAGGTTTACATCTATTACCTGCAGCGCAGGAGGATTGCGGCGAATGCGTGATAGAGTTGGCTTACTCCGATTCCCCTGTTCGCTATTTTGCCGGTTGGTTTGACGCACACTGAGGTGAACGCCGATGTCCAGTGCAGCTGG
>CAZKJB010000310.1:0-4854 GCA_964552975.1 uncultured Occallatibacter sp. | reverse complement strand
TCATCGGATCGGCCTTGAACCGCTCCTTGTGCATCTCGCGAAAAGCCTTCGGATCGTGCATAGTCCTCTACCTCTTCATCAAATTCAAATTCGCCACAAAAACCTGGCGTCCATCATCGCGGAAATAGGATTCACTGCGCTAACTCCGCTAGCCCGCTATCTCCGCCGTCCTCATGACAACGTTTTCTTTTTCGAGCGAACCACATCGACTCCAGCCGCCCTCACCCGCCCAAAACTTCCGCGCAGGCGCTGTCCAATCGTTCCCAGATCTCGCCCAGCCACGCCCCGTGCTCGGGCTTCATCAACACTCACCAAAAGCATTTCACCGGGCCCGCGTACTTCGGGCCGCCCGGCTTCTCAAACCACGGACCCGGCAATTGTACAAGAGCCAGATGCATCCCCCTGGCGCAGGCGAGATCGAAGAGGGGAGTACAGGCGGTTCCGGAGTCCGTCCCGGCGACAGACTCAATGATAGCCAGCAAGTATTTCGGATACAGAATCGTGCGGCATAGCGGCCATTTTCTCGCGTCACAGGCCGTTCATGGCCGTTAACTCACTCGCGTTCAATAGCTTCTAGGGACTAACACCAATTAGTGAGATGAGACACAAAAATCCTGCATGGAATATTTGACGTCAATGATAAACTGTTGTCAGCGTTAGAACCGAACCGGGCGTGTGCAGCACTCGCCCTACCAAGCAAGATTCTGCCAGTGGTCGCTCCGATTCATCCAGCGCAATTCAATATAGGAAATACGAACACAATGGAACAAGGTACTGTGAAGTGGTTTAATGACGCGAAGGGCTTCGGCTTCATCTCGCGCCAGAACGGTGAAGATGTCTTCGTGCACTACTCTGCAATCAACTCGAGTGGTTTCAAGAGCCTGCAAGAAGGTCAAGCCGTGCAATTTAACGTCGTAAAGGGTCCCAAGGGCTGGCAAGCTGCTGACGTACAGCCGCTCTAAACCCGAACGGCGGGATTCCGGCAGAATCTAGCATAAGATCCAGAAGGGCTGGGAGCGCTCCGTATCTAAGCGGGGCGAGCGCAGCCCTTTTGTGTTTCAGGGCGGCTTCGGAGTCACACTCTCCGCCGGCGATGCTGGACTTGTCGTCCCCGATTGTCCGGCCCGCGCCTTAGTTCAGACGCCAGAATGCAAAGTTCAGCACACTGGCAAATGCTACCCAGGCTAGGTAGGGTGCCATCAGCCAGGCGGAAACAGGTTCAACCCGGCCGAAAACCAGCGTCGTCGCCCCAATCGCTGCCCAAAGCATCAAGACCTCAACCAGAGCCGCGCCTATCGCGTGCTGGCGGAAGAAGATCCACGACCATGCGAGATTCAGCGCCAGCTGTAACAGAAATAACCCCAGCCCCCAACTACGGGCGGACGACGGCGCCGCCAGCCAAACGCGCCATGCCGCCCCGGCCATCAGCGCGTAGAGAAGCGTCCACACCGGCCCGAAGACCCAGTTTGGGGGGGCGATCGCCGGACGCGTAAGGGTTCGGTACCAGCCGTCAATTTCGCCGGACGTCCATCTCGCGCCCAGGCCCGCCACGGCAAAACACAGCGCGATCCAGAAAGCTAATCCGATCCAGCGCATCCTCTTTCTCCTCGAACCTTAGATTCAGACTTCTCGACGGCGGCATCAATGAAATCGAAACCATGCCCCGCGCGCAAAGAGCCAGGCTACTCCGTTAGCTCCAGCCAAGTGTCGACCCGAACGGCACTTTGAGACTCCGCGCTCGACTTCGCACCCGCAGTCCAACTATCCTTGAAGAAATCGCTCCGCACGCCTCTCGCGCAGCCAAGCTGGGTCTTCCATTCCAATGAGCACGAATCAAATCTCAATCCATCTGCCTGACGGTTCCATTCGCGAGGTGCCCTCCGGCACCACACCGCTTGAAATCGCCAACTCCATCTCGCCGCGCCTCGCTGCGGCCTCCGTCGTCGCGCGCCTTTCGCCACCCACAGGGAAGCAAGGCTCTGGCGGGGCGGGGCATTCGGACGAAGAGCCGACCGAAGCCAGCATGTACGCCGCTGAGGACGCCGCCGCCCCGCGCCTCGTCGACCTCTCGAAGCCGCTCACTGCCGACGCGCGCCTCGAGCTCGTCACTGAAAAAGATCCCGACGCGCTCAAGGTGCTGCGCCACTCCGCGGCACACGTTCTCGCCACTGCAGTGCTCGAGCTCTATCCGGAAACCAAGCTTGGCCACGGCCCCGCCACTGACGCTGGCTTCTTCTATGACTTCTATCGCGAGAAGCCCTTCACGCCCGATGATCTGGCCGCCATCGAGAAGAAGATGGCCGAAGTTGTTGCGCGCAACGAACCCTTCGTTCGTGAATACGAACCTCGCGAACAGGCCCTCGCCGAATTTGATCGCGACGGCGATTTCATGAAGTCGCACTTCGTCAGCAGGTTCACTGAACCTGGCGCGCAGGTCAGCTTCTATCGCAACGGCAGCTTCGTCGACTTCTGCCGTGGCCCTCATGTGCCATCCACCGGCCGTGTCAAAGCCGCGAAGGTTCTCTCGCTCGCCGGCGCGTACTGGCTTGGCGACGAAAAAAATCCCCAGCTCCAGCGCATCTACGGCACCGCCTTCTTCTCGCAAAAAGATCTTGAAGCCCACTTCGCCCGTCTCGAAGAAGCCGCCAAGCGCGATCATCGTGTGCTCGGCAAGCAGCTCGACCTCTTCAGCATTCAGGAGCTCGCCGGCGCAGGCCTCATCTTCTGGCATCCCAAAGGTGCCATGGTCCGCAAGGTCATGGAAGACTGGATGCGCGAGGAGTGTGTGCGCCGCGGCTATCTCCTCGTCTACACGCCCCACGTCATGCGCCGCGACCTCTGGAAAGTCTCAGGCCACGACGGCGTCTACTCGAGCAACATGTTTCCGCCCATGGAGCTCGACGATGCCGAGTACCGGCTCAAGCCGATGAACTGCCCCGGCCACATCCTCATCTACAAAAACTCGCCCAAGAGCTATCGCGATCTTCCCCAACGCTACGCCGAGTTCGGCAACGTGTATCGTTACGAGCGCTCAGGAACCATGCACGGTCTTCTCCGCGTCCGCGGCTTTACGCAGGACGACGCTCACATCTTCTGCACGCCGCAACAAGTTGAAGGCGAAGTCATCGCGTGTCTCGACTTCGCTGAAGCCATGCTCAAGACCTTCGGCTTTTCCGAGTATCGGGTCGAGCTCTCCACGCGCGATCCCAACAAGGCCGGCGAATTCTTCGGCACGGCTGAATACTGGGCCAACGCTGAGGGCGCGCTCAAGCGCGTGCTCACCAACCGCGGCCTTCCGTTCAAAACCTTTCCCGGCGAAGCCGCCTTCTACGGTCCCAAAATCGACATTAAGCTCGTCGACGTTCTCGGCCGCCTCTGGCAGCTCTCAACAGTCCAGTTCGACTTCAATCTCCCCGCGCGTTTCGAGCTTGAGTACGTCGGCGAAGACGGCGAGCGCCATCAGCCCGTCATGGTGCACCGCGCTCTCTTCGGCTCTGTCGAGAGATTTTTTGGTGTCCTCATCGAGCACTACGCCGGAGCTTTTCCGCTCTGGCTCGCGCCCGTGCAAATCGGTCTTGTCCCCATCAGCGAGAAGCACACCGCCTACGCCGCCAAACTTGAAGCCGCTCTCGTCGCCGCCGGCCTCCGCGTTGAAACCGACGCGCGCAACGAAAAGATGAACGCCAAAATCCGCGACTTCGCCAACCAGAAGGTGCCTTACATCCTCGTCTTCGGTGATAAGGAAGAAGCCGCCGGCTCAGTCAGCGTCCGCACCCGAGGTAAAGGCGACCAGGGATCCATGCCGCTGGCCGACTTCATTGCCAAAGCCAAAGACCTCGTCACTACGCAGTCCACCCAACTGTAGAAGCCAGTTTCAATTGAAGAATCGGGAACTGAAGGAAAGGTATTTTCCGAGGAGCCGACAAACCAGGTGCCATTCCGTTCACAGACACCACGACGTTTTCTGGTACTGTCCGTGTGGTGCGCGAACCAAAGTGAGTGCGTTGAGCCCAATGCGCGGATTGCACGCTGATCGATCGTGGAGACTTCCGCAATTCCTGCTTTTCCCTTCATTCGATCAGGTTGACCTGGAATCGCCTCTGGGCGCACAGGATTCCTTCCAGCGCTCAAGACAGGCGGGCGGTCAGGCGTTCATGCCGCCGAAAACCGTCCGGGAAGCGCTGCGCGTAAATTCGATGGTGTCGGGCGTCTTGGGCGGTGAGTATCCCGGCCGTGACGTTTTGACTTACGGCACATTTAGCGCCAGCAGGCGTTTGGGACCTTTGCCGACCGGCACACGAGCCACCTCGTGCATCGTGGCAGTGTCGATAATTGACGCGTCATTCGAATCGCTATTGCTGATGCAGCAGTACCTGCCGTCCGGCGAAAACGTGATCCAGTTGGGGCACTTGCCCACCGCCGCGTGTCCCAACAGCCTGCGGGAAGCCGCGTCATAGACATACACCAGGCCGTCGGCCAGGCTGGTTACCCAAAGACGGCGGCCGTCGGGCGAGAGCTCGAGGCCGTGCGTTGGAGTATTGGGTTCGAGCGCGCAATTGAGAGGAGGCGCGGCCGGCAATTCTACCTTGGCGATGACCTTGGCCTCAGGCACACTTGCCACCACGAAGCCATGCAGATCCGTGAGCGCGCTGTATATGGTGTTGCCGTCTTTAGTAACGACGTACGGTCGCGGAATCCCACCGGTCGGAACGTGTGCCGTGTACTCCATCCTGCGCAGGTCGATGCGGTCGATCTCATTGTCTCCCATCGACGAAACCCACAACACATCGTTGCTACCAGAGTTGTAGCTGTTGTGGGGCACTTTGACAGGCAGCGTCTTCACCACTTTCTTGG
>CAZKJB010000309.1:0-4865 GCA_964552975.1 uncultured Occallatibacter sp. | reverse complement strand
TTCGATGAGCTCCGCCATCGCGACATCCTGCTCCACCACCCCTACGATTCCTACGATCCAGTGGTCGATTTCATTCAGCAGGGCGCGCGCGACCCGGCCGTTGTCTCGATGAAGCAGACCCTCTACCGCACCAGTCACGATTCGCCCATGTTCCAGGCGCTCACCGAGGCCGCGGCCACAAAAGAGGCCACCTTGGTTGTCGAGCTGATGGCGCGCTTCGACGAGGCGTCAAACATTCGCTGGGCGCGCAGCATGGAAGACGCAGGTGTCCAGGTCTTCCACGGCGTGGTCGGCCTCAAAACCCACTGCAAGCTCGCCATGCTCGTGCGCCACGACGAAGACGGCCAGACTCGCCGCTACTGCCATCTGGGCACCGGCAACTACAACCCCGTGACCGCTCGCTTCTATACCGATCTCAGCCTCCTTACCAGCGATCCGCAAATCGCCGAACGCGTGCACATGGTTTTCAATTACCTCACTGCGCACGCCGAAATCGACGACTACAGCCCCCTTCTGGTCGCTCCGCTCACCATGGCCGAGAGCTTTCTTCGCCTTATTCGCCGCGAGCAGGAGCACGCGCAGGCTGGCCGCCCCGCGCACATCGTCGCCAAGATGAACGCGCTGCTCGAGCCCTCGGTGATCGAAGCGCTCTACCAGGCCTCGCAGGCCGGCGTAGAAATCGACCTCATCATTCGCGGCCTCTGCATCCTGCGGCCCGGCGTCAAAGGCCTGTCGGATCGCATCCGTGTTCGCTCCATTGTTGGGCGCTTCCTCGAACACTCCCGCATCTACCACTTCGCCAACGGCGGCAACGACGAAATCTATCTCGGCTCGGCCGATTGGATGCCGCGCAATCTCTTCGAGCGCTGCGAGGTCGTCTTCCCTGTCCGCGACCCTGCTGCCCTGGCTCGCATCCACTCCGAAATTCTGCCCGCCTACCTGGCCGACACGGTAAAAGCGCGCCTGCAGCAGCCGGACGGCACCTATCTGCGGGCCAGCAAAGTATTCAAAGATTCGCCGCTATTCTCCGATGTGCCGCTTTTTTCCAGTCAGGACTTCCTCATGAACCTGGCCGAAGGCAAGACCGACCTTGAGTCCATCCCTGCACCAAGCGGCAAGCGAGCCGCCAAAAGCTCACCGAAAGAAGCCACTGCTGCCGATTGACTCATTCGCGCCCCTCATGGGCATTCAAAATAAAGCCACACAGCTATCGAGTCGAATTGCTTAGCGGGGCGATACAATTCCAGCAAACAGTAGTAATGAAGGAGACCCCCATGCGCAAGCGCTGGGTCAAAGCCTCTATTGCGGCTGCTGCTCTGGTGATTGTTGTTGTTGGCCTAATCCCGTTGTTCGTCAATGCCGATACTTTTCGGCCCACGATCGAGAACCAGCTAACGACTTCGCTCGGACGCAAAGTTACGCTCGGCCACCTGAGCCTGTCTGTTTTCACCGGCAGCCTCGTGGCGCAGGACATTTCCATCGCCGACGATCCTTCCCTCTCCTCTTCTCCTTTTCTTCAGGCAAAGGAATTGCATATTGGCATCGTACTCGGACAGCTTCTCTTGCATCATTCGGCGCAGATCACCGACCTCACTATCGACTCTCCGTCGATTCATCTCATCCACGCGCAAAACGGCTCCTGGAACTTTTCCACCATGGGGAGTGCCGCCGCCCAACCTGCTTCGTCGCAGACTGTCAGTGTGCCAGCGCTCACTGTGAGCGAATTGACGATCAAGGACGGGAGCGCTACGGTCACTTCGATGCCGGTGGCGGGCAATCCCATTGCGTGCTCCGGCATCAATCTCACCATCCATCAGTTTTCTTTCACCGCATCTTTTCCCTTTGAACTTTCGGCCAATATGCCGGGTGATGGATCCATCAAGGTCAACGGAACCGCCGGGCAAATTTCGCAGAAGGACACTTCGCAAACACCCTTCCAAGCGACGTTGGAAATCAAACACTTTGATCCAGTCGCGGTCGGAGTGGTCCAACCCAGCGACGGCATCGCCATGCTGGCGGACTTCAACGCGCAAGTGACCTCAGACGGCGGCAATCTTCAGAGCACTGGAAAAATCGTGGCGTCGAAGCTGCAGTTGGCGCGAAATGGCTCGCCGGCTCCGCAGCCAGTGAATATCGATTACTCGGTTTCTGACAATCTGAGCACGCGTACCGGGCAGGTATCCGATATCGCCGTCCACACCGGCACCGTTGCGGTCCATGTGAATGGGAGCTACCTTGCAACGGGGCCGGAAGTGGTGCTCGACCTGCACCTGTCAGCCCCCGATCTTCCTGTCGATCAACTGGAGCAGTTGCTGCCAGCCGTTGGAGTCAACCTTCCCGCCGGTTCCCGGCTCAGTGGTGGAACTCTCACAGCGAACCTCGCCATTACCGGCCCTACCAGCGCCCTGACAATCGCCGGGCCGATCGAGCTTGATCATAGCCAGTTGGCGGGATTTGACCTTGGCTCGCGCATTGAGGGGCTCAATCCATTTGGCGGCACCAAGAACGGCACGCAAATTGAAAAGCTGAGCACGACCGTGAGTTCCTCGCCGCAATCCACTCAGTTCAGCAATATCTACGCATCCGTTCCCATGATCGGCACTGCTTCCGGCGCAGGCTCGGTTTCTCCGGGAGGGGTACTCGACTTCCAGCTCAGCGCCAAGCTCAGCGCCGCGTCGGCGGTGGGCGGGCTGGCCAGCACCGGCATCAATGCAGTGGGTGGCTTGTTCGGCACCCAAAAAACGACCATGACCGATAAGGGCATTCCGCTCACGATCACCGGAACCACGTCGAACCCATCGATCAAGGCGAATGTCGGTGCGCTGCTGAAGCAAACTGCCGGTGGCCTGCTTGGGAGCCCTTCAGGGCAGCAAAAATCCAACCCGGTTAAGACGGTGAAGGGATTATTCGGCAGGTAAACGAGGACCCATCAACCGAGTATCAAGCCGCACGATGTCAGGAATCCTGCACGCGAATAGTCGGTTGACCCGCCGCACCGCGCGCCGCTAAATGTTACAAATCTGTTAAAATCGGACGACAAGGAGTTCGGTAAGACCCCTCTATCCCGCCGAATCCATCTCCATGATCCTCTATCTCATGCGCCACGCGAGTGCAGGAACCATTCGCGGGAATCCCACTCTTGACGCCAAGCGGAGCCTCATCAAGGAGGGCAAGGAGCAGTGCATGTTGATGGCAAGGGTCTTAGGGGCCTTGAAAGCGCCAATCGACGTGATCGTTTCTAGTCCGCTAAAGCGCGCAATGCAGACGGCGCAGCTGGTGGGCACCGAGCTAGGCTACGACGCCAAGGTTGAAGTAAGCGCTTCGCTCAGCCTGAACGGCACTTACACCGAATTTCAGAACATGTTGGCTAAGTATGCAGATCGAGAAGGCATCCTGGCCGTCGGACACAATCCCAACCTTTTTCAGTTTCTCGGCCGGCTCATCACCGGCAATGGAGGCGCCTCAATCCGCATGCGCAAGGGTTCCATCGCCCGCGTCGACCTGGATCGCCATCCGCCCCGGCTGCAAATGTTGATTGATCCCCGGTCTGCACGCGTCATCTACGCCACAGTGACAAAAAGCTCGCGGCCGAAGACCTCGCGGAAATAGCCGGATTCCTTGCGCATCGACCACAGCTCCAATTCTGCGCCGGTTCGCCCCGCGCGGAGGTCGAGGTAGACACGCTTGGGGTAGAGGCGGACGCCGACACGCAAAACGTCGCTGGCTCGGTCCTGGTTAAGGGCAACGGCGAGACGCAAAAGGACGACCGCCCGGTGGACGTTTTTGTGCTCGTCGGCGGGGATGTTGCGAAGGGCGCGATCTCCGGGTTGGGGACGGCTTTTGCCCAGGTAGCGCGCGATGGCCGAGACCAGAGTTCGCTGCAACTGCGTGTAGCCGTAAATCTCAGAACTCGAGATGATGTACTGCGTGTGCCGGTGATGCCCCCGGTGATTGATGAATTTGCCGGTGTCGCGCAGGATGGCGGCCGTAGCGAGCCAGCTCTCATACTCAGGCGCGAGCTCGTGCAGAGGCTTCAATTCCTTGAAGAGCTGAACAACATGCGAACGTACTGGTTCGGATTCCCGGGGATCGACGCCATAGCGCCGCGCCGTGGCCAGTACGCTCTCCCAGCGTTCATGCTCAAACTCGCGATGGGCCTTAGCGCGGGCGTCCTGCTCGGCCAGCATCTGCGCCAGAATTCCATCGCGCAATCCCAGTGGTGAGTAGCGGAAACCCGCCAGGCCAAAGCTGTCGAGGATTTCGGAATAGACCATCGCGCCGGCGACGATGATCTCGGCGCGCCGCGGTCCGATGCCGGGCACCGATTCGCGCTCTGGGAGCGACATCTTGGCCAGTTTTCCGGCGAGCTTGCGCACTGCCTTGGTGGGAGCCATTCCGGCTAGTAGTTCCGCATGGGCCCGCGCGGCAGTCTTAGCGGCAGCTTTGCCGAATCTTTTCCCGTTCGTTTTGCCGGCCCTCGCGCCATTCGCGCATGCTTCGGCAAGGGCCGCGGCCGTACCGGACGTGGCAATCACCAAAGGCACGCGGCCCGGCTGGATCTTTCGGTGAGCGCGGCGCAATTCGCGCGCAATCAACTGCCGCATGCGAGCGAGACCGTCTGCCGGCGGGGGATCGGTGGGGAGAAACTGCTCGGTGAGACGCACCGCACCCAAAGGCAGGCTGACGGTTTCCTTGATGCGCTTGTGCTCGGATGTAGTCAGCTCGCAACTGCCGCCGCCGAGATCGAGCAGCAACACGCGACCACTCGCGCCCGGTTCAGCGCCGGTGACTCCGAGGTGAATAAGTCTTCCCTCTTCGAGGCCGGAGATGATCTCCATGTTCCAGCCGGTCTCCGCCTTGACCCA
>CAZKJB010000308.1:0-4879 GCA_964552975.1 uncultured Occallatibacter sp. | reverse complement strand
TGCGGGAACTGCCACAGCAAAGACGGCATGGCGGGCAAGCACGGCCTCGCGAGTGTCTACCCAAACTACATCGATTCGATCCACGGGTTCGCGCTCAGCAAGGAAGGATTGCTGGTGGCGGCCAACTGCCAAAGCTGCCATGGCTCGCATGGAATTCTGAGCCACAACAATCCGCAGAGCCCAACGTACAAGGCCAACATTCCCCAAACATGCGGCACCTGCCACGCCAAGATCAATGACGACTATGAGCACGGTGTCCACGGCAAGGCGATTGCCGCAGGGAAGATGGCCGCGCCGGTCTGCACCGATTGCCACACTGCGCACGCGATTCTGCAACCCACTGAAGCGGCATTTCGGATGCAATCAACGCCGATATGCGGCAACTGCCACAAGGACAAATTCTCCACCTATCGCGACACATTCCACTCCCAGCTCGGTTCGCTGGGCGGCTATGTGGAGACTGCCCGCTGCTGGGACTGCCATGGTGCTCATGATGTCCGGCCCGCATCCGATCCCGCCTCGCCGATCAACGCAGCGAACCTTGTTACGACCTGCGGCCGCTGCCACGCGGGCGCCAATCTCAGCTTCGTCCAGTACCAGCCCCATGCCAATGCGCACGACCGCAAGCTGAGTCCCGGACTCTACTTCGTACGGCTGTTCATGAACCTGCTGCTGGCGAGCGTGCTCACATTCTTCATGATCCACACCATCCTGTGGCTCATCCGCGCGCGATACAACCAGATCAAGAGCAAAACGGCAGGTGGAGGAAAGGATGCCTGAGTTGGAGTTGGAAACCGCAATCACTGAATCCGCAGCCACGAGCCGCTTCTTCGTTCGCTTCACGCGCGCACAACGCTATATGCATGCGGTGCTGTTCTCAACCTTTCTCGGCCTCGCGGCAACCGGCCTGCCCATGCGCTTCAGCGAGAGCTACTGGGCGCGCAAGTTCGCGGCGGGCGTCGGCGGGTTCGGAGCAATTCTTTTCTTGCATAAATTCTGTGCACTCGTGCTGACAGTCGCTTTCCTGATTCACGTGAAGGAAGTCTTCCAGCGCGGCCTCTTGCGTCGCGAAAAGGGAATCTTCTGGGGGGCCACTTCGATGGTGGCGAATTGGAAAGATGTGAAAGATCTTTTTGGTCACATGCGCTGGTTCCTTGGGCTGGGCCCCAAGCCGCAATTCGAGCGCTACGCCTACTGGGAAAAGTTCGATTACTGGGCTGTCTTTTGGGGCATGATCGTCATCGGCTTTTCCGGCTACGCCATGTGGTTCGCGCCGTTCTTCGCGCATTTTCTGCCCGGATGGGCACTAAACGCCGTGCTGGTGATTCACAGCGACGAGGGATTGCTTGCGATTCTCTTTATCTTCTCCATCCACTTTGTAAACACTCACCTGCGCCCCGACAGTTTTCCCATGGACATGGTGATTTTTACCGGGGTAGAGAGTGAAGAGGAATTCAAGCACAAGAGGCCGCTCGAATATCAGCGTGCCATGGCTGAAGGCAAGCTCGAATCGAGGTTGGGAGTTGCCCCGCCGGTGTGGCTGCTTAACTTCGCGAAAGCGGTCGGATCCATAGCGATTTTTATCGGGCTCGCGCTGCTGGTGCTCACGCTGACGGCCTACTTCCATTGATGGCTCTCAGCCGTCAGCTTTCAGCCGCCAGCTGTCAGCAAAGAAGAAGAAACAACAGTTAAATGGTGGCCGGAGTAAAGGAAAGAAGAGACGAGATGGCTCAACGCTGCGAGGACATGGCCGTTTGGCAGCGAGCATTCGATCTGACCGAGTGCGTCTACAAAATCACTCGCTGATTGCCGAAAGACGAGCAGTACGGCCTCGTATCGCAGATGCGGCGCGCGAGTGTGTCAGTGGTCAGTAACATTGCGGAGGGTTGCGGCAGACTCACGTCCGGCGAATTCCGTCATTTTCTTGGCCTTTCCCTCGGCTCATTATTTGAACTAAAGACCCAAATCGTCGTCGCCGCGAGGCTTGGATTTGTTGACGATAAAGCGTTAAGCGATGCAAGGTCGTTGGCCGAAGAGGTCTCTAAAATGCTGACCGCCATAATCCGAGCTCTCAGTTCACACACGAAGAAGGCCGACAGCTGAAGGCTGATAGCTGACAGCTGTCTTTTGTGACACCTATCACGGCAGGAAATCTGCCCAGAGCGTCTCCTCGAAGTGTGAACGCTGCAAGTAGGTTTCTTGTTGGTACGTTCGTCTTTTTCTTGCTTGGCTGCGCCTCCGCCGCACACGCCGCGCAAAAGCTCAAGGACGCAGACTGCCTCACTTGCCACTCCGATCCGACCTTGACCGAAGATGTGAACGGTTCTGTGGTTGGCATCCACGTTGACGAAAACAGGCTAAGACATTCCGTTCATGGCCGTTTGTTCTCCTGTGTGGACTGCCATGCGGATGTAAAAAGCCTTGCACATGAGTCGCGCCCCAAGCAGGTAACTTGCTCGCAATGCCACGCCGATGCCGGCCAGTCCTATGCGCACAGCATCCATGCGAGAGTTGACAAGGGTGGAAAGATTCCTGCCAGTTGCCAGGACTGCCATGGCGACGTTCACCAGGTGATGGGTGCGGGCGATCCCAAGTCACCCATCAACCACGCCAACATTCCCGCTACGTGCGGCCGCTGTCACGGGCAAAAGTTCTTGATGGAATCGAATGGAGAGAGCGCTCAGCCGTTCATCTCCTACCAGGACAGCGTGCACGGCCGCGCTGTTGAGAACGGTTCGCAAAAAGCCGCCGTCTGCACCGATTGCCATGGCGCCCACGAAATTCTCTCCGCGAGCGACTCGAATTCGCCGATCTCCAAGATCAACGTTCCGTCAACATGCGGCAAATGCCATGCAGACGTGGCCAGCACCTTCGCAGCGAGCGTCCACGGACAAGCCGTCGCGAACGGCAACATGCTTGCGCCGGTTTGCACCGATTGTCACGGAATCCACTCGATCAAGGCGCACGGTAATCCCAACTCGCCCGTTGCGGAGCAGAACCTTTCTCGCGATACGTGCGCCCCCTGTCATCAAGGGGTCAAGCTTTCCCAGGAATTTGGTGTACCAGGCAGCCGTGTTACCAGCTACTTCGACAGCTACCACGGCCTTGCCGCAGAGGGTGGCTCAGTGGTTGCAGCCAACTGCTCCAGTTGCCACGGCGTTCACGACATTCTGCCGTCGAGCGATCAGCGTTCAACCATCAATCGCGCGAACCTCGATGCCACCTGCGGCAAGTGTCACAAAGGAGTGACGCAGAAATTTACGCTGACGCCCGTTCACATGCAGGACGGCGTGCGCTCTGGCGATATCGATTCTGTAGCGGTTCGTTGGGTGCGATGGATCTATGTCCCTCTCATACTGCTCGTGATCGGCGCAATGTTCCTGCACAATGCGGTCATCTGGCGCTTCAAATCGGTCGCGCGGCGCAGAATGCAGAATCCGTTCATGACACGCATGACAACGAATCAGCGCTGGCAGCATCTCGTTCTGCTTTCGAGCTTCATTATTCTGGTCATCACAGGTTTCGCTCTCAAATTCCCTGACACGTTGTTCGCGCATACGCTCGGAATGGGCGAGAATTTGCGCGGCATCATTCATCGCATCGCCGGCGTGGTCCTCATCGCTGCCGGCATCTATCATGTCTTCTATCTCGCGGCCGCGCGCGAGGGCCGGCGTTTGCTCCGCGACATCGCACCCATGCCGAAAGACGTCTTCGACGCGTGGGGCGCCATGCGCTATTACCTCGGCCTCTGCGGCGAGAAGCCAAAGTTCGGCCGCTTCACCTATGCGGAGAAGGCCGAGTACTGGGCCCTCGTATGGGGCACGGCGCTCATGGGCCTGACCGGCATCATGCTGTGGGCGAAAATCTGGGTGGGCAATCTGCTGGCGCGCTGGTGGGTGGACGTCGCAACCGCCGTGCACTTCTACGAAGCTATTCTGGCCACACTCGCAATTCTCATATGGCACTTCTACCAGGTCTTCTTCGATCCCGATGTCTATCCAATGAACTGGGCCTGGTGGGATGGCAAGATGGCCGTGGAGCATTACAAGCACGAGCACGGCTTGGACGCGGAATCTTTGGCCAAAGGGGAAAGCAAAGACAAATCCTCCGCGACGTCGGGAGAAAAGCCTGGGCCACCGGCCAAGTAAGTTAAATATCTGTCTCGGAGAAAGACGATTCAGGCAGCTCTTCACCGCCGCGACATCGAAAACAGGCTAAGCCGGAACTACCGGCCCGACACCTGAAAGCTGATAGCTAGGAGCTACAGGCTGGCAGCTACAAGCTGCCTTTTCACACCCGCCAGTTGTCCGGCCGCCAGTCCCTGATGCGCTCCTTGATCTGCTTGCGATTCAAATTGTGCTCAAGCGCCTGCTTGGCCAGCTCAACCACTTCGTCGTCGGCAGCAAAGCGCAAGGCGATTAACTGATCTTCATTCAGACGATAAATCTGCGTGTGCCATTCTGCAGGAGCCAGGGCCTGCAGGCGTATCCGCTCTTCCAGGCGAATCACGCGATCCTGCACCTTGAGCGGATAGGTGCGCATTCTGAACAGCGCGACAACCGCCGCCAGTGAGAGCACAACGAACCATACCGGATAAAAGCTGGGGTGATGCACAAGGTAGACGATTGAAATAACCAGATTGGCGATGGTGATAAAGGTAAGGAAGAAATGGTAGGGCGGATCGTACCGTCCATGGTTCTTCAAACCTTGCGCATCGGAATTACTCATTTGCAGCCCCAATTCCCTTCAGGCCGGAGTGGGCTCCGTCGGCATCCTGCGTTGCCGCAGTGCTGTCAGGAACGGCGCTTGTGGCCTGTGTGACCGCGCTGGCGCGATTTTGAAGGGTTGGGGCTGTTGCTGTCAACGCGGATAAATTGTC
>CAZKJB010000307.1:0-4912 GCA_964552975.1 uncultured Occallatibacter sp. | reverse complement strand
GAAGAATTCGGTTTGCGCCTGACCTTTGTGCTCATGGTGCTGCTGGTGGTCGTCAATTTCACCAATGTGGTCACCGAGTTCATCGGAATTGCCGGCTCATTGCACCTCTTCCACGTGTCCAAGTTCATCTCCGTGCCCATCTGCGCGGCGTTGGTGTGGTTTCTCGTGGTTCGCGGCGACTACAAAAGCACCGAGAAAATCTTTCTCGTAGCCTCGGCCGTTTACATCACCTATATCTTTGCCGGAGTGCTGTCTCAGCCCAGTTGGCACGATGCGCTGCTGGCCACGGTCAAGCTGCCGCCAAACTCTGTCTGGCGCGACAAGTCTTACATCTACATGGCCATCGGCATCGTTGGCACAACCATCGCGCCATGGATGCAGTTTTACCTGCAGTCTTCAATCGTCGAAAAGGGAATTCGTGTCAAGGATTACGCGGCCTCGCGGCTCGATGTAATCGTCGGCAGTTTCTTCACCGATCTCATCGCGTGGTTCATCGTAGTTGCTTGCGCGGCCACACTTTTTGTGCACGGAATGGGCGCCATTCAGGTGGCCGCAGACGCGGCTGAGGCCATGCGCCCGCTGGCTGGCGACTATGCCTTCCTCCTCTTCGCATTCGGCCTCTTTAATGCTTCGTTCTTCGCGGCATCTATCTTGCCGCTCTCCACGGCCTACACAGTATGCGAGGGTTTGGGGTTCGAATCGGGCGTCGACCAGACGTTCAAGGGAGCGCCATTCTTTTACTGGCTCTTCACGCTGCTCGTCGCGGGCGGAGCTCTCTCCGTCCTGTTGCTGCCCGATGCTCAGCTTATCAATGTCGCAATTCTCTCGCAGGTCCTCAACGGCATCCTGCTTCCCGTGGTCATCATTCTTATGCTGCTGCTCATCAACCGCACTGACCTTATGGGTAAGCACAAGAACTCGCGAATTTGGAATGGCATCGCGTGGGGCACCAGCATTATCGTCATCGGCATGACCCTGGTCATGCTTTGGGGAATGATCCCCGGCCACTAGGTCCCTTGATCTTGCACTTGAGACGGGTGCCGCAGGTTCCGCGGTCCCCACGGACAGAACACGGCACGTGGGATAGAGATTTCGAATTTGAGGCCTGGGAAATGAGCGGGTTATGGTTGCGCCGAACCAGGCCTCGCCACCATCTCTCCGTCCAATCCGCGGGTCTCTTTCGCTTTATCTGCCCACTCCCTTGCCTTGGCCAAATCATCCGCGCGCGCCGCGTCGTTATCCCAGTCCAAATCGGCCTTCCGCCGGTACACCAGGTTCAGGTACGACATCGCCTCAGCGTAATTGCGCCCGTTTTTAACCGCTTGGAGCAGATTTTCCTGGGCCTCCTCGGCAAGTAAACTATTCTGCTCCTTGATCGCAACCGTCACCTTCACGGGAGCTTTCGCGTTTCCGCTGCCATCGTCGTTGAAGCCGGCCTTCATCAATGCCGCCACAGCGTTTTTACGCGCTTCCTTCAAGTCGTTCAGGCCGACAGCGCAAGCCGCTTCGGGATCAGCAGGATTTTCTTTCAGCACTTTCTCCCGCCACGCCTTGGCGAGTGGTATGATCCGTGAACTCCCCCGGAATCGACAAGGAGGACGAGATGAGGTTTTCTCGAATTGCCGAAAGCTGCGGAACTGGCCTCCAGCGCCTGCGCAGTTTTGCTCTTCTTGCCATTCTGGCACTCGGCGCGGTCGTGGCATGCCGACCGCCAGAAAGCCCCGGCATCGGCGGCAGCATCGACAACAACAACAGCAGCCTGGTTGGGCAATGGCGCGGCGTCTACCAGAGCATGACGATAACTATCGTCATCCAACCCAACGGACAATACAGCCAATTGGCGCAGGCCGGGACGCTCATGACGCAGCAATCAGGCCCGTACACGCTAGTCCCTCCCAGCACCATCGTCTTTTCCGTCACCGACTGGCAGCCGAAAACCCAGCAGGTCTATCACCCGTATCCAACCGGAGGCCCCAGCAACCGGAGTCCGGACGGCAACAGCAGGAACGGGAATCAAAATCCAAATCAGAGGGACAACACGCCAAGCGCGGGAGGCTACTACACCAGCGAAGCTGTCGCCAAGCCGCCCGGTGCTACCGACGCGTATATATTTAACGGGCCAAATACGATCACCCTTACTGACCAAATGACTCACGGCTCCATCACGATGAACAGAGTGCCGTAAGCGGCCATTCGAAGCCGGTTGCTTTTTGGACGAATGTTCTGCAATCATCTGGATCGCCGGCGGCTATGCGTGCTCCCTTGTTCCCTCGGTCCCTGCTTTAAAGCAGTTTTCCCGCCGCCAGGTCTTTGATCAAGCCGCGGTCCGCGGCAAGAAAATCATAGGTCGTCAGATCGGTCAGCTTTACCCAGCGCACCTGCTGGTAGATCTGATTATTGATCTCGCCGGCAAACTCGCGCACTGCAAAGAACTGGAGATCAACGGCGCCGCCGCGGCGATAGTGGTGGCGTATTCGGGTCACCGGCGGACCAATCGAAGCTTCGATTCCAAGCTCCTCAGTCAGCTCGCGCGCTAGCGCCTGTTGCGCGCTCTCGCCCTCTTCGATCTTGCCTCCGGGAAACTCCCACAGCGACGCCATCGGCTGGTCGGCGCGGCGTTGCCCGATCAGCACCTCTCCATCGCGCACAATCAGCGCCGCCGCTACAAAACGAAGGGCGGGTCCGGCGGTGTGCGCCTTGGCCTTTGTCTGTGCGTCCCCCACGCCTTCTAGTGTAGTCGAAACAAAAGAGAAGGTTGAATGAGCATGCGTTTCTCGGCGCCGGTTGAATGCTTCGCTGCCTCTAGCCCGCCCCGCAGCCGCAAATTCATTGAATGAGGAAAAGAATTACTCTCCGCCGACCGCCCCTCCGGCGCCATCAACCGCTTGTGGGCGGAAGTAGCCCCAACCCCTCTTGGCCGCGGCTTCAAGCAACGCCGGCGAAGGATTCACAGGGAAGGGATTGCGAGCGATTTCGAGCATCGCAAGGTCGTGAATCGAGTTGCCAAAAACCGCATCGGGAGTTGGTATGCCCACGCGCCTGAGCGCCGTTGCCTTTGCTTCATCCGTGGGCACATCGATGATCTCGCTGGTGATCATCCCGTCTTTCACTTGAACATCGGCAGCCAGAATGCGCTCTTTCGGAATGCCAAAATCGCGCACGCCTTCGGCCACCACCCAGCGATTGGTCGAGCTCACCGCCCACAGCTCAATCCCGGCCTCCCGCAAAGCTCCCACCAACTCAAAGATTTCCTCAAAAATTCTCGGCCGCACAAATTCGTTCACGTATTCGGCGGCGGCTCCGCGCAGTTCCTCGTTGCGCAACCCGGCGTACATCTGCACCATGTCGCCACAGATTGCCACTTCGCTCAGGTTTCCCGCTTTGTAGGCGCGATAGCGCGTATCGATCCAGTCGTTGGTCGAGCGGGAAACCAGCCCCTTCTCCAACGACCAGGCCATGAATCCATAGCCCGCGTCACCACTCCAAAGCGTTCCGTCGCAATCGAACACAGCGACCTTCGGCTCGCTCGCGAAAACCAGCCGCGTCAACTCCGCGGCGCTCCATTTATGAATTTCCGTCTGCGTGGGCGTCAATCGACCCTGGACCTTTCAATAAAGTTCTTGCAGTTCTATTCTCAACGATGCAGCCGGAATTTTGTACTGCTTTATGGTGATGAACCATGTACCGACAGGCGAATTCACGCTCTATTCAAGCTGGATGGCTGGGATTTCCCCACCGCCGCCGCGCCTCGCTGAAGCATTCGCGCGCCATACGCACCAGAACCAGCGACTGTTCCCACCGGTCCGACTCCTCCTGGCCCCTGAACGTGCGCGCGTAGTAGTACTCCGGGCCGAGCAACTCCGGTGTAAAGCAAAACCGGTCTTCGAGCGGCCTCCTCTGCAGGAAGCCCAAGAACGCCTCCGTCCAGAGCGCTCTGAAATGCCGCACATACGGGCCTTCGCCTTCGCTGCCGTCGCCGATGTCCACCTGCATGCAACAGGAATTTCCGATGCGGCCATGCATAAACCCGATCCGCCCGAGCACCGGCCGAATAAATTCGAGCTTATTCTCGAAGCCGCCGTACACCATCTCGGTTCCCGTGTACCAGTGAGAAAAGTCGCCATTGAATTCAAGGCTCGGAAACCGCGCAAGAAACTCGACCGTACGCCACGGATCCTGAAAAATAGTGGCGCGATGCGTCTCCGGATACAGCGGAATTGAAAACTTCGCCGACGCCTCAAGAACAGCGCCGATTAGTCGCGCCGCATCCTCTTCGCCCTCGGTGCCCCAGCCGACGTGAAGCGTCAGGCACTCCAGGCCCGCCTCGAGCGCCTCTTTTGCCAGCGGTCCCGCCTCGGCCGGAGTATTCACGCGCCCGCTTCCGCAGATGCCAAGTCCCAGTCCCAACGCTTCTCTTCTCAACGCATCGTCGATCGGTTGACCCAGTTGAACGCCGGCATAACCGGCGTCGCGAATCGCCGGCAAGCCTTTTGCCTGCTTCTCTCGCATGGTGTCGAACGACTGAATGTTCATGAAGCAACGCAATCGCGGCTCCGGCGACTCTTTCATTACTGCTCCTCAAGCCTCTAAAACTCATCAAACGCGATCTGCCGCTCATCAACTCCAATTCCCTTAAGCATCCGGTTGCATGCCTTGATCATCAGAGGCGGCCCGCACAAATAATATTCAGCTGCCTCCCGGTTCTTGTGATCGCACAGATAATTTTCCAGCACAGCTTCGTGAATGAATCCCGTATGCCCCATCCACGCGTCATCTTCGAGCGGCGACGAGAGCGCGAGGTGGAATGTGAAATTCGCATGCTTTTCCTCGAGCTTCCGGAAATAATCCTCGTAGAAAATCTCCTGCCGCGAGCGCGCGCCGTACCAGAAACTGATCCTGCGTGCGCTGTTCT
>CAZKJB010000306.1:0-4920 GCA_964552975.1 uncultured Occallatibacter sp. | reverse complement strand
GTTTCTTTCGCTGATTCCGACCAGCAAGGCGCTGTAGATGTGATGGATGAAGAAGCCAACGAGTAGAAACATGATCAGGAAATGCGCGCTGCGAATCCATTGGAGATTGATGACACAGGGGATCCATCCCACGAAAACGTTCAAAACGCGGCCCCCCTCGACCTCACTGAAGAGCACCAGGCCGGTGATGAACTCCAGGGCCACCAGCGAGAAAACGACAATGTATGCGAGTGCTGCTAGAGAGTTGTGGCCGATCTCCTCGAAGGGCTTGCGGCGCCTGAACCCGTAGTAGGCAATCATGCTCTTGATGCTTGTCCATTGGCGTGCGGTATGGGGCAGCCACGAACGCCAGGATGAATAGTGGTTACCAGCAAAGAACCAGTAGATGCGTGGAATGAAGATGGCGATGAGCAGGAAGCCAGACAGTTCATGAACGAAGCGCATCCAGCCCATCACCCAGGCGCGCGAGCCATTCGCAGTAAGAAAAGGGCTGTGCATGTAGGTCCCGGTGACCGTCAGCAGTACCAGGGATACAACCAGTCCCCAGTGGGCAATCCGGACAGGCAATTCCCAGACATAGACCGGAACCATACACTCCGAACCTTTCACCAGATCATCCGGGGTGCATGCGGGAGTTGCGGGGCTTGCCATAGGCATTAGCTCCTTCTCAGTTCGTCGGTACCTCTTGTTGCTTGCCGCGATTTTTCGCTTGAACTACATGTACGGCACAGGCCAGGCAGGGATCGAATGAGTGCACTGTGCGTAAGACTTCTAGGGGGCGCTCCGGATCGGCAATCGGCGTTTCCAAGAGCGCTGCCTCATAGGGTCCGCGCTGTTGCTGGACATCGCGCGGACCGGCGTTCCAAGTACTCGGCGCTATAACCTGATAGTTCACGATCGCCTTGTTTTCAATCTCAACCCAATGCCCCAGGGAACCGCGCGGCGCTTCATGAAATCCAAAGCCCTGAGCAGACTTTGGCCAGCTGCTTGGATTCCATTTGTCCCCATTATGGAGTCGCACATCCCCGTGAGCCATGTTGTCGTCCAGTTGTGCTACCCAATCGGAAAGCCGGCTGACCATGATGTCCGCCTCAAGCGCTCTGGCAGCAACGCGGCCCAGAGTTGAGAAGAGGGCGGGAGCCGGGAGGTGGAGTTTAGCGAGGGTACTGTCGACGAGCAGCTTTACCTGTTGATCGCCGGAGGCATAGGCGACCAGCGTTCTTGCGAGCGGGCCAACCTCCATGGGCTTGTCGTTATAGCGCGGCGACTTCAGCCATGAGTATTTCTCGTCTGTTTTCAGGAATTCATACGGTGGCTTCGGTCCGGAATACTTCGGATCGGTTACACCCTGCGAGGGATGCTTTGCCGCCTGGTCGCTATCAGGGTACTCGTACCAGGATCGCGTGACATACTCCGTTACATTGCTTGGATCGAGCGGAAGTACCGTTGCCAGATCGCGCCCGAGGACGATGCCTCGAGGGAAAGAGAAGCCACTCGCGCTCTTGGTGTTGTCGCCAGAGTAATCGCCGTAGGTCATATAATTCCCAATACCCGCGCCATATTGAAACCACTCCGGATAGAAGCCTGCGATGGCGAGCACATCGGGCAAGTACACCTGGCGAACAAATTCCTGAGCATTCGCAACTAACTCATTGAGCAGCGTGATCCGTTCCGGGTTTATGACCGCATCCGGTTCACTGCCGTCCATCGTCGTCGCCATCCCGCCCATCAAATAGGTCTGAGGGTGGGGGTTCTTGCCACCCAGAACAGCCTGGATGCGGATGAATTCGCGCTGCAGTTTCAGCGCCTCAATGTAGTGAGCTACAGCCAGCAGGTTCGCTTCCGGCGGCAACTTATATGCGGGGTGTCCCCAGTCGCCGCTGCCGAACAGGCTTAACTGGCGGCTGTCCGCCAGCGTCTTCACGCGATCCTGCACAGCCTTGAAGTAAACTGCGCTGGACTTGGGCCAGTCGGAGATGGATTGAGCCAGTTGCGCCGTCTTTGCCGGGTCAGCCTTCAGTGCCGAAATGACATCAACCCAATCGAGTGCATGCAGGTGGTAGAAGTGGATGATGTGATCCTGGACGTTTTGGGTGGCCGCAATAATATCGCGCACAATCCGCGCATTCTCGGGAATCTCAACACCTAACGCATTTTCGACCGCACGCACCGAAGCCAGAGCATGAACAGTCGTGCACACGCCACAGATGCGTTGGGCCCAGATCCACGCCTCTCGCGGATCTCGTCCACGCAATATCAGCTCGATGCCGCGGAACATGGTGCCCGAACTCCAGGCATCGGTCACTTTGTGGTCGTTTACTTCGACCTCAATGCGGAGATGCCCCTCGATGCGCGTAACCGGATCGATGACGATGCGTGCCATTTATTGTTTCTCCGTCGGGCTAGTCTTCTCACCGGTATTTGTTGTTTCGGACTCGGAATGGCTCCGGTCACGAATAATGCTGGTGACAGCGTGAGCCGCGGTTGCAACGGCAACCGCTCCGACGACAGTCCAGCCAATTTCGCTCACCGATACATCCACGCCGAAGCCAGCCGGGTGCGGCAGTCGCTCGTAGAAGGGCGATTTTGTATCCCAAAAGCGCGGAGACGCGCAGGCAATGCAGCCGTGCCCCGCCTTTACGGGCCAGCTTGTGCCGCCATTCCACTGTACGGTCGGACAATTGAGATTCGCCTCAGGACCCTTACAGCCCATCTTGTATAGGCACCAGCCCTTGCGTGCGCCTTCGTCATCCCATTCCTCTACGAAACGGCCGGCGTCGTAATGCGCGCGTCGTTCGCACTGGTCATGGATGATATCCCCATATGCAAACAGCGGCCGGTTCAGCGGATCGAGTGCCGGCATCTCTCCAAACGTGAGGTAGTGCACGAGCACGGCCGCCGTGTTGGCCGAGTTATGCGGGCATCCAGGAAGGTTTACGACATGGAGGCCCGGCACTGCACCCTGCAGACCCAGCGCTCCCGTGGGATTTGGACCGGAACGAACCAGGCCACCATCCCAGGCGCATGCGCCCACCGCAATGATCGCCGCAGCGCTGCCGCAGACTTCCTGCGCAATATCAAGAGCCGTACGGCCGCCGATCGTGCAATACACACCGCCATCCGCGGTCGGAATCGCGCCTTCGACTACGACGATATACTTGCCCTTCTCCTCACGAACGACGCGCTGCAACGCGGACTCGGCAGCCTTGCCATAGGCCGCCATGATGGTTTCGTGGTACTCCCAGGAGAAAGATTCCAGGACAAGGTCTTCCACGGTGGGGTGGCTTGTCCTGAGCATCGACTCAGTGTTGCCGGCACAATCCTGAAACTCCAGCCATACCAGGACGGGTTTCTTCTTCTGACTTAGGGCAGTTGCGATGACCTGGGCATAGGAGGTAGGCAACGCTAGAGTTGTTGTAACTGCCGCGCAGAACTCCAAGAAGTGGCGGCGTGAAATGCCGTGACTCCGGCATAATTCGAGGACTGATCCTTCACTCCGACTCATCGACTCCCCGGCGTCCGACGGTGTGGCTAACGGTTGTCCGATCACGGTTTGCAATCCTTCTATCGATTCAGCCGAAATCTACTGGATGCCGAGAGCGGACAGCATCGTGAAGCTGTTCATCAGAACGATGTTCAAGCCGTGATGAGAGAAAAGATTGAGATCGATATTGGGGAGACAGACCGGACAGGCATCTGGTCACGTTCTATGAAGAACAATCTAAAGAAGCGCTAAATCAGGAATCTGGTCAAAATTGCACACCTTTTCGATTGCCCGGTCCAAAAGCTGCAGGTCAGTTGTTCCGAATATTGCTCGTCTCGGACAAAATTCGCCGATTTTGTGAGCAAGAGTGACCAGTTTGACAGGAGAAGGAGACGACATACTTTCGTCTCAGGCCGTCGAGGAGAACCTTGTGGGAGCGCAGGAGAGCCGTATCCAGACCACCGCTGGAACAGATTGGGGCAATTTCACCAACGCTTCGAGGTCAGGAGAATTCGCCGATCGATTGTCCACCGATGCACTTAATGAGTTGGAGGGGCTCAAAGTGTTCTCCGACCGTGAAGCGAATGCCGTCCTGTTCATGGAAGAGCAAGCTCCCACACAAATCCTGTTCTTGTTGACAGGGCAGGTGAAGCTATCTATGAATTCGAGTGCGGGCAGGCGATTGATCCTCGGAATTGCTAGTCCTGGAGAAACGCTAGGTCTCGCATCTGCGCTTTCCAATAGCAGATATGACACCACTGCGGAGACGATTTGTCCGTGTAGAATCGCGTCACTCTGCCGTGATCACTTTCTTGAATTTCTGACCCACCATCCTGCTGCATACAAGAACGTGGTGCGCGAGCTGTCCACGGACTGTGCTCGAGCCTACGAGCAGGTACGAACACTCGGTCTCGCGGTGTCCGCACCGGCGAGACTCGCGCGGCTGCTACTCGAGTGGTGTGCCAACGGCCAGAAGACAAAGGACGGTACTCGGTTATTCTGCCCGCTGACCCACGGAGAGATCGGCGAGTACATCGGTGCCTCCCGCGAGACAGTCACCCGCATTCTTAGCGAATTCCGATATCAGGACCTGCTGGAATCGCGAGGATCGACGCTGATCATTTTCAACAGAAGAGCGTTAGAAATCTGCGCAGGCATGGGGCGAGTTTCACCATCGATAGAATGTACCGGAGAGCGGCGTAATCGGCCTGCGTATCGCAACATGTCTGCCTTGTGAGGACCTGGACGAACCTCGCCAAAATGCCGTCGGCCTTCATATTTATGGCCTTGCAGCCTAGCATTATCCACGGGGACCAACTCACACTTAATCGTTAGGACTTTGCGGTTTCCCGGTCGGATGGAATATTGGCGAGGTACAGCTACGGCGCTGCATCTAAGGCGCAATTCAAATATGGATGGGATTTTGTCGAGGCACA
>CAZKJB010000305.1:0-4927 GCA_964552975.1 uncultured Occallatibacter sp. | reverse complement strand
AGTTCATCGGCGGCCACGGTACTGCCATCGGCGGCGTGATTGTGGACGCCGGCAAGTTCGACTGGGCAGCATCAGGCCGTTTCAAAGAGTTCACTGAGCCCGACGCGTCCTATCACGGCCTCTCGTACACAACGGTCTTCGGTCCGCTGGCGTTCATCCTCAAGGCACGTATCCAGGGTCTCCGCGATACCGGCGCGGCGCTGTCGCCGTTCAACGCCTTCCTGCTGCTGCAGGGACTTGAGACACTGCATCTGCGCATGGAGCGCCATTCGCAGAACGCATTGGCTGTGGCCAAGCACCTTGAGCAGCATCCCGGTGTGGAGTGGGTCAATTATCCCGGTCTTGCCTCAAGCCGCTACCACGAGCGCGCGAAGAAATATATGCCGGCAGGCCAATCGTCGCTGGTTACCTTCGGCATTAAGGGCGGATACGAGGCTGGCAAGAAGCTCATCGATACGCTCAAGCTGTTCTCGCTGCTGGCGAACATTGGCGACGCCAAGTCGCTCGTGATCCATCCGGCCTCGACCACGCATCAGCAGCTTTCAGTGGAGGAGCAGGCAAGCACCGGCGTCACTCCCGAGCTGGTGCGGCTCTCGGTAGGAATCGAAGATATCCGCGACATCATTGCCGACCTCGATCAAGCGATTGAGGTTGCCAACGGAAGTACGTTTAGCGGTAAAACCCCGGCTCTTGCGGCGCGGTAAGGCAAAATAGAACAGGCCTCCAGCTTCCAGCCTCTAGCTCCTAGCTACGGCGCCGGGTGCTGCCAAGAAGTGGCCGAAGCGGAATTTTATGGCGCAGATGCTTAGGTTGTTTTTCTTGAGAGATTGAATGAGGGAGCTGGAAGCTGGGAGCTAGAAGCGGGACATGAGCGACACCTATAGCCGAAGCGGCGCCTCGCCGCCGGGATCGAAGATCGTGGAGCCCACGTACGAAGGAGACTTCGTGCTGGACGGGCCATTGGAGCTGGAATGTGGTCGAGCCTTGGCCTGTCCCACGCTGCATTACGCCGTCTACGGCCGGCTGAATGCGGCGCGGAACAATGCCGTACTGGTTTGCCACGCACTTTCCGGGTCGGCCCTGGTGGGCTCGTGGTGGCCCGAGATCTTCGCTCCCGGCGCGGTGCTTTCGCTCGAGCGCGACTTCGTTATCTGCATCAACATGCTGGGCTCCTGTTACGGCTCCACGGGACCCGGCTCCGTCAACCCCGACACCGGCGAGACTTACGGACCGGATTTTCCTCTGGTTTCTGTCCGCGACAATGTCAAGGCGCAGGCGAAGCTTCTCGATTCCCTCGGTATTCGGCGCTTGCGGCTCGTGCTTGGCGGGTCAATCGGCGGCATGCAGGCACTGGATTGGACCATTCTTCATGCTGAGCGCGTGGAGCGTGCGCTCGTTATCGGTGTCACCCCGCTATCCGCCATGGGGTTGGCGCTGAACCATCTGCAACGCCAAGCCATCCAGCATGACCCGGAATGGGCCGGCGGCCGCTATTTGCCGCAACGTCCGCCTCGCCGCGGGCTATCGCTTGCCCGCCAGATCGCCATGATCAGCTACAAATCCGCGCCCCTCCTCGACGAGCGGTTCGGCCGCAATCCCGACCGTAGTGGCGAAGATCCATACTCTGTAGAGAGCGCTCTGAGCGGCCTCACCGGCGGACGCTTCGACATTGCCGGATACCTTGACCATCAGGGCAAGCGATTTGTAGACCGCTTCGACGCCAATGCCTACCTGGCTATTCTGAGGGCCATGGACACCTGGGATCCATTGCGCGGATATGCCTCGCCGGCCGAGGCATTCGGCCGCATCCGTGCCCAGCTCAGTTTTATCGGGATCAGCTCCGATTGGCTCTTTCCCGCCGACGAGGTGCGCCGATTCGCCGACAGCATTCGGCTGGCGGGCGCAGGTGCCGATTACCGCGAGATGACGAGCGCCCACGGCCACGACGCATTCCTCGCCGAGCAGGTAGATTTGGTGCGGCTTCTGCAATAGTCCAGCCTGGGAAGCTGGAACGGGCCCGGAGAATCCGCAGCAGCGGGCCGCTTGGAGATGAGCGGGAAGTTACTTTGGAATGGGTCGCGAGGTCAATTCAATCCCACGAAAAGTGTTTGCAGTCGAGCGGCGAGTTCTTCCCCGAATGGACATTTCCCGATTTGCGACATGGCCCGTTTCGCATCCGCCCGCACTTTTCCGTCAAGCCGTTCATGCCCCGAGAACGTCTTACTTGTCAGCCGCTGCGTGGCTTTCTATAATCCTCCTACGCAGCATTGATGGCCGTGTTATCGTAATATCCGTCACCCCGGCAATCGACCGCCGTAGAAGGCGGTTGCCCAATTCGCCGGTGAGCGAAAGATTCCAGATTTCCATTTCCGCAACTCCCAGGAGCATTGCATGAAGAAGTTAGTCTTTGCATCTGCGATGGCATTGCTAGGCATGAGCCTTGTTCCCGCCCCCGCACTGCGAGCTCAGGACGCGAGCCAGATCACTATCCAGGATCCGGCCGAGTTCAACGCCTACCAAAACGCCAGCACGCAGACCGATCCGGCGCAAATGTGTTCGGCATTGGAGAGCTTTCTCCAGGCCTATCCGCAGAGCGTCGTCAAGAAGTCCGTGCTCGATCAGATGATCCAGTGCTACCAGAAGTCGAACCAGCCCGACAAGGTCATCAGCGCGGCGAGCCGCCTGCTGCAGGTGGATCCGAATAACCCGCAGGCGATCTTTACGGCTGTCTACTTCAAGAAGGCCGCGTGCACCAAGAGTGTCGACGCAAGCGGAGTGAGCAGCGATACGCAAACTTGTGACGATGCAGCGGCGCTTGCTCAGAAGGGCTTGGCGCTTGCAAAGCCGGCCTCCATGTCGGACGCAGATTGGGTGAAGTTCACCGGCGTTGCTCTTCCGATCTTTCATTCGATGATCGCCTTAGACGACGTCGTTTCGAAGAAGGACATCAAGAGCGCGATCGATGAGTACACCAAGGAGCTGAATCTTTTCCCGCTCCCCGCGTGCGGGGGGCCAGGACAGTGCCTTATCGATACGCTTCAATTGGCCCAGACCTACGCCAAGCCGAGCGACTCAAGAGATGAAGTGAAGGCGATCTGGTTCTATGCTCGCGCATGGGACTTTGCGCCAGCGAATTTCAAGGCCCAGATCGAGACACCTCTTGAATATTGGTACAAGCGGTATCACGGCACTCTGGACGGCGAAGCAGCCATCAAAACCCAGATCGACGGGGTAAAGACGCAGGCCCAGGCAACGCTCTTCCCGCCTGCAGGCTTCACAATTGAGCCGGCGCCGACTCCTGAAAAACTGGCGCATGCCGCTTTAGCCGGTGGCGATCCGACCAAGCTCAATCTTGAAGACAAGGAGTTCATCCTGGCGAATGGCAATAAGGCGGACGCCGACCAGTTGTGGTCTCTGCTGAAAGGCCAACCGACTCCGGTTCCGGGTATCGTGATTGCCGATCCCGCAACATCACTCAATGTCAGTGTCAGCGCCACGGCCGCCGCGGTAAAGCCGAAGGAGTTCGTTGTTAAATTGACGACCCCTGGGCCTTGCAGCGCTGTTCCGCCTCCGCCGACCGAACTGAAGGTTAAGGACGCGCAGGCCTATCTCCAGGCGAACGGCGTGGCCGCAGACGTGAGTGCCATCACGGGTCTCGACACGGCGAAGAAAATCGCGATCGAGCCTGCGGTCAGCGCAATCAACGTTGCCGTCACGGAAGACGCCAAAGGCGCGCATACCGCGGACTTCATCGTCAATCTGAAGACGCCGCTGGGTTGCAAGGACGCCCCTGCTGTGAATTCGGAACTGAAACTGCAACCTGCAACCGAGCTCGACGGCACCTACGATACTTACACGCAGGTTCCAGCCGCCGGTTCAACAGCCGCCGCCGCCCAAATCGTGCTTCGCGACGGATTTGTGCAGCTGGAGAAGAAGGCAGGACCGGTACACCACGTCCCCGCCAAGCCAACGGCAGCACACCACGGGGAGTAACCGCGGCAGACTGCAAACTCCTGGGATTCAAAAGGGCGATCCGCTTTGGCGGATTGCCCTTTTTTCTGCGCCGCTCTTCTCACCAGTGACCACCGAAGCCGTTGTCAAGCCCGCTCTTCTCCAGATTCCGCTCAACCGCTGCATTTTCAAACAACTAAAAAGCAGCAAACCCTTGCCGGTAATTTCCCCTCAAGAGTACATACTCATAGTTGCGATCGATGTCGAAACACTCAGAGCCGACAAATGGAACGGCCCCGCCAACCGAATTGGAATCGGAGGTGGCCGCAAAAAAAATTCTTAGAAAAAACGCATGTTTTTGCTTCGAACTCTTTTGGAATCAACGAAACGGTCCCAAAACCGCGGTCAAAAAACGTCGAAAACGTACACGAACTCACCAAACTTCTTGGAGTAGCCGGAACAACCACTAAGCTGCTTTTGATAGCGGGCCGCAGAGTCCGGGGGCCTGCGCTTTTTCGCACAAACCGCGGCCGGGAGCCTGCAACCTCCCAGCTCCGCTAACTCCGCTAGCACCGCAAGCCGCCATAAACCGTGTGCTGCCAAGGATCTGCAGCGAAGTCATTTCTTTGCATTATCGTTTGCCGGTTCCATCGCCTAACGGCACCAAATGACTAGACTAACCCAAGCGGTTATGTCAGTCTGGAAATGTCGTGACAGGGCAGCAGGACTTCCGCGTCTATTTCTTCTTTACTTTTTCGTTGTGGGAGGAGGAACGTACTCCGGCGGCGGGACCCAGTTCGCACACGACGCCAAGGCGGCGACTTTCTTGTCGAGCGGCGCTCCTTTTGACCTAACCTGCAATATGAGCGTAGGACCAACCGGACTATGCGGTGGGGGTACTATCTGGACCAGTCCCCCTACAGAACATACAAGTGCTTTGTCGACTCCAGTCATAAACGCGTCCTGCGGTCCCTCC
>CAZKJB010000304.1:0-4978 GCA_964552975.1 uncultured Occallatibacter sp. | reverse complement strand
GTCCTCGGTTGTCTCAGAGCTATCTGGCGCGTTCGGTTTCCCGATTCGGGCGCTCGCGTGGCTCCGGCTCGCGCTTGCTCCTGTTTTCGCTGGAGTGCGCCCTGGGCGTGGCGGGAATCGTTCTGGTTGCGACGCTGGCCCACTGGTCGAGTTGGCTGCTCCCTTTGGCCGCTCTTCTCTACCTGCTCATCGTGGTGCCCACCGCGCTTCTATGCGGATTCTGGCAGGCAGTTATCGTTTCGCTCTCGGCTGTGGTGGCGCAAAGCGTATTCACCGCGCGGGAGGCGCAGCTTGGCATGGCGGCCGATCGGGCAAATTCAGTCACGTTGCTGGTATTCGTTTTGGTAGCACTCATCGTGAGCCGTCTTTCCGCAAGAGTCACTAACCACGCGCGGGAGGCCGAGTCGCGCGGCGGGCAGATGCACGATTTGTACGAATTCACCCGGCGAACTCTGCAAATGGACCTTCACGTGGAACCCGGTCCGCAGTTGGCCGAGCTGGTCCATGAGATTTTCGAGCTGGAAGCAGTGGCTGTGTTCGACGCCGACCTGCACGACGTATACCAAGCGGGATATTGGAGCACCGACCCGATGGAGTTGGCGCAGAATGTCTACTATTTCGAGACATCGGACGACGATCCGGAGACGGGTCTAGGTCGCCGCGTTGTGCGTCTCGGGTCTGTGCCGATTGGCAGCCTGGTTGTTCGTGGCGATACCAACCCATTGACGAATAATGCAATCGCATCGCTGATAGCGATCACATTCGACCGATATCGCGCTTTCGCCAATGAGAGCCGCATCGAAACCGAGCGCCGCACGGAGCAACTGCGCGCCACAGTCCTTGACAGTCTGGCTCACGCTTACAAGACGCCGTTGACAGCGATCCGTGCGGCTTCAACGGGTTTGGGAGAAATGGGGCACCTTTCGGCTGGCCAGGCTGACCTGGTGTCGCTCATCGACGAACAAACCGACCTGCTGCGCGAGCTCACCACGCGGCTGCTGACGACGGCGCGTTTAGATGGTGGACAGGTTGCCATTCATGTTGCGCCCATCAGCGTGGGTACACTCATGGAGGAGATTCTGGCCGGTCTGAAAGAGCGGCTGGCCAGCATGAAGGTCGCGGTAGAAATCGAAGATGAGGATCTTGTCCTGAGCTGCGACCGCGAGTTGATGGTGATGCTGCTAACCCAGTACATTGACAACGCGTGCAAGTATTCGAATTTTGGTACCACGATCACGATTCGGGTGATGGTTGTCTCGTCAGAGGTAATCTTTTCCGTGCACAGCTACGGACCGATGATTCCCATGGCGGACCGCGAGCGGATTTTCGACCGCTACTATCGCTCTTCGACTTACTCGAATCGCGCCCCCGGGACAGGGATCGGGTTGTCGGTGGCCAAACGGGCCGCGCAGATTCATGGCGGTTATGTATGGGTCACGAGCGATGAGCAGGATGGCACCTCGTTCTTCGCGGCCATTCCACTGATAACGGAGAAAGAGAGAGCATCATGACGCAGGCAGCAATCCGCATTCTTGTAGTCGACGATGAACCGGCAATTCGCCGGGCCCTGCGGCTTCCGTTGGTGGAGCTTGGATTTCAGGTGGCGGAAGCTTCACGCGGTGAGGAGGCCCTGCAGGCACTGCGCTCGGCAACGTACGATGTCGTGCTTTTAGACATCAATATGCCCGGCATCGGCGGCATTGAGACGCTGCGCAGGATTCGTTCGTTATCGCCGCGCCTGCCGGTCTTGATGCTCACGGTTCGCGATCAGGAAGAGGACAAAGTCGAAGCCCTGGAAACTGGCGCAGACGACTACGTGACCAAACCTTTCAGCACGCGGGAACTGATTGCCCGCATTCGCGCGGCCGTGCGGCGGGTCCGTGCTCCAGCGCGCCCTGAAGATGCGCCCATCGAGATCGGCGAGATTCGTCTCGAACCCGTGAAGCGGCGCGTGACCAAGCGCGGTTCGCCGGTACGCATGACGCGCAAGGAATTCGACATCCTGTTTTGCCTGATGAGCCGGGCGGGCCGCGTGGTGACGTACGCCAAGCTGCTTACGGCTGTGTGGGGCGCCGATTGCCGCGAGGAAGTGGAGTACCTGCGCACCTTCGTCCGCCAGTTGCGCAAAAAGATCGAGGACGACCCTTCCAACCCACTGTACCTGCTCACCGATGTCTACGTCGGCTACCGGTTCGCGGACGCGCAGATGTTCCAGGGTGAGCCGGCGGGCGGCGAAGCCGAACCGCACCCTCCGGAAGAAGTGCCGGAGGACGCGCTGTAAAAGGTGTTGGAAAGTGGCGGCGCGACGAGAGTTTTGGGGAGAGCCTGGGCTACTCGTCGTAATGCAGCAGGCTGAAGACGTCGTACTCCGTGAAGCGGTCTCGGCCCTTCAGAAAGTCGAGTTCAACGGCGAAGGCCAGCCCCGCGATATTTCCGCCGAGTTGCTTGACCAGCTTAACGGTGGCTTCCATCGTGCCGCCAGTTGCGAGTAAATCGTCGACCAGGACGATGCTCTGTCCGGGTGCGATCGCGTCCATGTGAATCTCCAGCGCGTCAGAGCCGTATTCAAGATCGTAGGTCACACGCGCAACAGGAGCGGGAAGCTTGCGCGGCTTGCGCACCGGCACAAAACCCGCGTTAAGCCGGTAAGCCAGCGCCGGTCCAAAGATGAATCCCCGCGCCTCAATCCCCAGCACCAGATCGATCTTTTGTGCGATATAGTGCGCCGCCAGCGCGTCGATCAGCTGGGCGAAACCGGTTTTGTCCTTCAGCAACGTGGTGATGTCGTAAAAGAGAATCCCCGGCTTGGGAAAATCCGGCACGGTACGTACCAGCTTCTTCAGACCTTCCACGTTCACTGGCTTTCGTTCTTCGGGCATAACAGTGCTTCGCTCCTCAATTGGCCTCAGCGGGTGCAAGATTTGTGCGGGAAGGGAACAGGCGGGATTGCAGTTCAGCTTCCCTACAGATTATAGCGGGGCCAGCTCGAAAGGTAGGGCGGCGCCGATGGTCGCCGAGCGGCGCCGGCCGTACGCGTGCTACCAGGCGCCATCGATGCGGAAAGACTCGAGTTCGTCGGCTTCAGAGTCTGCGAGGGAGTGTTCCATGACCCGATCGACGCGGCTGCCACGCGGGCCGCGATGAAGGCTAGAGCGAAGTTCAGCCAGATCGTCCGGCTCCCCCGCCGCAACCACCTCCACGTCGCCGTCTTCAGTGTTGCGCACCCAGCCGCGTAGTTCGAGCTCGCCCGCTTCGCGTTGCACGAACCAGCGAAAGCCAACCCCCTGCACGCGGCCTTTAATCAGGAAATGAAGGACCATGGTCTAAAGCCATCGTCAGTTTTGCAGATGTGCTCTCTCGGCGCAACCGGCAAAGCCAGTCCGCGTCGCGCTAATCCCTGATTTTGGCAGCCGTTGATCTTCCAGGCAGTTCCCCGCGCGCAAACCGTTGTCGGCCTTCTCGTTCCACCCGGCCGGAGCGATATTGCATCTAATCAATTAACGTGCCCGTCGCGCTACACTGAGATGCACCATGGTCTTTGTTCTCGACAATTACGATTCGTTCACCTACAACCTGGTCCAGTATCTCGGTGAACTGGGCGCGGAGGTCGTAGTGCGCCGGAACGACGAGCTAACGCCGCAAGAGGTAGAAGCCCTGAAGCCTGAGCGGATTCTGCTGTCGCCAGGCCCGTGCACGCCGCACGAAGCAGGCATCCTGGTTCCGCTGATCCGTTACATGGCAGGCAAGGTCCCGATCCTTGGCGTCTGCCTGGGGCACCAGGCGATTGGCGAAGCCTTTGGCGGGGAGGTTGTTCGCGCCAAGACACTGATGCACGGAAAGACGAGCGTGGTCGAGCACGATGGCAAGGGTATTTTTGCTGGGCTTCCGACTCCGCTCACTTGCACGCGCTACCACTCGCTCGTTGTGGAGGAGGATTCGCTGCCCCCCGAGCTTGCTGTCACTGCGCGCACCCCTGAGGCCACCGGCAAGGGCTCAGTGATTATGGGGCTGCGGCATCGCACTTTGCCTGTTGAAGGCGTACAGTTCCACCCTGAGAGTGTGCTGACTGAGGGCGGTCACCAAATGATCCGCAACTTCCTCGGAGCGTAGCGCAATGCTTAGGCTGACGAATAAGAGGGCGCGTCACGGCGCTGCGCGGCGTTTCCAATATACGATTTGTCTGCTTGCCAGCAAATCGATTTTCGCCGTGGCCGCTGCGCTTTGCGCCCAGGAAATGCCAAGCGCGCAATCCCCTCAAATTCCCGGTGCGACGACTCCGGCCTCGGTACCGCCGCCTGCTGTGCAGGCTGCAAGCGCCGACCCACCCACGTTAACTTCACCTCCTCTTGCCATTGTTCCCCTCGATGCTTCCGTTTCTGGCTCGGCGCAGTCGGTCGCCGGATCGATGCAGGCATGGAACGGAAGAGCCTTCATTACCAGCAATGGCGAAATCACAGCGGGTTCCAGGACCGCCCTCGTGACACTGCCTTACCGCGGCACCCTGAATGTCTGCCCATCCACAACCGTCAAGCTGTCGGTGGATTCGAATGTGCCAGCCAGCGAGGTTCCGGGATTGTTGATTGCGCTCGACACCGGCTCGCTCGAAGCCAATTTCGCAATTGCCAAGAATGCAGATATGGTTTTGACTCCGGAACTTCGCATCCTGATCAGCGGTCCGGGCTCAGCAGATCTAAAGGTCAGACTTGGCGACGGCGGCGATACATGCGTTGACAACGCCGGCGCCAACGCGCCGTACGTGGTTGTAACGAGCGTCTTCGATAGCGGCCTCTATCGCGTTGAGCCGGGGCAGCGAGTTCTGTTTCAGCATGGCAGCCTGCAGTCGGTAGTTGACCAGGAACTCGAGCCCTGCGGATGCCCGCCGGCAGCGACGCCCGAACGCAACGAATTTCCTCTCGCTCAAAGCCAGGGACTGGCTCCGACCGTTGCGCCGAGCTTCGTGGTCAAGAAGCCAGACTCC
>CAZKJB010000303.1:0-5045 GCA_964552975.1 uncultured Occallatibacter sp. | reverse complement strand
CCCTAAGGAGCAATTCGATGAAGATCTCTGCGATTCAACGGGGCTTTGTGTTTCTAATCCTGGTGAGCGTGAGTGCCCTGGTTGCCGCGGCACAAGTGAATGTCGGGGTTGGCATCGGAATCTCGGTTCATACTCCACCACCGCTGCTGCCGGTATATGCGCAACCTCCGATTCCCGGTGACGGATACTTGTGGACACCGGGCTACTGGGCCTGGGGCGCCGCCGGCTACTACTGGGTTCCCGGCGTGTGGGTACGTCCGCCAAGCGTGGGCGTGCTGTGGACACCGGGCTACTGGGGTTTCGCCGGCGGCATGTACGGCTGGCATCCCGGCTATTGGGGTCCGCACATCGGATTCTATGGCGGCGTCAATTACGGCTACGGCTACGGCGGCGTAGGTTTCTTCGGCGGCGGATGGCGCGGCGGAGTGTTTGCGTATAACACGGCGGTCATGAATGTGGGCGTGGGAGTTGTACACAACACGTACATCGACCGCACCGTGATCAACAACAACACCGTTATCAACCACACAAGCTTCAATGGCGAGGGCGGCGTAATGGCTCGTCCTTCGCCGATGGAGCAGCAGGCGATGAACGAACGTCACTTTGAGCCCACCGCTGAACAAAACCAGCACTTCACTTCGGCCGCGAACGATCCGGGGCAGCGATTCTCGGCAAACGGCGGCCATCCAGGCAATGTGGCGATGGATTCAGTGAATGGACGCCGCTTTAACCAACAGGGGCGCATCGCGAACGGCATTTCGTCGGGGCAACTGACGGCGGGCGAGACCAGGAACCTGGAAGGCCGGGAGGCGGGCCTGAACCGCGAGATCCGCGACGACCGGCAAGCGAATGGCGGACGCCTGACTCCGCAGGAACGGCAGCAGGTGAATCAGCAGCAGAACCACTTGAGCAACTCAATCTACGACGACAAGCACAACGCCAACACGGCACACTATGGCGACAACGAAGTGGGCCAGCGCCGCTACAACCAGCAGCAGCGCATCGCCAATGGCGTTGGCAACGGGACCATGACTGCCGGGCAGGCGTCCAAGGTGGAAAGCCGCGAGCAGAACATCAACCGTTCCGATGCGGCAGACCGCGCAGCTAATGGCGGCAAGCTGACCCCGGGAGAGAAGCAGAACCTGAACAAACGGATGAACAGCACCAGCCGGCAGATTCACGAAGACAAGCACGGCGGGAAGTGAAGGAAACAGGGAACGAGGGAACAAGGGAACGAGAAAGCGGGACTAAGAAACGACGATAGAGTCGGGCCTGTCTTAGTCCCTCTGTCTTTTGCTGCTTTACTTGTCGGAGCCGGAGTAGTAGCCCTCGCGCGTGACCACCGTCAGGTCAGCATTGCTGGCCTTGAGCACGATTTTGTGGAACTCACTGTCGGAATCGGCTTTGTCGGGCGTGTAAGTGAGCAGGTATTGCTGGCGAAGCGCTCCGGCGATGAGGGCGTAGATATCTTCTAGATTGTCTTTCTTCTTGGCTTCAAAGAACTGGCCGCCGGTGCGCGAGGCAATCTGCTGCATGATTTTCTTGCCGTCGACACCGGAGTCATTGCCGCCGCGGCGCCCGCCACCTCCGCCGCCAGGATAACCCCCGCCGCCGCCGGGATAGCCGCCTCCGCCGGGATAGCCTCCGCCACCCATGCCGCCGTGGTGGCCGCCGGGAAACTGACCCATTGGACGCTCTTCTTCACCCTTGAAGTAGATGGTGAAGACCTCGAGGCTGGCGTGGTCTGCTGCGTCAATCGCGTCGTTCAGCGTCTCCTTGCTGCCGCGGTCCTGTCCGTCGGAGAAGACAACCAGCGCCTTCCTGCCGTCCTTCGGCTTCATGAGCTCGTCTGACGCAAGATAAATCGCATCGTAAAGCTGCGTCCCGCCCATGCGGTTCTCATGTGACTGCCCTTGCCTTCGGTCGTCTCCACTGGACTCCGGCCCCTGCTGGGAGTTGCGTTCTGACGAAGTGGGGCTCATCGCGTCGATTTCGTGGTGCAGCTTGTCGCGTGAGTTGGTGAAATCTTCAAGCAGTTCCACCTCGCGATCAAAATGGATGAGGAAGGCCTGGTCGCCCTGCACGCCGGCCTTGGGATCGGCGGGAAGCATCTGATCCACAAATTTGTCCGCGGCTTTCCGCTCGTTTTCCATCGCTGAGTAGACACTTCGGCTGGTATCCACAAGCAGGCCGAGGCGGAAGGGAAGATTGCTCTGCGTGGTGAAGCTCTTGATCACTTCTGGGCGGCCGTCTTCAGTGAGCGTAAAGTCGCTGGCCTTGAGAGTGGTTACCAAGGCGCCCTTCTTGTCGATCACCGTGACCGGCAGCAGCACCTCGTTCGACTGAACTTTGATGGTGGTCATTGGCCGATCGGTTGACGGCTGCTGAGCGGTGGCGGGTGGCTGTTGGGCGACTGAAGAATCGCGCAGGCAGGGAAAGGCCAACAGGGAGAGAATGAGCCAGAGAGAGGACTTGATTTTCATAGAGTTGTGTGACGTCCACACTTTCTACCGGTTAGACGCGCAAAGGGCCGCTCCGTTGACTGAATTGACGAGGTGTTGGCCGAATTCACGACTTCATTATGGTGCGGGCGCGGGGGTCGATGGAGGAGGATTGTGCTGAGCCCAGTTGGCTGGGGTGCTCGCCATTGTAAGCACAAGGCCGCCGCCTGCAGCGATTTCGCGGTGACGAAGCCAGGCGCGATCGAGCGGCTTGCCATTGAGCGCGGCATCAATAACATAAATATTTTCTGTGGAGAGATTTTTGGCTTCGATCACGAATTCCTTGCCGCCAGCGAGGTGCAGCGTTGTCTCAGGATACGCAGGACTCCCGATGAGGTAGACGTCCTGGCCGGCATTGGGAAAGATTCCGATCTGGCCGAAGGCGTACCAGGAGGACATTGCTCCCGAGTCGTCGTTCCCGGGCAGGCCAGTGGGCCCAGAGTGATAACTGGCAGCGATGATCTGGCGTACGCGAGCCTCGGTTTTGTCGGGCCGCCCGGCCCAGATGTAGAGGTAGGGCGCAAGGAATCCCGGTTCGTTGCCCACGTCGTAGCGGCCGGGCACATCGAAGAATGCGTCGAGACGGCGGACGAATGTTTCAGCTCCGCCTGATCTTTCGATGAGCGAGGCAACATCCTGGGGAACGAAGGTGGAATAGGTCCAGGAATTGCCCTCGTAGAAAGTGTTGCCGCCCCAGGTGCACTGATCCATCGCCGTGAATGGAGTCAGCCAGGAGCCGTCGCTGTGGCGGGAGCGAATGAAGCCGGTGAATCCGCCGTCGCTGAAGGTTGAGTCCCAAAGGTTCTTCCAATTTGCCGAGCGTCGCAGATATTTCTTGTACGCGGCAGCATCGCCAAGGCCTTTGGCCAGCAGCGCGATTTCAAAATCGTCGGCCGCGTACTCCATGTGGATCGAGGCGGGACGGTCAGAGCCTTCGAGGGACACATATCCGAGCTTGTGCCAGTCGCCGAGTCCGCCGCGGCCTTCTTTGAAGTGGTCGCTTGGGGAGACTTCAGCATCGTGGATCTCGGCCGCCAGCGCGGTCTTCCAGTCGATGCCTTTCAAGCCTTTCAAGTAGGCGTCAGTCAGCATGAACTCCGCGTTGCTGCCGCCCTGCGTGCGGCCGTTGTAGTTTCCGCTGCGCGCATCGGGCAGCCAGTTTTCATGACGATTTAGGTCAACAAGCGCGCGGACTATATCGGTCTCGCGCTCTGGCGCGATGAGCGTGAGCAGCGGAGCGGAGGAACGGAAGATATCCCAGATGGCATAGTAGTCGTCGTAATAGGGCTCCGTGGACTTCCACAGCGGATTTTCGCCGGTGCGGTCGGTGGGCATCAGCATGGTGTGGTAGATGGCGGTGTAGAAGATCTGCGATTGCTCCGGAGTTGCGCCGATGATGGTGATGTCGCCGAGGGCTTTGTCCCATTTAGCGATTGCGGCAGCGTGAACGGCTTCGAAGTCGAAGCCGGGAATTTCTGCAGAGAGATTCTGGCGAGCCTGCGCGACGCTGACGAACGAGATGGCGATCTTCATCAGCACCGGGCGGCCGGATTGCGCGGAAAACTTGAGCCATGCGCCAGAGGTGGAACCTGCCTGGCCACTCACGCTCCTGCTGCTGGGCGAGAGCTCGCCGTTCAGCCACGTTCCTGACGATGTAGCCGCCGTATCGGTGCGCGCGCAAAAATAAACGGTGTAGGAGGTGGGCTGCTTGTTCCATCCGCCGGAGACGCTGGTCGAACCTTCGATTTCGGTCGGAGAGACTATGCGAATTTCCGACGACGTGAGCAGTTGATCTTCGCCGGTCCTGAGACCGGAGAGCAGATAGTGGCTCACGTCGAACAGGAGATTTGCCTGCGAGCCGATGGGGTAATGGATTCGATAGATGGCGCTGCGACGAGCTGCGCTGATTTCCACGCCGATGTTGTAGCGTGCCAGCGTGACTGAGTACAGTCCGGTAGAAGCGCGTTCTTCGGCGCGCGGCGAAGCAGAGTCGAGAGGCGTGATATCACCAACTGTGGGCGTGACGAGGATGTTTCCGTATTTCGCGCCGCCTCCGGTGCCGCTGACGTGGGTCTGGCTGAAGCCGCGGATGTCGCTCGTAGCGTTCCAGCCGGCATTGGGATCATGACCCATGTCGGCCTTCATGTCGGGGCCGGGCTTGATCATGCCGAAGGGAACGACCGGGCCGGGAAAGACGTTGCCGCCGCCGGAGGCGCCGAGGAAGGGATCGACGTACTTCGAGTATTGACCGTGGGCAAGCGCAGTGGACACCAGGAGCAGCAGGAGCGGAGTGAGGCGGAGAGGTGGCTTCATGCGTTGTGGGTCGTTGCACCAGAAGGATACCACCGGGCAGTGCGGTCAAATGCTCGGCGCAGAAGGCTCTGACGGGCAGCGAAAGTTCTTGAGAATGTTTCCTGCGTTGCTCACAGCCGATTAACGGCGTGCATCGACGGCGCCGGTTTCGGGCTCTTGATCGAGAACGATTTTCTTGTGTTTGTGCCAGATCGAGGTCGCGGTCGACGCGGCGAAGATAAGGATCGCGAT
>CAZKJB010000302.1:0-5076 GCA_964552975.1 uncultured Occallatibacter sp. | reverse complement strand
CTTTAGCGCGCGAGTAAGTCAGGATTTCAGTATTCAGTTTCCAGTCGGTATCGGCTGTGGCATGGCGTCCCACTGGTCCTGCTGCCGCGGAAGCGTCAGCTCCAATTTGGAACTTCGCGTCTTCCAGGCGCTGCATACCTCGGTCGCCTTGGAAAACCATCACCACATCCACACCTTCGACACCGATCTGCAATCCCCAGCTTCCGCCGGTGATGGCAAAGAACGCCGGAGCGCTCCATCCGTTTTCAGTCCTGCAGGTGGCGACGCCCTTGCCGTTCTCTGCGCCAAACACCAACCCGCCCTTGATCATGTGCGGTACGATGGCAATGCACTTTGCGTGGTCCAGCACTTCTTCCGGGATGCCTTTATCCGGCGCAGCCATGATCTGATGCAGCACCAACGTTGCGTTGTCGAGCCGGTTCTGCACTTCTTCGCGAGTCTCTGCCAAGGCAGTGGTCGCTACACCTAGACCAAACAATGCCACTAAAGTCATGAATCTTTTCACTTAACTCACCATTTTCTACCCGTGCGCAGCGTCAATTTCTTTCCGCGCACCGAGGCGCACAAGGTATCCTCACTGTAGAGGCGTTGACGGGCAGTGTCTGAGCAATAGGGCTCTCTCGATGGTGGCGGCCGATCAATGGATGCCGCGGGGGACTTCTATGGAGTGGACTGCACAATTCCGTAAGGTCGCGCCGCGACAATCCCGCAAACCGTCCGGGGGGCCTGTCGGAACCAGCCGTGGCGAGGCTTTCCCACGCCAGAACCGGCATTCCGGTTTGCCTGCTTCCCACAAAGTCCGGTGCTGTTTCTGCAACCGGACAGAGGACTGATTGATGGCTGTGCGTGCAAAGCCAGGGTTTGATGCAGCCGCGTTTTTGGCGAACGCCGGCCTGGGGCGCAGAATCATACAATTGGCGCCCAAGCAGACCTTCTTCGCTCAGGGAGATCCAGCGGACGAGGTCTTCTATCTTCAGAAAGGCCGCGCGAGAGTCACGGTTGTTTCGACAATCGGCAAGGAAGCCACCATCACGATTCTCGCGACTGGGGATTTTATCGGAGAAGAGTCACTTGCAGCGCCGGCTGGGCTTCGTCTGGCGACGGCCACGGCTCTTACTGCCTGTACTGCTTTCAAGATAGCCCGGGATGAGATGATCCGCGTGATGCACGAGGAGCATGACTTCTCTGACCTGTTCCTGAAGTTTCTGCTGGCCCGCAGCATGCGCATCCAGGCCGATCTTGTCGATCAGCTGTTCAACTCGAGCGAAAAGCGGCTCGCGCGGATTCTCCTGCTGATGGCTGAATTTGGCCAGCCCGGCGGCCCGGAAACGACGCTGCTCCCCAAAATCTCGCAGGAGACCCTTGCGGAGATGATCGGCACCACACGCTCCCGGGTGAGCTTTTTCATGAACCGCTTTCGCAAGCTTGGCTTTGTCGAATACGACGGCCGCATCCGCATCCATAAGTCGCTGCTCAATGTGATCCTCCACGATTGAGCCCCACCGAAACAGCCTCATTTGAGTTCTGCGCCGAGTCTTTGGCTTGTGCATCTCACGCGGGCGCTGCGGCCGAGGATTTCCGCGAAAAAGCGCCTGATGTCCCCCGTGAGAAATATCCAAATTGTGTTCCCAATTGCTCATCGCCGCGACGAATATAACGGCATACTTGCTCCAGCTTTCGCAGCAACCATGATGCAGGATGGAGGTAAGGTATGCCTGAAACGAAGGCGAGCCTTCTCGTTGTCGACGATGAACCTTCAATTCGAAAATTGCTCCTGGAAATTCTCACTGAGAATGGGTATGCTGCGCGGTCTACGACCAACGGGTTCTCTGCATTAATTGAGATCTGCCACGAAGTTCCCGATTTCCTCATCTCCGATCTGAGCATGCCTGACATGTCGGGCTACGAATTGCTTCGTGTGGTCCGTCGCGAGTTTCCTTCGATCCGAGTCGTCGCCATGAGTAGAGCGTTTTCCGGCGATGAAATGCCTTGCGGTGTTGTTGCCGATGCCTTCTTTGAAAAGGGCCGCGCTTTTGGCGATTTGTTGAAGCTAATGAAGTCCCTCCCGCCGCCAGCACAGCGGGTGCAGCAGCCAATTGCTGCGGCCTCGCCGGTCTGGGTCTCGCGATATGAGCGCAATGCCGATGGAGAAGGCTTCGCCACTGATTGAATACTCGGAGTCTCGGAACTTTTTCAGGTTTCTCAACGGCGAGATCAGTTCGATCAATGAAACGAAGTGGCTTTTTTCTGGAGGCCAGGTGCGCTACACGATGTTTTAGTCCGACGATCAGAATCTCTTTTGCCGTCTGGGATAAGTGAACTGCTTAACTTCGCTTCGGCTCATGCGGGAACTAGACCGATGAAGTTCATCCTCGAACAGCAATGGAAAGAGGCACGCGATGCTGAAAATAACGAAGCCCAGAGTACGCTTAACCGAGCTCAGCGTACTCTTACGCGCAGAGACTGAATTGCCTTCGAGCCTCATCATGACAGGCGGCGAGTTAACGAAAGGCTGGAACCTCGTGCGGCCGGGAGGCGCGAGCTTGCTGGAAAGAAGGATTCGAAGACACGGATGGCATTTCATCCGCATCGCCGATGAAACAAGGCAAGGTGGTGTTGGCGAATCGCCGCAGAAGGCGATCGCTTCCGCACTTCACTTGGCTGTCACTAGCATCAGTGAATACTTTAACGCCATGGAAGTTCGACATATCCACTTGACAAGGTACCCATGGTTCGTTCTAGCCAGGCTCGGAGTTTTTCCGTGCCGAATCCAGCAGAGTCCGATTCAGTTTGTGCCGGACGATGCGCTGCCACTTCCAGCATCCACTCGGATGGAACAATTGCCGGTCAATGCATCGTGGCTATTTCCGCAGTTCGGCCTCGAAATGCCGATGGTTAGAGAAATGCTGACTCAATCGAGTGGCAAAGATGAGAGGGCACAATGACGATCCTGCAAATGTCGTTGATCCTCTTCCTTTTTCACTTCGCTTTGAATGTCCCGGGAAATCCGGTTCGCGAACCCTCGCGCCGGTCAAGGCGATAGAGATTGCCATTGGCCTCACCGTGCTTTCGTTGCCGCCTCAATGATTCTCCTCTACACGGCAGACGGGCTCGCACAGCCCGAAGGGTTGCGGTGCGCCTGCCACGTGTCGCAAGCGGTCGAAACTGCTCAGACTCAATGGCCTTGAGCCGCTACGCTCGAGAAGGTTGAGCCACGAAAATGAAGACCCTAACGACTGTGAGGAGAGTTTATGAGCGGAATCAAGCTGCTTGCGTTTGCCGCCGTTGCTGCATTCGCCTTAACATTTGAAGCTCCCAAGGCTTCGGCTCAGGTCAGTCTCTATATTGGAGTCGCCCCCGATTGCCCCTATGGCTACTATGACTACGCTCCCCATAATTGCGCTCCTGACGGCTACTACGGTCCGGAATGGTTCAACGCTGGTGTATTCATTGGCGCTGGTTCGTGGTTTCATGGGCCGAGCGACTTTCAGGGCAAGGTAGACAACACGTTCGATCCGCAGTACGGATATAGCGGCGTATTGCCCAAGGCTGGCGATAAGCCCGCCGCGCAACGGAGAGCCCCAGACAAATTCAGGGGAAACGAAGTACGCGATGGGCATGGCGATATACGCGGAGAACGCCAGGACGGCAAAACGTAGCACAGATCAGGACCAGCCTGGACCAAGAATTGGACATCTCAATTGCACAAGCTGGCTCTCGGGTTGCGGATCCTCTCTCTGAAGTCGAGCTCCGACGCACGCTAGGACAAACGGAATTCCCATGATCTTTGATCGAGACGCGGAAGACGCATTTCAACGCCTAAGTCGAAGCCAAACAAGCTGAACCCACGGAGGTGGCAAATGAACAGGAATCGAGTTAATGGCACGATTGATGAAATGGTGGGAAGCGCCAAGCAAACGGCGGGTAAGTTGACTGGCAATGCACCGCTCCAGGTGAGGGGCGTGGCCCAGCAGGTAAAAGGAAAGCTTGAGAACACCTTGGGTAAGGCCAAAGATGCAGTGCGTGGAATTAACAAAGGAACCAAGACTCGAACCGGCACACACATATAAGGTTAAGGCGGGTTACCCTCAGTTGAGGATCGAACGAACAAAGGTGCGAAATTCCGCCCTCTTGATCATCCTGGCGCGGTGGCAGTCGCTTCCCTGACCGGACGCGCGCTTCGATAAGCATGGGTTCAACGGTCTAGATCACATTTGCGGAAATCCGCCCCATTTCGTTGGATCCGATCGGTGCTGAAGTCTCTCGGCCCTGGGATCATCACCGGTGCTGCCGATGACGACCCATCAGGCATCGCCACATATTCTGTTGCCGGCGCACAGCTCGGAACCAAACTACTCTGGACTGCGCTTCTCACCTGGCCGCTGATGGCGGCGGTGCAGATGATGTGCGCCCGCATCGGCAAAGTCACGGGCCAGGGTCTGGCCGGAAATCTCAAACAACGATTCCCCAAATGGCTATTGCTCGCAGTCGTAATCGCGCTTTTGATTGCCAACACAATTAATATTGCCGCGGACCTGGCGGGCATGGCGGACGCGGCTTCAATGCTCTCAGGGATCAACTCTCGCTGGTTTGTCGTGGCGTTCGCGATTCTCATCTCGTGGGCAACGGTCCGGCTCCAATATCAGCAGATTGCAAATGTGCTCAAGTGGCTTGTGCTCGTGCTTTTTGCGTACCCCGTCACCGCATTTGTGGTGGGAGCCGACTGGGGCCAGGTGTTGCGGGACACGCTGGTTCCGTCGATGCCGCACACTAAAAATGAATGGGCGACGCTGGTGGCAATCCTCGGTACGACGATCAGCCCATACCTTTTTTTCTGGCAGACAAGTGAAGAAGTCGAAGAGGAAAAGTCGGCGGGCCAGACGACAATCGCCCAGCGTAGAGGCGCTACACCCGAAGAGCTCGAATTGAGGAACATCGACGTCGGTGTCGGCGCGTTTTTCTCGAATATGGTCATGTTCTTCATCATCCTGACCACTGCTATCACTCTCAACCGTCACGGAATTACGAATATTGAAACCTCTCGACAAGCGGCCGAGGCCCTCCGTCCATTCGCCG
>CAZKJB010000301.1:0-5104 GCA_964552975.1 uncultured Occallatibacter sp. | reverse complement strand
GTACAGGCCACGCCCGACCGCTCAGAAGCCATGACCATCGCTACGCGGCGCGACAGCTTTTGCGGCAAGATGAGCGCGTGCAACAACATGATGCAGTACGGCATTCCCTATTCGCTCACGACATTGCACACTGAGACGCTGAATTCGCCCGAGTTCAAAGCCGACCTGGAATGGTTTTCGCAGGTTTGCCGGATGGTGAAGGGGCTAAAGAATCTGCGTATCGGCGCTATCGGCGCGAGACCCACGGCGTTTAACACCGTGCGGTACTCCGAACGGATCTTCGAAACCAGCGGCATCACGATTGAGACCATTGATTTGTCCGAGATATTTGGCCGCATCAACCGCATGAAAGATACCGATGACGCGGCGCAGGCCAAGCTGGCGGCGATCAAGAAATACGTCAGCACCTCAGGCATTCCGGACGCGGCGCTGCTGAAGATGTCGAAACTTGGCGCGGTGATCGACGGATGGATGAAGCAGACCTATTGCACCATCAGCGCGGTGCAGTGCTGGACTTCAATGGAAGAGTTCTTCGGTGTGGTGCCGTGCACCGTTATGAGCATGATGAGCAACGAGCTGATTCCCTCGGCTTGCGAGGTGGATGTGCCCGGCGTGCTGAGCATGTACATGATGGCGCTGGCGAGCCAGACACCTTCGGCGCTGCTTGACTGGAACAACAACTATGGCAGCGATCCGAACAAGTGCGTGTGCTTCCATTGCTCGAACCTGCCCAAGCACTTTTTCAAGGACGTCCGCATGGACTACCAGGAAATTATCGCCGGCACGGTGGGCAAGGAAAATACCTTTGGCACTTGCGTGGGGCGCGTAAAATCCGGGACGATGAGCTTTGCGCGCTATTCCACAGACGACCGTCGCGGCGTGGTTCGCGGGTATACCGGGGCGGGCTGCTTTACCGACGATCCCTTGGAGACATTCGGCGGCGCGGGCGTGGCGGAGATTCCGCAACTGCAGAAGCTGCTGAAGTATATTTGCCGCGAGGGCTTCGAGCATCACGTTGCGGCAAATTTCAGCGATGTCTCAAAGTCTGTGCACGAGGCGGCGCGCTACCTGGGATGGGAAAGCCACTACCATCCCGTGCTCGACGAGTAGACGAACTACCAAGCAAAGTTCGCCATAAATCGAAAAGGCCCCTCGCGGGGCCTTTTCTTTTGGGCGCTGATGCGTTGACCGGCTATCGCGTTTCTGCTGGCTCCAGTGTTAGCAGGGCGGCGAGGACGACCAACGCCGCCCACAAGACGTCGGCGCCAAGCAGGTGCGCGATCTGAAGCCAAACCGGAGCGAGAAAGACTACGTCGAGAAGGCCCAGGGCGTATTGCGCCGCGAGAAGCACGAGCACCAATGCGGACAGGCCGCGGTTGTCCCAATGCCCAGTCCCGCGCTTTGATCGTTGCGCTCCGCGTACCAGAAGCCAAATGAGAAAGATGCTGGCGACAAAGGCCACTGTGGGATGCGTCCAGCGCCAGCGCACGAGCCAGCCACTGGTTGCCGAAAAATCCTGCGCAAGGGCCGAACCGAGCGAGCTGGCCGGGTAGAGTGTGTCACCAAGCGCGGCCAATGAACCTGTGACGCCCACCACGAGGACTGCGGCGATGCACGCGAAGGTCCCCAAGGGCGCTACGAAGCGAATCCTGCTGCGAAGATAGCCGGCGCGGCGACCCAAGAAGTGCGCGGCGAGCGTGAGCGTTGCGAGCAGTAGCAAGGTGTTGGCGAGGTGGAGCGCCAGGTAGGGCGCACGCAACGGAGATTGACTCTGCGCCGTGAGTCCGAGCTTGACGAGGAATGCGCCGAGTGCGGCTTCGATCAGCGTGAAAATGACCGCAGCGACCGTCGCCGTGCGGGCCAAATGGCCACGAACCGTGCCCGCGAAAGTCCAGGCGAGTAAGGCAACAACTGCGAAAAACGATAGACCGCTGGTGATGCGATGCGTGAATTCAATGATGGTGCCGAGTCGCGCCGAATGCTGCATCACTGTGCCGTTGCAGAGCGGCCAGTGGTCGCCACAGCCTGCTCCGGAGCCCGTTGCCCGCACCAACCCGCCCCAGAGAATGACGGCGATGAAATAGGCAAGCACTGCCCAGGAAAATCGACGCAGCGCGGGCGATGGCAGGCGCTCAATCTTCGCAGGAATGACGTGCGCGGGAGTGGCAGTAGAAGACATCAATAGTGGCCTCTTGGCCAACAATATAGTTTAGATCAAACGCGCCGTGCCCAGTGGCCGCCCGCCGAATGCGCGAGGCGCTGCGTCGGGCGCGATTCCTGCGCAACTTATTCACCCAAAAGACGCAACACGTGATTCACGATCATTAGATCTTCGAGGGGCGGAAGTACACGCACGGTGACCGGTGAGCCCTCAACAGAGATCGTTGCAGCGCCGCGGACATTGTTGCGCTGCGGATCGACTGCAATGCCGAGCGCACCCAGGCCGGCGCAGATTTCGGCGCGTGAATCAATGTCGTTTTCGCCGATGCCGCCGGTGAAGACGAGCATGTCGAGACCGCCAAGTTCAGCTATGTAGCTGCCGATCCATTTCGCAATGGTCCAGGTGAACTTGTCAACGGCAAGCCGAGCCTTGGGGTTACCGCCAGCGATGGCCTCGCGCAGATCGCGCATGTCGTTGGAAAGTTCACTGACGCCGAGGAGACCGGACTTCCCGCTGACAACGGTCTCAAGTTTCTCCGCGGCCTTGACCGCGTCAGGCGTGGTTTCGGCGATTTTGTTCAGAATGAAGAGAACCACGCCGGGATCGATGTCCCCGGTCCGCGAGCCACTGATGATGCCGCCGGTGGGCGTGAGGCCCATGGAAGTATCGAGGCATCGGCCGTCGAGAATGGCGGAGATGGATGCACCATTGCCGAGGTGCGCGACGATGAGGCGGCGCGGCACGTTGGGTTGCAATTGGTAGATGATCGACTCATAGGAGATGCCGTGATAGCCGTAGCGGCGCACGCCCATGGCGGCATATTCCTCGGGAATCGGCATCACGGTCACGACTTCAGGCATGGTGCGATGAAAGTAAGTATCGAGAACCGCGAAGTTTGGGATGCCCGGAAACAAACGCAGCGTTTCGCGCATGATGTAGACGGCGATGGGCGTGTGCAGCGGTGCAAGAGCGGCGTAGCTTTCGATCTCATCGATGAGCTGGGGTGTTATGCGCTGATTTTCGCGGACCCTTGGCCCGCCGCAGACGACGCGATGGCCGATGGCGGCCGGAGCAGGCAACTCGCCGGAATTGAGCGCGTCGGCCACTCGCTTGAAAGCGACGGCGCGATCAGGCAACGACGGGGATTGATCCACCAGCTTTTTGCCCTGGGCATCCTTGATCCAGAACTTACCGAGGTCGGTGCCGATGCCATCGACTGCGCCTTCAAAAAGGCGCGTGTGCCGGCCGTTCCCGGCCTCGTAGGCTGAAAATTTAATAGAAGAAGAACCGCTGTTCAAAACCAAAACCGGCAATGAAGACATTACAAAAAGCCTTTCAACGTTGTGGCCGAATGCCTATGCAAGTCGGCAAGTCATCTGCGCTCCACTGGTTCGCTGAGTGAGTGGCGGCAGTGAAACCCTACGATTTGGGCCAGCGCCAATCTTTAACGTCCGGCAGGTCGTCTCCGTTTTCAGACACGTAAAGCTTGTGACGCTGAATCTGTTCCGAGTACCACTGCTCGATAGACTCAACCTGCGATGCGAGCCGCGGCACGCGGTGAACGGCGTCGAGCGTCAACTGGAAGCGATCGATGTTGTTAAGCACGCACATGTCGAAGGGGGTCGTGGTGGTTCCTTCCTCCTTGTAGCCGCGCACGTGCAGGTTGTCGTGGTTGTGCCGGCGATAAGTAAGCCGGTGAATGAGCCACGGATAGCCGTGAAACGCGAAGATGGTGGGCACACCCGGCGGAAAGATACGGTCGTAGTCTTCGTCGGCAAGGCCGTGCGGATGTTCGGACTGCGGTTCAAGCGCCATCAGGTCCACGACATTCACCACGCGGACGAGAAGATCGGGAATACGCTCCCGCAGGATGGTGACGGCTGCGAGGGCCTCCATGGTGGGCACGTCGCCGCAGCAGGCCATCACCACTTCGGGACTTCCGGCGTCATTTGACGCCCATTGCCAAACGCCCATGCCCGTTGTGCAGTGCGCAATGGCCTCGTCGATGGAGAGCCACTGCGGCGCCGGCTGCTTTCCGGCCACGATGAGGTTGATATAGTTACGGCTGCGCAGGCAATGGTCAGCTACCGAGAGCAGCGTGTTGGCGTCGGCAGGCAAATAAATGCGAACAACATCAGCTTTCTTGTTGAGAAGGTGATCGATGAAGCCAGGATCCTGATGCGAGAAGCCGTTATGATCCTGACGCCAGACCAGCGAACTGAGCAGATAGTTGAGTGAGGCGATCGGTTTGCGCCACGGAAGTTCCCGCGTTGTCTTGAGCCACTTGGCATGCTGGTTCACCATCGAGTCAATGATGTGAATGAAGGCCTCGTAGCAGTTGAAGAAGCCGTGGCGGCCGGTGAGCAGGTAGCCCTCAAGCCAGCCCTGGCAAAGGTGCTCGCTGAGCACTTCCATGACTTGGCCGGTCCGCGATAGTTGCTCGTCAACGGGAAGCGTTTCTGCAATCCATCTTTTGCCCGTCCCAATGATGACGTCCTCAAGGCGATTCGAAGCAGTTTCGTCGGGGCCGAAAACCCGGAAGTGTTTCTGCTCGAGGTTGGCTTGCATGACGGCGTGCAGAAACTTGCCAAGAACACGCGTCGATTCGACATCGGCCTGGCCGCGGCCTTCGAGCTTGACAGCGAAATCGCGGAAATTGGGAACTTTGAGTGGCTGCAACAACAGGCCGCCGTTGGCGTGGGGGTTCATGCCCATGCGCAATCGTCCTTTGGGCGCGATCTCTGCCAGATCGGGGCGGAAGCGGCCTTTGGCGTCGAACAGCTCTTCGGGTTTGTAGCTGTGCATCCACACGTCGAGCTGTCGCAAATGCTCCGGATTTTCGCGGACCTTGTCGAGCGGAACCTGATGCGCGCGCCAGGTGTTCTCGACAGGTTTGCCGTCGACAAACTTCGGACCGGTCCAGCCCTTGGGCGTGCGCATGAT
>CAZKJB010000300.1:0-5141 GCA_964552975.1 uncultured Occallatibacter sp. | reverse complement strand
CCTGGGATGTGCGGTATTGTAGAGGTCAAATACTGCCTGCGTAGCGCATTCGCCGCCGTGAGCGCGCGCATAAATTTCTTTTGCTTTGTCTCGTCGATGCGCGCCAGCAGTTGCTGGTCTTGCTCTGGCTCAAGAAACTCCTGCGCCATCTCAGCCAATTGTTGCCAATCGTGCCATTCGCCGATGAGGCGCTGCGCCGATCCCAGCGCAGCCACGAAATCGGGATCTGATTTGGCATCAAGCTGAAGGATGTAGCGCAGCTCCTTTATTTTCACGCGAAACTCGTGGATGTCTTGCTCGTCGAGCGGCGGCCACCCGGCCAGAGCAGAAGCAAGATGCTTCGCCGTGGGATTGGCGCCGTTTCCGTGTTTGCCGTTTCTGGCGTGCGCAGGCTGTACCGCCGCATGAGCGCTGGCGCCGTTGGAGGGCCATGCGGCCTGCACCTGGCGAGCGAATTTTTTCAGTTTGTGCCGCGCCGCCTTGCGCTTGCGCTCAAACGCGCGATAAAGATCCTTCGCACTGCTGGCGCGAACAGATTGCAGATGATCGATCAGGCGGGCAAGAGAATCGCCCGCAGATTCTCGCGAAAGCTTGCGTAGGTTCGCTTCCAGCACATCCATATCGCGCACCGAGCCGGCCGCCTTGCGCAGCGGCTCAATGGACTGCACCAGTCGCCTCGATTTCTTCTTTTTCGCCCGGGGCACCGCCGCAGCAATCGCCTCGACGCGACGCGCCGAAGTACGCAGCTTGTGGACCTGCTTAGGCAAAGGGTGCTTGGGCAGGCCCTTGAGCGACTTGTTGAGCTCGCGCAACGCCTTCTGCACGGCTTCGAGGCCATCCGGCATCTCATTAGAATGAAACCTGTGGCTTCGAGTTGGCAAGGGGCGCGCCGGTCGCTAAAGTGATCATGTGAACGGGCTTCTTGTGATCGACAAGCCGGGTGGCATCACCAGCCACGACGTCGTCAACCGGCTCCGCAAGATCACCGGCGAAAGGTCCATTGGGCACCTTGGCACGCTGGACCCCATGGCCACTGGCGTTCTGCCGCTCCTGGTGGGCAAATTTACGCGCCTTGCGCAGTTCTTTTCCGCGGCGCAGAAGAGCTATACCGGCTCGATCCGCTTCGGCTTCGCGACCGACACTTATGACGCTGAGGGCGAGCCCGCTGGCCCGGACGTTTGGCCCGAGGTAGCTCGATCCATGACACTCGATCGGGTCAGAGTTGCGGCCGCGCGCTTCCACGGTGAGATCGAACAAATGCCTCCGGCCTTCTCCGCGAAAAAAGTCGCAGGCCAGCCCGCGTACAAGCTGGCCCGCGAGGGTAAATCCGTGGAGCTGAAGACGGCCCGGGTCTGCATCGAATCCTTTCAGATCGTTGCGATGGACGGAGCCGAGGCCAGGTTTCAAATGGAAATCAGCGCCGGAGGGTATGTTCGCGCGGTTGCGCACGAACTCGGTAGGGAACTGGGCTGTGGCGCGCACTTGAGCCAACTGCGGCGCACGCAGGCAGGCGTCTTTACGCTCCGTGAAGCACACACCTTGGAAGATCTGGAGGCGATTCGAGCAGACGTCGCGGCGCTCGAGAGTGCCTGCGTGCATCCGCGGCTTCTGTTGCCTGAGATGCCGTCCGTTACCGCGGATGATCATGTGTTGGGACGTCTTCGCAATGGTGGGCAGGCCAATTTGCCTGAGTTTTCGCAGGCTTCCCTGGTCAAGGTCTTCGCCGGCCGGCGCGAGCTCGCAGGCATTGCCAAACGGGTCGCCGGAACGCTTTTTCAGCCTACTGTCGTGCTCGTATGATCTCTGATCCCTGGCCTTGCCGCTTTTCCTCACGTCATCCCCGGCCCTCACGCCTTAGACTGTAATTTCGCTATTTTTATAGGAGCAGACCCCGAATGTCCTACCCTACTAACCTTCGCTATACCCGTGAACACGAATGGATCGCAGTTGAAGGCTCCATCGGCTCCATTGGCATCACAGACTACGCGCAGAACTCGCTGGGCGACATCGTCTACGTCGACGCGCCCAAGGTGGGCGACCAGGTTTCCGCCAATGCCACCTTTGGCTCGGTTGAGAGCGTGAAAGCTGTCAGCGATCTTTTCTCGCCGGTTAGCGGCAAGGTCACCGCGGTGAATGAAGAGCTCAAGACCGCACCGGACAAGATCAACCAGGATCCCCACGGCACCTGGATCATCAAGGTTGAGCTTTCGAATCCGGGCGAAGTGTCTACGCTGCTCGACGCCGTGGCCTATGAGGCCTTTATCGCGGAAGAGAAGTGAAGAAGTGAAACGGGTGAAAAGGTGAAGAAGTAAGCTCAGCATCGACTTTTCTTCACCTTCCTCACTCCTTCACTCTCTCACTTTTCACTGTTGCACTCTCTCATAATCCGAAGGATTTCATGCGCTACTTACCCAAATCCGACGAAGAACGCCGCCAGATGCTGGCCGATATCGGCGCGCAGTCGATCGACGATCTTTTCGCCATCATTCCCGCCGAGTACCGTCTTGACCGCGACCTCATCGTGCCGCGGCAGCAGGGCGAGAGCGAGATCGTGGATTATTTTCGCGACGCTGGCCAAAAAAACGCTACTGATTACGCGAGCTTTCTCGGCGCGGGCGCCTATCGCCACTACCGGCCCGTCATCATCGATGCGCTTGTGCAGCGGGGCGAATTTCTGACGAGCTACACGCCCTACCAGGCCGAGATTACGCAGGGCACTCTGCAGGCAATCTTCGAATTCCAAACCATGATTGCCGAGCTCACCGGCATGGACGTGGCCAACGCCAGCATGTACGACGGATCCACCGGAGCAGCCGAGGCAGTGATGATGGCCGTCCGTGTCACAGGCCGCCACAAGGCAGTCGTCGCCGCAACCGTCCATCCCGAGTACCGTGAGGTCTTTGCCACCTACGCGAAGCATCAGGGACTGCCTGCGTCGCTCGTTGGCTACGATGCAAAAACCGGCCGCGTGGATCTTGCCGCGCTCGAGGCGGCCGTTACCGAGGAAACCGCGGCCGTCCTCGTCCAGAGTCCAAACTTCTTCGGCGTCATCGAAGACATTCCGGCCATCGCGGCCATCGCGCACGCAAAGGGCGCGCTGCTCATCGTATCCATCGCTGAAGCGGTTTCGCTGGGCGTAGTGCGGCCCCCGCTTGAGGCCGACATCGTCGCCATGGAAGCGCAGTCGTTTGGCGTGGCACTCAGCTACGGCGGACCCTTTTGCGGCGTGATCGCGGCCAAGGAGCAGCATGTGCGCCAGCTTCCGGGGCGGCTCGCCGGACAAACCGTCGACAGCGTCGGCAATCGCGGATTCGTTCTCACCCTCGCCACGCGCGAGCAGCATATCCGCCGCGAGAGAGCCACCTCCAACATCTGCACAAACCAGGCGCTCGTTGCCTTGATGGCGACCATCTTCCTCGCGGTTTACGGCAAAGAGGGCATCCGCGAACTCGCCGAGCACAACCTCGCGAAGGCGGACTATGCGGCAAAGGCTCTGAGCGCTCATCCCGGCGCAAAACTTCGCTTCAATGACACGTCGCTCGGGGGCGCCCCGCAGTTCCACGAGTTCGTTCTGCACACCGACGAAGCTCCGGCGGTGTGGGGCAAGCGGCTCCTCGACGAGAAAATTGTCGGTGGCATCGATCTTGGCCGTTGGTATCCCGAGTTGCAGAATTGCACTCTCTGGTGCGCGACCGAAGTGATGCCGCGCGAAACGATCGACAAGACAGCAAACGTGCTTGCAGCAAAACCAGTGGAGGCATAAAAGCGACCGATGAGCGAAAACACAATCACTCCCGGATCCCGCGCTGCCGGCCCGCACACCACCGGCAAAGTCCGCCCCCACCAAACGCAGAACGAGGCGCTGCTCTTCGAGAAGTCGTCCCCGGGGAAGCGCGCCTACAAGCTTCCGCCGCTCGACGTTCCCGAAGTCGACGCCGCCAAACTCCTTGGCGCCGCACACCGCACCACGCCCGGCCTGCTCCCAGAGTTATCCGAGATTGAACTAATCCGCCACTTCACGCGGCTGTCGACTTGGAATTATGCGATTGATCTCGGCATGTACCCGCTCGGCTCCTGCACCATGAAGTACAACCCGCGCGTCAACGAATTCGTCGCGCGTATTGAGGGTCTGGCCGAGGCGCATCCCTACCGGCCCGAGTCTCTCGCGCAAGGCATCCTTGAAATCTTCGATCTGCTTCAACGCTGCCTGCTCGACATCACAGGCATGGATGCAATTACGCTGCAACCGGCGGCCGGGGCGCATGGCGAGTTCACGGGGATCCTGTTGACGCGTGCATGGCACCAGTCGCAGGGCAATCCGCGCAGCAAGATTCTCATTCCCGACTCTGCGCACGGCACCAACCCTGCCACGGCAGCCATCGTTGGATACAGTGTGGAAAACCTCAAGTCCAACGCCGACGGCGGAATCGATCTTGAAGCCCTCGCCCGTCAGGTCACCGGCGATACAGCCGCGCTCATGCTCACCAACCCTTCGACGCTGGGAGTCTTCGAAAATCAGATTCACAAAATCGCCGACATCCTCCATGCCAGGGGCGCGCTGCTCTACATGGATGGCGCCAATATGAACGCTCTCGTGGGCAAGGTTCGCCCCGGCGACTTCGGCGTCGACGTCATGCACCTGAACCTGCACAAGACCTTTTCCACGCCTCATGGCGGCGGCGGCCCTGGCTCGGGGCCGGTTGCGTGCAAGGCCTTTCTCGAGCCCTTTCTGCCCATTCCAGTGTTAGTCCGAAAGGAGAACGGTCCGAAGGACTGCCCCGATGCAGGGGATTGGGAAGACACCAACGCCGAGCCGACGGCGGACGGCTGCCCGCCGCTCTTCCGCGCCCCAATCCTCAAGCCCGATGGCGAGCGCGTCGGCGACACGGAACCTCTGCCGCTTCATCCCTTCGGCGGCCCGCTACGCTGGGAGTACAACCGGCCCCAATCGGTCGGCCGCGTGCGCGCGTTTTACGGCAACACCGGAATGTTCATTCGCGCGCTGGCCTACATTCTGGCCAACGGTCCCGATGGTCTTCGCCAAACCACTGAAGACGCGGTGCTCAATGCCAACTACATCCGCAAAAAGCTCGAAGACCTGTACGATCTGCCCTACCAGACGCCTTCCATGCACGAAGTGG
>CAZKJB010000299.1:0-5150 GCA_964552975.1 uncultured Occallatibacter sp. | reverse complement strand
TCGGCCAAGGCCCGAGCCTTTTCCTCTTTGACCTCGTTTTCCAACTCATCGATGCGGCCCTTTAGCGCTTCAATCTCCTGCGCAACAGTTGGCTGTATCTCCGGTTGAGCTGCGCTCGAAGCCGGGTGAGTAGCATCTGTTACCGCAGCGGGCGATGCAGGGGGATCCACACTTGCTGTCTGGGTGGGTTGTGTTGTGGCGGACTGCGCCATACAAGCGCAAGTCATCCCAACAGTGAGCGTCGTTAGCGTCATGGCGTTTCGAAAGAGTCGTCTCATTTCCACCTCTCGTATTAAGTACAAAAACGAATCATGAGTTACGCGATTTAGCCAAAGCCATTCTTCGGGGGGCGTAAGCCGGCGCGCCGAAAAATGCCATTTCAGATGGCCTCGTGGGCCGCCGAATCTAAGCCTGCGGGCCTATGAGGTTCGTCCGAACGAACGAGCGAGCTAGCTATGGTAAATCCGTGTCTCATTTCTCAGTACCATTCCACCGTGCATGTCATAAGCAGGACATAAATGAGTCGTTGCATCTTCATAAGTGACGCAAATACTGGCCACCTATAGACGTTCCAGCAGAACCGCTATGAACAGTACTCTCCTCTGTGCGCTGCGAGCCGTGCTAACGGCGGGCGAAGCGCATGCTCAACTCAGAAGGCGATGGCATCGGACAAAGCGTAGACGGGAAGTTGCCGTGTAAAACATGCACGGAAGTGATGCATTAAGTGCAAGCGGAAGCAATGATGAACCTAGAATGAATTCACAGACATCAAGAAAGCATGAACACGTAAATATTATTTCGGCGAGACTAAGTAAGCCATTAAGTGCGTGAGACACGCCAAGGCCGCAGTGGCAAGACGGACAACTTCACGCGAGCAAACGTCGGAGAAGCCTGCGTTGTGGATTCGGCCCTAACTTACACAGGAAGCAATAAGAAGAGCATAAAGATCATGTTCGCTTCGCCCAAATTGCGATACGAGGATGCCCAAGATGTAAATCGGCACTAACAGGCCGAGTCGCTCGTGGGCGAAATCCCGGGCGGTTTTTCGTCTCGAACGGAAGACAGTCCGAGATTAGCCATTCCTCGACTCATGCCTCTACCGCGCCGCGGAACCAGCTATATCGGCTTCGGTCGGTCGTGCAGTTGAAAAACCAGGAATTGGTAACAGGGGGCTCAAAGACTCCACCGTTCGCAAACTACGCGAGTTGGCCGATGAAAGCGTACTATGTACGACGACGGCGGATTCCCCGGCGGCAAAATGAAGCGACCCGCTTTGAAACAACCAAAGGCCGACATTCAAGCCGGCAAGTTCTCGATGGTGGTCGATTCGCGAAGTGGCCGGTCTCCATTGCATCTCCCCCGCTTCGTGAACGAACAATTCAAGCTGATTTCGCTCGGTCCACAATCGATCGAAGGCCTGATGACTCTGCCTGAATCGCTACCCCAATCACTGAACGACTCGCTCAACTCGATCCCAATAAAGTTGGCGCGAGCAGCCGTTCGGCCTGTCTGCAAAGTCCGCATAACGAACTTGCAAATGCTCCGGTCTAGAAACTTCTCAAGCAGCCTGCCGGCTGGTTGAGCATTTCGACCCAGAAGAAGTTGGCTCCGGACACGGTATTGCAATCGCCGAAAGGTCAAATTCTTCGGGTTCCTTATGTCCCAATAACCGGGCTGCCGAATACGCCAATTAGTGAAGTGCCGCCAAATCGGCGCATAAAGGTTGCGCTGGAGAACTCTCTCCAGTTCCACACGACCAGGAGTCTTTGAAATCTGCGTAGGAGGATTGACGGAATTGCCGACCCACATCTCGTAAGTTACTGATTTTTAATATATATGGCGGTGGATGGAGTCCTGAGCGAACCGCTCTCTGGCTCCAATTCCCTGCTAACAGGGAAAAAATACAGGGAATTTCACTGATTTTGCCACGAGGTCTGCCGCAGGTTTTCTCTATAGCGCTGAATACACGCGAGTTTCCACCACTCTATCCCGATTCTTGAGCTGCACCGAACAGGGAATTATCACCCACATATCAGGGAATTGCAATTCCCTGATACCTTCTATCTGGATCAGGACAAGGAGAGCGCTATCACAAGGACGGGACGCATCTGGAGTCCTCCTCCTCAGGGCTCCGGGTCCTTCATTTACCGGAGAACTCTCACTTCGGCTGGACCAAAGGGAGAAGGGCAGCTCACTTCGATCTCTACAAATATGTTTGGGGCGCCTACAATCGGTCCAAGTCGTAGTCGCAATTGGGCGAATTCAGGGGGTAGTTCATTTCCAGTTGGCCCTTTCACATCGGATGGCAGCAGCGTTCCTGGTTTGAGATCTGAGCAACTCGCTTTTTCCCGACCTGGACTGGAGATTCAATGAACGGCGCAGAGAGCTTAGTCCATACGCTCATTAAGAGCGGCGTTGATACGTGCTTTGCCAATCCCGGAACGAGCGAACTACATTTTGTTTCCGCACTTGAGAGCGAGTCCGGGATGCGCTGCGTGCTCAACCTCTTTGAAGGCGTCGCGACCGGCTGCGCGGACGGATACGCGCGCATGGCGGACAAGCCTGCGGCCACGCTTCTGCATTGCGGCCCCGGGTTGGCGAATGGGCTGGCCAATCTGCACAATGCCCGCCGCGCTTCGTCGCCTGTTTTGAACATTGTTGGAGATCACGCGACCGACCATCGCCCCCTTGACGCAAATCTGACCGCTGATATCGAAGGATGGGCCACACCTGTGTCTGCTTGGGTCCGCACGACGGGGTACGCTGCAAATGTCGGGAGCGACGCCGCAGTTGCGGTGCAGGCTGCGCGGACGGCGCCTGGCCAGATCGCCACGCTCATTTTGCCCGCGGACGCAGCCTGGGGCGATGGCGGCGTGATTGCGGAACCGTTGCCAGTGCCGCGGACGCCCCAAACCGCTCCCCATGTGGTGCGGCAGATCGCCGAACTCCTGCGCAGGGACGAACCCGCAATGCTCTTTCTCTGTCGAAAGGCGCTGCGGGCGCAAGGCCTGGTCGCAGCCCACCGAATCGCCGCCGCGACAGGCGCGCGGCTGATGGCACAACAAGCCAATCCGCGCATCGAGCGGGGACAAGGGCGTATCCCTATCGAATGCCTGCCCTATGCTGCGGACGAAGCAATGGCAGCGCTCTCTGGAATTCGCCACTTGATCCTGGTCGGTTCCGCACGACCAGTGGCTGTCTTTGCCTATCCGCATCGTCGCGGGTATCTCAGTCCGCCAGATGCGACCATTCACGTTCTCGCTCGGATGGAGCAGGATGCGATCCATGCCCTCGAGGCGCTCGCAGATGAACTCGGCGCGCCAGCCGTGCCGGTTCCCGACCTTCCACCATTATCTGCGCCGACCAGCGGACCTCTGGCGCCGGAAGCAGTCGGCCAAACGCTCGCTGCTCTTATGCCGGAACAGGCCATCGTCTGCGATGAAGGCATCACCTTCGGCCGACGATTCTATGCGATAACTCGATCTTGCCCACCCCATGACTGGCTGCAGAATATGGGATCGTCTATCGGTGTTGGCATGCCGCTGGCGACCGGCGCAGCCATGGGCGCTCCAGGGCGGCGCGTCATAAACCTGCAAGCCGACGGTGCGGCCATGTATACCCTGCAGGCGCTCTGGACTCAGGCGCACGAGCGCCTGGATGTGACCACAATCATTTTTGCCAACCGCAAGTACGCAATCCTCCTGCAGGAGTTTGCCAACGTTGGCGCCAAAATTGGCCGCGGCGCGAACGCCTTAACCAATCTGAGCAATCCCGATTTGGATTGGACCAAAATCGCAGGCGGGATGGGCGTCGAGGCTGCATCAGCGCACAATTGCGAGCAATTTGCCGACCTGCTCTGCTATTCCTTCCGTCAAAGCGGTCCATTCTTGATCGAGCTCCCGGTTTAGCGGTGAAATGCTTCATTCTGTCTCTCGGCTTCACTTTACGGCCACGAATAAACCCACTGTTGGGGATGCGTGTGGAGTGCTGGTAGGCAGCACTGAACCGATCGGACTGTCCCCCGCGCATATTTTCCGATAAGTAATTTCCGGATTGGCGACAAACCGGGAGTTGGCCAATTCCGAACATTCCGCCATTTTTCTCCCCGGCAACGCGCTAACGCTAAGAGGACACTCCTCGAAGGCAAAGAATCGCCCACCCTTATTGTGAATGAGCGTAGAATGGTGGGCATTCAGGAAGCCAAAATGACAATCCAGGCTTCCTCAAGTCTGAAGCGGTCGCGTACGCTTCCGAACTGCTCCCGTGAAGGCCGCATCCGGGACGGCCCATGCTAGTGTCGGGGGTGAGAGCATGACCTTTGACCTCGTCACCTTTCTGGAAAATGCAGGAGTGGGACGAAAAGTCGTCCACTTGCAGCCAAAGCAGAACTTCTTTTCGCAGGGAAGCCCGGCTGACTCCATCTTCTATCTTCGGACGGGCAGCGCAAAACTCACGGTCGTTTCGCGGGAAGGCAAGGAAGCCACGGTTGCGCTGCTCACCTCCGGGGAATTCATTGGAGAGGAGTCTCTGGCGAGCGTTGGTGGGCTCCATTTGGCCACTGCTACCGCCCTTGACGTTTGTACAGCGCTCCAGATCGCGCGGGAGGAGATGATCCGCGTGATGCAAGAGGAGCGTTCCTTCTCAGAAATGTACATGAAATTCCTGCTGGCCCGGAGTATGCGAACCCAGGCCGACTTCGTCGATCAGCTTTTCAACTCCAGCGAAAAGCGCTTGGCCAGGATTCTCCTGTTGATGGCGGAATTCTGGCGGTATGCATCGGCAAGTTGAAGAGATCGTTCACGGCGAATCGTTCCACTCAGGAAATAAAGGAGAGATAAGATGGCAACGAGCAAATCGAGTGAAAGGGAACACGGAAAGGAGAATATCGCGATGAAGACACCCCCGATCGTATCGCAGCAGGATTGGGAGTTTGCGCTGCAGCAGCTGCTCGTGAAAGAGAAGGCGTTGATGCACGCCCGTGGCGCGCTGGCCGCCGAACGCCGACGCATGCCGTGGATGTCTGTCGAGAAGAAGTACGAGTTCGATGGATCCAACGGCAAAGTAAGCCTGCTCGATTTATTTGAGGGGCGCCGTCAGTTGATCGTCTACCGCGCCTTCTTCGAGCCCGGGGTGTTCGGCTGGCCCGACCA
>CAZKJB010000298.1:0-5162 GCA_964552975.1 uncultured Occallatibacter sp. | reverse complement strand
TCGGTCATCTGCTTGGCTAGGTACATCGCGATCTGTCGCGGTACCACCACGTTGCGCGAGTTGTTCTTCTGCTTCAGGTCCGCCACGCGCATGCCGAACTGCTCGGCAACAGCGCGCTGGATCGCCTCAATCGTGATCTTGCGTACCTGCATGTCGATGAACTGCTTCAGGCATTGCTGCGCGGCGCCAAGCGTAATCTCCATGCGGTTCAATTGGCACCATGCAATCAGGCGCACCAGCGCGCCCTCCAGCTCGCGCACGTTGGTGCGCACATTCGACGCCACAAAGAGCGCCACGTCCGTCGGCAGCTGCGCCTGCTCGCTCTCTGCTTTCTTCAGCAGAATCGCAACCTTGGTTTCAAGATCCGGTGGCTGAATGTCGGCGATCAGGCCCCATTCGAATCGTGACCGCAGCCGCTCTTCAATCTCTGTCAGTTCCTTCGGCGGGCGATCCGAAGCAATCACCACCTGCTTCATGCTCTCGTGCAGCGCGTTGAACGTATGGAAGAACTCTTCCTGCGTGCGTTCTTTCTGCGAAATGAACTGGATATCGTCGATCAGCAGCACGTCTACGGTGCGGAAACGATCACGGAAGCTCGTCATCCGATCGTTGCGGATCGAGTTGATCATCTCGTTTGTGAACTTCTCTGCGGAGACGTAGCAGATGTTCGTTGTAGGCTGTCTCCGTTTTGCCTCGTGACCGATGGCATGCATCAAGTGGGTCTTGCCCATTCCCACACCGCCATAGAGAAACAGCGGATTGTAGGCGCGCGACGGACGTTCGGCCACTGCGAGCGCAGCGGCGCGTGCAAACTGATTGCCGTTGCCAATCACGAAGGCATCAAATGTGTAGCGCTGATTGAGCTGTGCTGCGGTCGACCAGTCGAAACGTCCCTGCTCGGGTGTGCGCGCATTCGCTGCCGCTGCCGGCGCTGGCGGAGCGGTGGGCGCATGCGAGGCCACGGGACCAAAGCCGCCGTCTTTCCGCTGCGGAGGAATCGAGGGATCCTCTTCGGCAGTAACGAAGCTCACGTCGTCAAATTCGAGCGCTTGCAGGTCGATGGCTTCCTGAATCAGGTCGCCATACTTGTCGCCAATATGCTGGAACTCCGGAGAAGGCACGCGCACGTAAAGCGTACGGCCTGCTGCGTGGCTGAATCGGGTGGGCTTTAACCAGGTCTCGAATGATTGCCGAATAACTTTCTTTTCGAGTGCAGCGAGAATCTGGAGCCAGGGGTTGAGTGCCGTAGCCGGCGAAGTCGCAAATGCCATCGTACAATCCTTACTTCTTCCGCTGGCGGGGAGCCATACGGTTTATTCTTGGTTTTTGGGGCAATGGCTCCCACTTGGCGAAGTCAAAAAACGCTTCATCCAGTTCCCGACCATCCATTGCCAGTGATCAAGCGAACAACTGATGCGCCCCTCGAATGTCAACCCCGGGGCAATTGAGCTGGAAATTCGTAACGCAGAGCGCCGAGAATTTCACGCGAAATTTCTTGAACGGGTCCGATAGTAGCACATATCGAGTCCGTTGCAATCCCTCTTTCACATAACTTTTCTGCCGTCTTAATCAGTTGCACCAAGGTTGGTGAAAGTCCGCTCGACGATTGCTTGTGCTGCTCCGATGGAGGGCAGATTGTACGTCCATCGGGAGCTTCTGCGCTGCTCACTTTCAGAATACGCGACAACGCGCGCAGGCATCCTGCATCGTGAGCCCGAGCGAGCTTCCGGCGCTCGCACTGGATTCAAACCCCGCCCTGCGATATACTCAATTGTGTTGCAGTCATGCAGCATTTTCTTCTTGAATTTAGGAGCGGGTTACCATGCCCAAACGCACATTTCAACCTAACCGCCGCCACCGCGTGAAAACACACGGGTTTCGGGCGCGTATGAAGACCAAGGCCGGCGCAGCCGTGCTCAGCCGCCGCCGCGCCGCAGGCCGCAAGCGCGTATCAGTCAGCGCCGGGCATCGCGACTGACGCACTCGAGCGATTCTGCTCGAACCGGACTGCACCGCCAAGATCATCTGGACGAATATCTGGTCGGGCCGTTCGGGATCGAGCCTTCCTCATGAACTCTCTTTCCAACTCTGCTCAGCGCCAATCTTTGACCGGCATGCGCCTGCGCAAGCATGGGGACTATCTGCGCGCCTATGCGGCTGGCCGCAAGCGCCAATCCGCATCTTTGAGTTGGTTTCTCGCGCCACAAATTCAACCGCAATCCCCAATCGATGCGCTCGCCAATTCCCCCATTGCATCGCGCGTCGGCCTCACCGTCGGCAAGGTGCTGGGCAAAGCGCATCAGCGCAACCGCATCAAACGCCGCATGCGTGAAGCTCTGCGCCGTCACGTTGATCTCCTGCCTCAGGGCTTCGATCTCATCTTCCATCCGCGCCGCGCCGTTCTCACCATGGAGTTTGCGAAACTTGAAGCGGAGATTGTACGTATCCTTGAACAAGCTAAGGCCGAAGCGGCGCGCGACGTTCATTTGGCTGCCACTTTGCCTCGGCCTCCGGGTACGCCCGCATCATGACGCGCATTCTTCTCGCCCTAATCGACTTTTATCGCCGCTGGCTCTCTCCGGCGCTCCATGTGCTCAATCCGGGCGGCTGCCGGTATCTTCCCACGTGCTCTGAGTACGCGGCCACAGCGATTGCAACCCACGGTCCATTGCGTGGAAGCGCCCTCGCCGTTGGCAGGTTGCTGCGCTGCCATCCTTTTGCTCGCGGGGGTCTTGACCCTGTGCCTCCAGCCGGAATCCGCCCGGGCACAATAGTTTCCCCCCACGAACCGTTACCATAACAATAGCGGCGGCCCGCTAGGCTGCTTGCTCTGAACGATAGGAAGTATCCTTTGCCCGAAGTTCACAATCCCAATTTGCAATCGCAAGGGTCCGCTGGCGGCGGCGGTGGTGGTGGCGACATGCGCTCCACCATGGCTCTCATGCTCATCGTGCTCGCCGCGTTCTTTGGCTATCAGTACTTCTTCATGAAGCCCAAGCCAGAGCCGCCGGCTCCCGCACTGTTGCAAACGCAACCCGCCGCGCCCGCCGCCCAGGCTGTGCCGGGCCAGCCCTCAGCCGCCGTCGCATCCGCGCAAGCTCCCGGTGCCACGCCGCAGGTTGCGGCCGCGCTAGAGAGTGACCTGACCGTTGAGAACGAGTTCTACAGGATCGTCTTCACCAATCGTGGAGCGCAGGTCAAGCATTGGTTCCTCAAACGCTTCTTCGACTCTGCGGGCAAGCCGCTCGATATGGTGCAGCAGCAGGCAGCCGCAAAGTTCGGCCTGCCGCTCTCGCTGTTCACATACGACACCTCGCTCAACACCCAGCTCAATCAGGCGCTTTACCAGTCAACGGTCGCAGGCGCTCAGCCAACCGCAACCGGTCTTGTTCTTGCGCCCAATTCCGTTACGTTCCACTACGCGGCCAGCGGCCTCGACGTTCAAAAAACCTTTCGCTTCGATACCAGTTACGTCGTCACCGTCGAGGCTCAGGTAAAACAGAATGGCGTCCCGGTGCGCGCACTGGTCCAGTGGCCCGCCGGTCTGGGCGACATGGAAGAGTTCCAGCAGTCAGGAATGCTCCGCACGCAAGTCCGTACGCCTTCCTACTTCGCATGGTCGATTGATGGCAAAGAGCAATCGCAGCTCTCGACCAAGGTCAGCGGAAACAATACGCAGAATCAGCCCTACCAATACGCGGGCATCACGGATCTCTACTTTGCCTCGGCATTCTTGCCCGATATGCCCGAGACCACTTCTGTGGTCACGCTACATAACACCATCGATCTGCCTTCTGACCTCAGCGATCCCAACAGCAAGAAGACTCCGGCCGACGTGTTGGGTTTGGCCATCGGCGACATCAGCGGATCCACACGCGTGCGGTTGTTTGTCGGTCCCAAGGCCACCGATGTCCTCAAGTCGATTCACGCAATCGGCGCCGACGGCAAACCCGACGGTCCGTCGCTTGAACCACTCATCGAGTTCGGCTTCTGGACATTCATCGCCAAGCCTCTCTACATCGTCCTGCGCTTCATGGTCGGCCACGGCATCTCGAACTGGGGCTGGGCCATCATCCTCTTCACCACCATCTTTACGGTGGTGCTGCTCCCCACGCGCATCATGATGACTCGCTCGTCATTGAAGATGATGCGCATCCAGCCCAAGGTCGACGCCATCAAGAAGCGCTACGCGCATCTCAAGATGAACGACCCCAAGCGCACAGAGATGAATACCGAGATGATGGCGCTCTACAAAACTGAGGGCGTCAACATGTATGGCGGCTGCCTGCCCATGCTCTTGCAGATGCCGCTGTTCTTCGCCTATTACCGAATGTTGCTCAATGCGGTCGAGCTGCGGCAGGCGCATTGGCTTTGGCTCCCCGATCTTTCCCAGCCCGATCCAACGCACATTCTGCCCATCTTCATCATCATCACCATGTTTCTCACGCAATACATAACTCCATCGCCGGGAATGGATCCTGCGCAGCGGCGCATGATGGCCTTTATGATGCCCGTGTTTATGGGCTTCGTGCTCTGGCATTATGCGTCGGGCTTGGCGCTCTACTGGGGCACGAGCAACATTCTCTACCTTGTAATGCAAATCGTCATCAACCAATCCAGCATGGGCAAGGAGATGCACGCGATCTCTGCTCGGCGCGCCGCCAAGAAAACCGGCGTGAGCCCGAAAACCATTCAGGCGCGGCGATAACCGGATCTTGGTGTATCTTTCATCGTGATGGCAAACGATTCCAATCAGGCCCCGCGTCCCGCTCCCGAAGCGGAAGAAATCTACCGTCGCTGGATCCGGTTTCTCGACGATGAGTTCATGCGGCACGGCTCCGCCGAACGCCGCGCAGAAATCGTGCGCGATCAGCTGTATCAGCTCTATCTGGGCCGTCCCCACGGCGGCAAGCTTAACCTCACCCTTACTTCCGAGCTTCCCGCCAATGTCATCAGTCTTTCGCTCGATCCGCAAAACGTGACCATGGAAGCGGAGCACTTTGCTGAAGTCGATCGCGACCGCTTTGCCAGGCGCAAGCCGCTGCTTTGGTTCTGGCAGATGTTCGATCGCTCGCCGGTCGGGCTCAATCACTGGCTCGGGCTCCGTTTCCGCTGCATGCTGGCCCATCACATCTTTGAGCACCTCGGCACAGGCGTCAAAA
>CAZKJB010000297.1:0-5218 GCA_964552975.1 uncultured Occallatibacter sp. | reverse complement strand
GCGATGACCGGCGCAGCGCCGGTGCCTGTTCCGCCGCCGAGACCGGCGGTGACAAAAACCATGTCAGCGCCTTCGAGGGCTTCAATAATCTTGCCCGAATCTTCGAGCGCAGCACGGCGGCCGACGTCAGGATTTGCGCCAGCGCCGAGTCCCGCAGTGAGGCGAACGCCCAATTGCAGCTTGACGGGAGCCTGAGACAGCTTGAGCGCCTGGACGTCAGTATTGGCGACGATAAACTCGACGCCCTCCATGCGGGCCTGGATCATGCGGTTGACGGCGTTGCCGCCGCCTCCGCCCACGCCGATGACCTTGATGCGCGCGCCACGTACACTCTCGTCGTAAAACTGAATTCGCATTTCTCCGGCCTCGCTTCTTTCCTGATCCATAAGGGTTCTCCTGATTCTCTTAGCAACTAGCCTCCAGCTGCTAGCCGCCAGTTCGGTTGAGCTTTCAAAAACTAGCCGCGAACATGGCGCGCAAACGGGCGCGCAAACTGTTATCTTCAGCGGCGCGCGTGGCCCGTGTGCGATGCGCGTAAAGCAGCATGCCGATGGGAACCGCGTAAGCCGGGTGATTCAATTCGGAGGGCATGTGCGACATGCGGACGGGAAAGCCGGTGCGGGCAGGCACGCGCAACTGGCTCTCGGTGATATCGAGCATGCCGGGCATCATTGCGCCGCCGCCGGTGAGCACACAGCCGGCGCCGAGCGCGTCAACAACGCCGCCGTGACGCAGGCTCTCTTTCACGTAGTACATGAGCTCGCGGGCACGTGGCTCAAGAATTTCCGCAATTGTACGCAGCGAGAGTCTCATGGGCTGCGGGTTAGCAATTTCAACCTCGGCCAATTGCGGAACGGAGGTGACAACCACATTGCCGTATTGCCGCTTAATTTCCTCAGCCTGAGCGACCGGCAATTGCAGGCCGATCGCAAGGTCGTTGGTGAAGTGCGCTCCGCCGATGGGCACCGATGCGGTGTGCGCGACGGCGCCCTCGAAGAACACGGCAAAGTCGCTGGAGTGCGCGCCAACGTCGAGCAGGCAGACGCCCAATTCGCGCTCGTCGGCCGAAAGCGTACACTCGGCTGCGGCGATTGGCTCAAGAACTGCCTCAGAAACTTCAAGGCCAGCGCGGTTGGCGCAGGTGACGGTGCTTTGCAGCGCGCTGCCCGAGCAGGTGGCAATGTGGAGATCGACTTCAAGCCGCGCACCCACCATGCCTACAGGATCGAAGATGCCGGGCTGCTCGTCGAGGATGAACTGGCGCGGCAGCAGGTGGAGAAACTCACGGTCTGCGGGATGCTCAATGGCGCGAGCATGTTCGACGGCAGTTCGCACGTCCTCGCGGGTAATCTCGCGCATGCCACGGCTCAGCTGGAACCCGCCATTGGTGTTGACGCCGCGAATGTGCGGACCGCCGATGCCGACAACGCACTCGTCGATGTTGGCGCGGGCAATTCGCTCGGCCTGCTCGTTGGCGGCGCGAACGGCTTTGGCGGCCGGCCCCAGTTCGGCGATTAGTCCTTTGCGCATACCGACCGATTCCACTTCGCCATGGCCGCGATAGCGCAGGACTCCCTCATTGACGTCGGCTGCGAGAACGCGCGTGCTGGCGCTGCCGATATCGAGGACAACAATCAGGTCTTCCTGCTTCTGACTCAAGTCGCTCAGCCTCCTTGCTCGCCGGGCGCGGCCGGACGTGCTGTGGAGGCGGAGCTCCGTTTATCGATGCTGGGGGAGGGCTTGGCTGGCGTGGCGACTTTCTTCTCCTGCGGCGCGGGCTTCTTGCCGGACGCTGGGCTCGACTTCTTTGCGGATGGTTTTTGGGGGGAGGGCTTAGCTTTTGATTTTGCTTTTGGTGCGGCGGGCGCGGGAGTTGCGGCGACTGCAGGTTGATCGCCGCCGGCTGACGATGCTGAAGTTTCCTTGCCTGACGCCATCTGCAGCACGACTTGATCGTCGTATCGCAGATCGACGGCTGCGAGGTGGGGATACTGCTGGCGCCACTCAGCAATGTGCGCCTGGTAGCGTTCGTAACGCTCAAGGAAATGGTCCTCGCCGAAGTGCGCCATAATGTCGGTACCCTGCTCAGGCATGAGGACGCGCGCATCTTCAGGATCGGTGAGGTCGATTTCAGAGATCTGTTCGGAGTTGTGCTTGCCGCCCGCATCGAGCTCGGCCATCATGCGCTGGTACATGGCCATGCGAGCCTTGCGCGAGGCAGCCGGATCGCCGGGATCGATTCCGGTGACAACGGGAAATGAGTAATGGTGCCTCGCCATTGAAGCCGGCGCCATGGCAAGCAGGACACCGTCTGCGTCGACGAGACCGATTTGCTGACCGTGACGCGTGAAGGCGACCGGCTGGCGCTCGACGACATTGATGCGAATGCGATCGGGGAGCAGGCGCATTACGGTTGCGTGCTGAATCCAGGAGATCTGCTCCAGTTGCTTGCGGCGCTGTTCAAGAGGAACGAAAAAGACGTTGCGGCCGATGTCTTCTCCGAAGACGGGCAGCATTTCAGCGCGGCTGACTTCAGTGAGGCCCGAAGCTTCGATATTTTCGCTTCCGGCAATGCGGAAGCGAGAGTCGCGCTCTAAGAAGTGAGCAACCATAACGCCGGCTGTAATGAAGGAGCCGAGCATGAGAACCGCGCCGGCAGCAAGAAAGGCGCGGCCCGTTGCAGACGCCGGGCGCCACCAGGGGCTTTTGGGCCTTCCAAAACGATCTTTTGTAGGGCGAAGAACACCATCGCCGTCTGGATCGTCGAACTCCAGAGGCATACCGGGGCCGCCGCGGCGGACGCGTCCCGGAAGGGGAAGATCGGACGCAGATTGCATGCGCCGGACGCGCGATTCCGCTGGGGGATCGTCGTCCCAGATCAACGGCCGAGTTGTGGTGTCCCTTTGATTCGTCACGCCTGAGCCGGGTCGTGAGAGTCGCCAGATTTGACTATAGCCCGGGGTTAGGTGGGAATCTCGTCACCGGACACGGGGGAATCTTACTTGTTACGGGTGTGCAAAAGCAGTTCGAAATTAAAGCCGCGATTCAGGTCCATCGGATGGTGTGGACGGAGTCTGCTTGGACATCAATTTCGAAGGCGTTCGTCACGAAATCCGACTCAGCGCATGTCGGGGCAATCACAGCGCAGCGGCTGCTCGTTGGGTATGGCGGACGTGAGCTGTGCGCGGCGTGAACGGGACGCGATCCTGCTTGCAAATGGCCTCAATGGCAGGGCGGGCAGTCATAGGACCGGATGGCAGCCCGCCGCCGGGCATCGTCCATTGGCCAATCATCATGAATTTGCTAAGGCCAGGCAGGGTTCTGGGCAGCGGGCGAATGCCGGTTTTCGGAGTGAGGAGCCAACCTTCCATGCTTCCCTTCCAGTTGCCTGTGTAGCGAATGATCGTAGAGGGCGTGGAGACGTCAACGACTTCGATGGCGGCGCGAAGGCCAGGCAATCTAGCCTCGAGCACGTCGATCACCGCCTCGGAGAGACGGTGCTTTTCAGCGCGGTATTTCTCCGGAGTGTCTTGACGCAGCGCTTCCCAATAAGCAAAGTTGCGCGTGGGCAGGAAGCAGGTGACCGCGGTTTTGCCGGCTGGAGCGAAAGTGGGATCGAAGTGGAACAGGCGGAAGGAGAGCTGGTTGAGCACCGTTCCGGGATCGACCTCCAGCGGCGATTGAAGGAGGCGGACCAAGTAGGCGGGGAGATCATGGAGATCGAGCGCGATGCCGAGCGAGACCTGGAGGTAGGAAGGGAAAGACTGGAATTCGCTGTATGGTTTTGTCGCGGCTACACTGGCATATTTTCCGTCGAGAAGGTCGAAGATAGTGGCGTGGCCGTCGGCGGCGGAGACGACCCAGTCGGCTTTGATGACTTCTCCGCCGGCCAACTGCACGCCCACAGCGGCGCCGCCTTCAACGAGGATGCGCTCGACTTTTGCGCGGAAACGCACCTGGCCGCCGAGGGAGGCGAGCCTTGCTTCGATGAGCCGGATGATAGCAAGGGCTCCGCCAACCGCGTAGCCAGCGTCGCGCGCGCCCATCCATGCCATCGAGATAATGAGGGCCACAGCAGAAAGATCACTTACATCGCCGCCGGCGAAGAAGTTTTTGATGAGCGGATCGGTGAACCGCTGTCCGTATTCGCGCGCGGTGATTTTGGAAACTTCGCGCAGCGCGGGGAGGCAAGCAAGGTCACGCAAGAGGGCGGACGCGTTGCCAAGCCAGTTACTGCCGGGATCGGGCATTTCGAATTGCTGAAGGCGGCGGATGGTGGACGCGAGGTGGCGAATCTCCCGTAGATCCTGCGGCGCGCGCTTGAGGAATTCTTCTTCCAAGCTGTCGACGTTGGTGGGAATCGAGAGGGAATCGCCGTCTTCGGTCTCGATGCGCAGGAACTCCGCGGGATCGACGAACTTCAGCTTTTCGATGTCGAAGACTTCGTGCCAGAGCCTGAACATGGCGCGATTGGGATTGGAGCCGTAGAGCCAATGAAGACAGGTTTCGAAGGTATAGCCGCCGCGACGCCAGCTCATGGCGAGGCCACCCGCCATATCGTGCATCTCGAGAACCTGAGCCTGGTAGCCACACTTTTGCGCATAAACCGCCGCGCAGAGGCCCGCAATGCCGCCACCTACGATGACAAGTTTCCTGCCGTTTTTCTGCATGGACGCGTCCTCCGTGATGGATGGTAGACGCAGGCGGCTAACGAAGCTGTGATGGCACGCACTCAGACGTGAGATTAGGGAAGAATCTTATTGGGCATTCATGGTAGAGGCTGGAAATCGCGCCCGAGGATTACGCTACGGAACTAGCTTCTTTCGGCCGCTTCCCAGGCTGGGTCGAGCGCAGCAAGGATTTGCGGGGCGAGTTGGCTGACGCTACCTGCTCCGAGCGTAAGGATGAGGTCGCCTTCGCGCGCGGGCGCAGCGACCGCGGCAACGGCAGCGGCGAAGTCTGGCGCGAAGTGGACGGAGGGACGGCCTTTGTCGGCTTCGATGCGAGCTGCGAGGCGCTCCGCAGTGACGCCGGGAATGGGCTCTTCGCTGGCGGCGTAGATGGGCAGAACGATGACGGTGTCAGCGTCTTGAAACGCGCTACCGAACTGCTCCAAAAGATCCGCCGTACGCGAGTACCGGTGGGGCTGGAAGACGACGTGAATCTTGCCGCGGGTGCAGGCGCGGGCGGCGGCGAGAGTGGCGCGAATCTCGGTGGG
>CAZKJB010000296.1:0-5231 GCA_964552975.1 uncultured Occallatibacter sp. | reverse complement strand
TGATGCCCTCGAAGGTCGCGCCCGGTGAACCGAACAGAGAAAAAGTGCGCAGCCCAAACTCCGCGCGCAAATCGCGCGCCATCACATCCACAAGCGAAGTGTTACCGCCATGCGTGTTGTAGAGGACCAGCTTCTTGAAGCCCGCCGAAGCGATGCTCGCGCCCAGATCGCGCACGACGGCCATGAAAGTTTCTGCGCGCACCGAGAGTGTTCCGGGAAATCCGATATGTTCGTTGCTCTTGCCGTAGCAGACGGGCGGCAGCGCGTAGACAGGCAACTCAGCGGGCAACAGCGCGAGCGCCTTGCCTAGCAGAAGATTGTTGATCAGCGTGTCTGTGGCGAGCGGGAGATGACGGCCGTGCTGTTCGATCGCCGCCGTGGGCAGCACCAGCAGTGTCCGCTCGCGCGGAAGCGCGTCAACCTGCTTCCACGTCAAATACGCAAAATTGCGCGCGTCGGGAATCCATGTCTTCATGGTGCAACCCCTTGCCTGCGAAAGCTGATCATCTTGCCCGGATTCAGCAGGCCGCGAGGATCGTACTTCTGCTTCGCGATGAGTTGAATGTTATCGGGACGGAACCGGCCGCCGTCTTCAAGATAGTTGACGTGTGGATTGGCGACAAACACTCCAATCGATCGGCAGTAAGCAATCATGTCGTTCAGTCGCTCCTCCGTCGTGAAGCGCACCACAGGGATGGCGCCGGGAATGACGACACCGTCGCCGTTTTTCATGAATTCAATATGGAAGAGAATCTCCTGCCCGTAGCGCTCGCGCAACTTCCGGAATTGCTCCACGCATTCCGTGGGCGAGAAGCCGCATTGCAGATAGGTGTAGGCTGGGTCGGCCTTCATCGCCCACAGCGTTGTGTGGTTCCACGTGTAGTCGCTCAGTAGCGGCCGTGTGCGCGGGCCCTCGAATGCTCCTTTTAACGTGACCTCACCGGCGGCGGAGCCGACAGCGGCACAGAAAGCCTCTGCCTGCGCGGTAGAAATCATAACCAGCACAAGCGCTTTGCCCTCGCGGGTCACATTCTTGATCGGCGCGAAAAACGACGGGATGGGCCACTCGAAGACGGTTGCCAGCCGCTTGGTCCACGCCGCATCAACCGCAATTGCCTGCGTAAAGCGAAAAGCTTCGGCATAGGTATCGAAGGCCGCAGTCACTTGCGTCCATTCCACAGCGGGCGCAAGTGCAAACCAAATCCGCGTCAGTACTCCGTTGGTGCCCCACGCATGTAAAATTTCATGGACTGCGGCGCCTTCGTGTTTTACCACGCGCGGCGGATCCTCCATCGTCACCACTTCAAAGCCTCGCACATTATCGAAGTCGCGCAGGCCGCCATGCGCCACCGAACCAATTCCTCCAGAGCCGCCGCCAAGAAAGCCCCCCACCGAAGCCTTTACGAGCGTTGAAGGGTACATGCGCAATTCCCAGCCCTTCCGGCGCGCCTCCGTTTCCAGCGTGCCGAGGCGCAAACCCGGCTGGCATACCGCGACGCCATCTTCCGTAATCGCCTCCAGCTTGTCCACTAAAGAAAGGTCGAGCACGATTCCGCCCTCGAGTGGCACGCACTGTCCGTAGTTGCCTGTGCCCGCGCCGCGCACCGTTACCGGAACACCGCGTTCGCCGGCGAATCGCATGACGGCAAGCACTTCCTCCACGCTCGTTGTCTGCACCGCCACGTCGCCGTTCTTGTCCGCGAGCAGCGGCCGCAGCACGGGCGAGTACCAATAGAAATCGTGCGACAGCCGATCGAGCACCGCCGGCTCGGTCAACACGCGCGTCCCATCGCCAATCACCTCTGACAATTCCGCGGCGAGATTGTCCCGATGAGCCAAGAAATCTCCAATCAGGTTACGTTAACGTGCAGGCGGCTTCTTGCGTGTCGACCAAAGTTTGAATGCCCGCAACATGCGCGGGTGCGTAAACAGGCCGTAGCATTCCTCGCGCAGCAGTGGCCCGTCGACAACGCATTTCATATCGGCGCGCGCGGTCACCTCGGTGGCTGGAATCAGAATCTGGTTGCAGTGCCGGTTTGCGTCTTCAATGGTGGCGCCAAACACCACTCGATCCAATCCCGCCCACAGTGCCGCGCTCATGCACATGGGGCAAGGCTCGCAGGTGGTGTAAAGCGTGTAGCCACCGAGCGAAATCTTCTTCAGTCGCTTTGTGGCCAGGCGGATGGCGCGAACCTCGGCATGCGCGCTGGGGTCGATCTCCTGCCTCACTGCATTCAGCGCGCGGAGCAGCAATTCTCCAGTTCTCGTTTCAACGATGGAAGCGCCGAATGGCCGAGGACGAGCCGTCTTCAGGCTTCGCGCGGTGAATGCCGCAAGTGCGGCCATGTGCTCCCGGTCGGCAGCCGAGCCGGAGCTTAGTTTCTTATGTGCACTTAGGTGGTGCGAGGAAGAAGAGGCGACTCCCATGCTTGAAATTAGCATGGCGGCCAGCCCCGGCGCCTCAAGAAAATCAGTTGCCGCTGCACTGCTATCGCATTGCGAAGCCAAGTTCCGGAGCTGGCTCCCACCGCATGATAACTTTCATACCAAGGGCTCACTTCCCGCCCGTCGAGGTCAAACTTGCGACCCGTCAGATCTCAAGCGTTCGCCGCGATTCCGCTGGTGGTCGTATTCTCACTCGCACTTGCGGGATGCCATCGCAATTCGTCTGCGTCCAGCAACGGTTTGACCCCGGTGCGCCTTCAGCTCGATTGGTATCCGCAGCCTGAACACGGCGGCTTCTTTACCGCGCAGCGTATGGGGTTCTACAAAGCCGAAGGTCTCGACGTCACAATTTTGCCTTTGCCGCAGTACGGCAGCACAGCCCCCATCGTTGCATCGGGTCAGGCAGACTTTGGACTCGGCTCGAGCGACCAGATGCTCGAATGGGGCTCCAACGGGCTGCCCCTCATGGCCGTCGCAGCCACGATGCAGCATGACCCGCAGGCCGTGATGGTGCATCAGGACTCACCGATCCACGACTTCAAGGACCTCGAGGGCCACACCATCGCAGCGCAAACCGGAGCTGTCTGGTTGAAGTACGTGATCAAGCGATACAACCTGCAAAACGTCCGCCAGATCCCCTCCACGCTCTCCGTCGCCAACTTTCTCGCCGATCCCAACTACGTCCAGCAGATCTTCGTCACCAGCGAGCCGTTTTTTGCCAAACAGGCCGGCGCCCAGGTGCGCACGTTGCTCATCAGTTCCTCGGGATACGACCCTTACCGCGTGCAATTCACCACGCGCGACTTCGCCGCCCAACATCCTGACGTGGTTGCGAAATTTGTTCGCGCCAGCATTCGCGGCTGGCAGGAATACCTGCGCGATCCCAGCGCCACGAATGCAATGCTCCTACAACTCAATCCGGCTCTGAACCCGGCGCAGGAAGCCTACACAGCCCAGGCGCTTCGCGATGGCGGATTTATCGCCGGCGCCGCGGGCAGCATTGACGGGATTGGACGGATGGACGCCGCCCGTTGGCAAGCCACCAGCGAGCAGCTCAAATCCCTCGGCCTCGTCCAAAGCTCGTTCGATCCCGGAGCGGCCTATTCGCTCAAGTTCGTGCCGTGATCCTTCGTGTCTTGCCTCTTCGCGCCTCGATCCTACCTGCCTTGGTCCCTCGTGCGTCGCCCTTCGTGTTTTCAGCGCATCTCTCCGCTCGCATCCCTCACCGGGTCGAGTTCGCCGCTACCCTGTCAGAGCGACAAGGGCCTTTACCAAACGCTCGAATTTGAGTCCCACTGAGAAAAGAGCAAATAAGCTGTCCGAGCGGTATGAAGGCTTGAGATCAGGTCTGCGAGAATGCAAAATTGCGCATCATACAGTAAGGACAGCCTCGAAGAGCGAGATGTTGCTCACGTGACCGGCCTGGTGATGCGAATGGCCGGTAGGTGCCGCTGATTCGATCGACTCGCGCGGATGACCGGCGAAAAGCGATGACCGCGAAAAACGCCCCGAGCGCGAATGCAAGTTCATGTGACTCGTGCGCAGCCGGCACGTGGCTTTGTGTTCTGCTGCCGAACAAAACAAATAGAGATTAGACACGCCAAATCGCGAAAGTCAGAAACGGAGAATTGATAAGATGAGAAAGACTGCTGGAATTCGCCAGCCAATATTTCCCCACAAGCGGAACGTTGATGGGACAATCGACTCGTTCTGCAGTGAATGCTTTTCAACCCTCGCATCAGCCGATTCCGAACGGGAATTGCAAGTGGCAGAGAACGCACATGTCTGCAAAGGACTCAAGCTGTCAATAGTTCTTCGGCCCATGGATCGCGGTTAGCGTCCAACTTTGGCCGGTTGAATCGGCAGCGACTGCTTACGAATCTCGCGCGTTTCCACGATCGGGCCACACATATATTCGTTAAAGGCAGCCAAAGGAGCGTGCGGCAAAATGCAGCGCGGCAGAGGAGTCGTTTTCGTCGTCGACGATGAAGAGTTGATCGCGACTACTTTGGCAATGATCCTCGCTCAATCGGGCTTCTCTGCGACCGCGTTTGTGGGCGCTTGTCAGGCTCTTGAAGCAGCCGCTAGCGGTCCGGTACCCGACCTTTTGATAACAGATGTAATCATGCCGGGGATGTCCGGAATTGAGCTTGCCGTCCAATTCCGCGGCGAATATCCCCAATGCAAGATCTTGCTCTTTTCGGGACAATCGGCGGCCGCAGAAATGCTTGCGACTGCCAGACTTTGTGGAAATGAATTCGAAGTTCTGGCCAAACCGGTCCATCCTTCAGATCTCCTCGCTAAACTGCGCACCCTTACTGAGAGCGGCGAGAAGTCTGTCCCACCTCAACTTCAGGAGATTTCTGGTTCCGTTGAACCGGAAATTCCCTGAACTTGATCCGTTGGACGACTCGAATCCCAAATGCGAGCGGCTCAAGCGTCTTGAACGATGCTTGGCCCATTTTCATTGACATTCTTCCCCTGCCGGCCCATCGTTGATTGCGTTCCGATCTCCTGGGGTCACTTCTCTGTGAAGTCATGACAGGGCCCGCCGAGGGCGAGAAACCCTGCCGGGCACGAGACGTGGAGATCTCCCACAGAAAAAACGGGCCAGACCGGTAACAAGAATCGCGGCAGTGCCAACGGTTCGAGTCTGGACACAACTTTGGTGCAACTCAGGCGCCAACGATCTTGCATTTTGCTAAATCTAAGATTCGAAATAACCTTAAACTTGGTGCCGGGAGGGGGGGTCGAACCCCCATGACCACAAGGGCCGGCAGATTTTG
>CAZKJB010000295.1:0-5238 GCA_964552975.1 uncultured Occallatibacter sp. | reverse complement strand
CTCCGCCCAGCGGCGATAAGCACGACTACATGAGCCACGCGCCGTACTTCTGGGCTGATCCCAGCAAGCCGGATGGCTTGCCGTACATTCGCCGCGACGGCGAGCACAATCCTGAAATCAAGAAGATCACCGATCACGACGAGTGGACCCGCATGAGCGACGCTGCCCGTGCGCTGGCGCTTGCCTACTACCTCACTGGCAACTCTGCCTACGCGGAGCGGGCCGCACTCTTGCTGCGCACGTGGTTCCTCGATCCCGCAACCAAAATGAATCCCAACCTGGAGTTTGGCCAAGGCATTCCCGGCATCAACACTGGGCGTGGCATCGGGATTATTGAGTCGCGTGTGGTAGTGGACGACACCGACGCAGTTGGGTTGCTCGCTGGCGCGAAGGCGTGGACGGCGGCAGACGATCAGGGCATCAGAGATTGGCTCACACAGTATGTGCTGTGGATGCGCACCAGTGAAAAGGGAAAGGCTGAAGACGCGGCGAAGAACAATCACGGCACGTGGTACGACTTGCAGGTCGTCGATGTTGCGCTCTTCCTCGGCGATCGCTCGCTGGCTACCGATACGCTGGAGCGTGTGAAGACAAGGCGAATTGCCGTGCAGATTGAGCCGGACGGTAAGCAGCCGCTGGAACTGGCGCGCACCAACGCATGGGGTTACAGCAATGGGAATCTCGACGGGCTGTGCAAGTTGGCAACGCTCGGCGACGAAGTTGGAGTGGACCTGTGGAACTTCAAGACTGCCGACGGCCGCTCGATTCGCGCCGCGGTCGATTTCCTGCTTCCGTATGCCGCCGGAGAGAAGAAGTGGGCCTATCAGCAGATTGGCGGCTTCCACGCAGACGCAATGCGGGCAACACTCCTGCGCGCAGCAGAGGCCTATCACGATTCGAAATACGCGGCATTGGCGCAGCAGCTCGGAGCAGGTCGAGAAGGCAGGGGAGACGTGGAGACCCTGCTCTTGCGAGGCGATTGAACAAAACCCCGCGTCCTAGTTGTCTTTCTTGCTCACTTGCGTTCCCGCCAGCCGATCAAGCTGCGTGCGCCAGTTGAGCGACTCGACAAAAGTCTTGGATTCGCGCCAGTCAGGCTCGACAATGATGCGGAGCTCGAGATAGACGCGCGTGCCCAAAAGAGATTCAATCTTGCGGCGCGCGCCAGTTCCGATTTCCTTCAACTTCGATCCGCCCTTGCCGATCAAGATCGCCTTTTGTCCATTGCGTTCACAGTAGATGGCGGCTGCGATCCGTGTGAGCGGCAGCTTATTGCCGGGTTTGCGTGTGGGCTCAGGTTCTTCAAACTCCTCGATGATTACAGCCGACGCGTAGGGCACTTCCTCGCCTGTCTCGATGAGAATGCTCTCGCGGATGAGCTCGGCGACCATGAAACGCAAGGGCTGGTCTGTGTACTGATCTTTCGGATAGTAGCGTTCGCCGGTGGGTAGAACGTCGACGATCTTGCGGAGGAGCACATCGAGGCCGTCGCGCTTGCGGGCGCTTACCGGGATGACCTGAGCAAACGGGTAATGGCGCGTGAGGGACTCGATAAGCGGCAGGAGCTGATCTTTGCGCACGAGGTCGATTTTCGTGAGAACAAGGAAGACTGGGCAGTCGAGCCTTCGAATAAGGCCGAAAAGGAATTCGTCTTCGCTTTTCGAGTTGCGTTCCCGGTCGCCCTTTCGGGCAGAGCCGGAATTTATTTCGCCGGTCGCCGGCTCCTCGAGTTGAATCCTGCGCGTCGCGTCCATCAGGACGAGGACGAGATCGCGCGACTCGAGAGCCTCATGAACCTCCTGTAACATGCGCCTGTCGAGTTGCGAGCCGGGCTTGTGAACGCCGGGAGTATCAACGAAAACGATCTGCGCCGCGGGATGCTGCTTTTTGCGCGCAGGTACCTCTACTACGCCAGCGATGCGGTTGCGGGTTGTCTGCGGCTTGGCCGTAACAATGGCCACCTTTTCGCCGATGAGGGCATTCAGGAGGGTGCTTTTGCCCACGTTGGGCCGGCCGACGATGGCGACGAATCCGGATTTCAAGTTTTGATGCTCCATGTCTATTATCGCGGATCTGGTGGTTGAACGTTGATAAGATCGGCGCATGGCGAGAGTAGGCGAAACCGAAAGGCTGCTCCTGCGCCCGTTGGAGTTAGCCGATGCGGCGCAGATTCAGGAGGTGTTCCCTCGCTGGGAGGTTGTGCGCTACCTGCTCGGCCGTGTGCCGTGGCCCTATCCGGCGGACGGCGCGCTGAGCTATGTGCGTGACGTAGCATTGCCTGCGATCGCGCGCGAGAACCAGTGGACCTGGACACTGCGCCTGAAGCAAAAGCCGGAACAGATAATTGGCGTGATCGACTTGCGAAGGGGATATGAGGATAACCGCGGATTTTGGCTCGGAGTGGACTGGCAAGGGCAGGGATTGATGAGCGAGGCCTGCGCGTGGGTTAACGACTATTGGTTCGAAACGCTTGGTTTCTGGCTCATGCGCGTGGCTAAAGCGGCTGACAACATTGCGTCGCACCGTATCTCACAGAAGCAAGGCATGCGGCTGGTTGGCATGAAAGAGAAGGACTACGTCAGCGGGCGATTGCCCACAGAGACTTGGGAGATCACCGCGGACGAGTGGAAGCAGTGGAAGAAGCGCGAAGGCAGGATTCCGCCTGAATAGAATTATTTCGAATACTTTGCAGATAATTACCTTCAGCTGCGGCACAATGGAGCTAAAGAACAAACATCAAGATGATACTGCGGCACTTAAGCGCCTCGGTCCGGATTCTCCTCGCGAGTTTGACAAGCGCCGCAGAGAACTTTTCGCATTAGCCTCAGTTCCCTTGTCACCTTGTCACCGGATGTTGCCCCCCTCCCCCCATATCCTCGAAAACTCAACTGTGAAACTGTGAATCTGCGGACAGTATGTAACTCTCGTCATACCAACCGAATAGGTCCGGGCGCGGACGTGGTCCACAGAAACACAGAAACTGTGGACACCCCGACTTAATCGGAAGCCAGCGACTCGTTGTTTGGAAACGGAAGCCGGCCTGTCGCGGGAAACATGCGCAGGCGCTCGACGCGGCGGCCGGTAGAAGCAACGATTTCGACACGCAGGCCCAGAGGCTCGAGCGGTATCACTTCGCCGGTTTCCGGGATGCGGCCCGCAATTTCACTTACCAGGCCGCCAACCGTCGTTGCTTCATAGGTCTCGCCCAGCTCGAACGGCTCACCGACAAGGTCGGCAAGCTGATCGACAGGCAGGTTCCCAGGTACGAGCCAGGAACCGGAAGGCTCGCGCTGCGGCTCTTCAATTTGCGTGTCGGTTTCGTGCTCGTCGCGGATGTTGCCGACAATCTGCTCGAGCAGATCTTCAATGGTCACAAGGCCGGCAACGCCGCCGTATTCATCGATAACGATGCGCATGTGCTGCTTTTCGCGCTGCATCTCGCGGAGCAGCTCGTAGCCTCGCTTGGTTTCGGGCACGAAAGCTGCGGGGCGCAGAATGGTTGCGACCGGGCGCGTACGGGCTTCGTCGTCAGTGATTTGCAGAAGGTCGTGTGCGAAGGCAAGACCCTTGATGTTGTCGAGCGAGCCGGCATAAACCGGAACGCGGGAGTAGTTGTGCTTGCGCAGGAGTTCGAGAAATCGTTCAAGAGTGATGGATTCAGGGACGGCGAAGATCTCAGGGCGCGGAGTCATGACTTCGCGCACCAGCTTGTCGCCAAACTCGACGGCCGAACGCACAAGCTCACGGTCGCTCTGCTCGAGGATCCCCTCCTCTTCGCCAGCTTCAATGAGGGCCTCAACACCGGCTGCAGGCTCTTCAGCGGGATCGGCCGGAGCCTCGGCCAGCGTGGCAACCGAGAAAAAGAAACGAATGAAGACGGTGACCGGGGTGACGAGCCAGAGTAAGAGGCGAATCGGCCAGAGGAGGGGCAAAGCCCATAGGCCGCGCGTGCGATTGAACAGCAACGATGGAATGAACTGGTTGGTGAATACGACGATCAGCACCACGGCGAGAATGGCCTGGGCGATTTCAGCGGGGGTGGGCGGAGCAAAATGCGGAGCGCGATCGAAGAGAAGAGCCCCGAAACCAAGCGCGATAAGGCCGAACGCCAATTGCTGAAGGACAGTTGCGCAGAGAGCGGCGTGATCGCGGCTCAACCCGAGATGAGGCTCGATCTTCTGCTCCCAGGCGTCGAGATTTTCCTGCACCTCGCGGCTGAGAATCTTTCCGAATTCTGAGTAGACGCGGGTGATATAGGACGCCAAAGTGGCTACAGCGACGAGCAGTATGAGAAGAACAACCGTCGTCGGTGTCATGATCTGCTGGCCTTGGCCGTGGGTTTTCGAGTCGTTCGCTCGATGAGGCCCTGAGGAAGTCCAAGGCGCGTGCGGAGGTGGGACTCGAGGCGATGCATCTGTCCCGCGTCTGCTTCATGATCGTAGCCCGCCAGGTGGAGCAATCCGTGGAGAATGAGGACCTGCAGCTCGTCGGTTAGCGAGTGTCCGAGGGCGGCGGCCTGGCGGCGGGCGGCGGGAACACTGATGGCGAGGTCGCCGGCAACCCGCTCCGCAGGCTTTATGTTTCGGAGCGGCCCGGCTGGGAAGGAAAGCACGTCTGTGGGCTTGTTCTTGCCGCGGAAACGGCGATTGAGACTGCGCAGCGCCGCATCGGTTGTGAGGAGGACCGTAACCTGGCCGCGCAACCGAACGGCTGCCAGGGCCTCGGTGAGGAAGCGAGCCAAAACGCGCTTGGAAGGGAGGCGAAGATTGCGGCAGGATTCGGACGCGATCTTTCCCCTCGCCGAGGTTCGAGCCGGCGCGGGGTCGGGGTCCAAATCTGAGTCGAGGAGGATCATTGCTCACGGAGCCGTACTTTGCGGCACCGTCTTGACTTCGATTCTACGTGAAGCGCGCGGCTACTGCGGTTTGGCCGGTTGCTGGGCCTGGGTTTGCGCCGGTTCCTGCATCGGTTGCGCGGCTGTTTCGCTCGCATCTGCCACGGATAGCGCAAGGTCGGGCTTGGAGTCATAGGCGCGGACGATGCGCTGCACGAGGGGATGGCGGACAACGTCTGAATCTTCAAAATGGCAGAAATTGATGCCCTCGACGCCGTTCAAGACGTTGATGGCGTCGAGCAGGCCCGATTTGCGCGGGTTGGGCAGATCAATCTGCGTGATGTCTCCAGTGATGACCGCCTTGGAGTTGTTGCCCATGCGGGTGAGGAACATCTTCATCTGCT
>CAZKJB010000294.1:0-5240 GCA_964552975.1 uncultured Occallatibacter sp. | reverse complement strand
TGATTGAGGCTTTCTACGATCCCACGGCAGATTTTGTGGTCGGGCTTCAATTCCACCCCGAGCGGATGCTCAAGGATTACCCGGGAAATTGGCAGGTCTGGAAAGAGTTCGGCAAGGCAGTGCACCAAAGCAGCCGCCGCCCATGAATTCGGCGCGTCACCCCGAGAGGCGAACCAGCTCCTGTGCCTCATGGCGCGGCCCAAGAATCGACATGCGCGGAATGCGTCCGCGCACCATCGCGACCTCATCGCAGCGGTGCAGGCGCGGGCAGGTTTGGCAGTCCTTGAAGATCTTGTCGGGCAGCTCAGACTTGTCTTCGACCGTGCGGAAGCCGTACTTGAAAAAGAAGTCAGGGATGCGGGTGAAGAGGCAGACCGATTGAATGCCGTGTGTCTCGGCTTCTTCAATCAGCGCCTTCAGCACGCGGCCGCCGGCGCCCTGGCCCTTGGCTTCAGGCTTCACAACAATGGAGCGAACCTCGCAGAGATGCGGGCCGTAAAGATGGAGCGCTCCGCAGCCGAGAAACGCGCCGCCGTCCGACTCGGCAATGGTGAAGTCGCGAATGTTCTCGCAGATCTCCGCGAACGGGCGCTTGAGCAGCGTTCCGTCGCTGGAGAGAGAGTTCACAAGATCGTAGACGTTGGAGGCGTCTTGAAGGAGGGCCTTACGCACCAGCATGAATCGCCTCCGTAATGCTGGGTTTCGCAAGCGCCGCCACGCGTTCCGATGCGGCAGCCAGCGCATTGCGCACGCGATCGCGCGCCGTTCCTCCGATTACGTCATGGCAATCGAGGGTCGCGTCAAGTGAAATTGCCGCGTAGAAATCTTCGCCGAACTCTTTGCCGAACTCGCGGAGCTCGGCCAGAGTGAGCTGGTCGAGCTCGACGCCCTTTTCAAGGGCGAAACGCACCGCATGGCCGACCATCTCGTGTGCCGTGCGGAAGGGAACACCCTTGCCGGTGAGGTAAGTGGCCGCTGCCATGGCGTTCAGAAAACCGGATTGAGCTGCTTCGTTCATCTTCTCGCGATTGAATTGGATGGCGGCTGTGAAGCGCGCCACGAGCTTGAGCATTTGCGGCAGGAAGCTGACTGCGAAGGCCGGCTCCTGCGTTTCCTGCAAGTCTTTATTGTAGGCCAAAGGCAGGCCTTTGAGCTGCATGGCCACCGTCTGTGCCGCGCCATTAATGCGTCCCACCTTGGCGCGAATCAGCTCGGTCAGATCGGGATTCTTCTTCTGCGGCATGGCGCTCGAGCCCGTCGAAAATGCCTCAGGCAGTTGAACAAATCCAAACTCGGCGGTCGCAAAGAGCGTGATCTCTTCGGCAAAGCGGCTGAGGTGCAGGCCGACAAACGTGAGCGCCTGCAAGTATTCCAAAACGAAGTCGCGATCGCTTGTCGCATCCAGAGAATTTGCAGTCGGAGCCGTAAAGCCCAACTCCCGCGCGGCAATCGTGCGATCGAGAGCGAGCGTTGCTCCGGCAACGGCGCCTGATCCAAGCGGGCAGTAGTTAAGCCGAGCGGAACAATCGCGCAGGCGCGCCGCATCGCGGAGAGCCATCTCCACGTAGGCCAGCAGCCAATGTGCAACAAGAACAGGCTCGGCGCGTTGCAAGTGTGTGTAGCTGGGCATGACGGCATCGCCGGCACTGTGCGCCTGTTCGAGCAACGCATTGGCCCACGCGGCAAGCCCCTCGACGGCGAGATCAATCTGGTTGCGCACATATAGACGGAGGTTGGTTGCAATCTGTTCATTGCGGCTGCGGCCAGTGTGGAGCTTGCGCCCAAGCGAGCCGACCCGCTCGATGAGTCTCAGCTCGACGAAATGATGAATGTCTTCGGCGGCGGCGTCATCGCGGACCAAGGCTTTGCCCGCGTCGGTCGAGTATTCGGCGGCGATCGCATCCAGTGCCGCCCGCAGCTCCGCTGTTTCGCCCTTTGTAAGAATTCCAGCTGCGTTCAAAGCGGACGCGTGCGCCTTGCTGGCGGCTACCTCCTGGTCGAGAAGCTGCCAGTCAAAAACAATCGAACGTTGCCATGCTTCGAATTCCGCATCGAGAGGCTCGCGGAATCGGCCGGACCACATCTTCACTTCAGGACTCACTTTCTTTGCGCAACGCTGCGCATACTAGCAAGCTCAGCAAACGAGCCATTCCGCTGACCAATAGCCGCCGTTCAATGGCCGCCGGTCACAGTCTTCCGGAAGCTCGGAGTATTGGCGAGGCCGCCGAGAAGCAGCATCAGCAACGCCTTTTGTGCGTGCAGGCGGTTCTCAGCCTGATCGAAGACGATGGACTGCGGGCCGTCGATGACTGCGTCCGTGACTTCTTCATTGCGCCGCGCGGGCAGGCAATGCATGAACACCGCATTCGGCGAAGCTTTCCGCATCAGCGCTTCGTTCACCTGGAACGGCCTGAAGATGGGCGCACGCTTGGTGGACTCGTGTTCAAAGCCCATGCTCACGCAAACGTCGGTATACACAGCGTCAGCGCCCTCGACAGCAGCCTGCGGATTCTGCAGGAGGCGAAGCTCGCAGTGATTTGCCTGGGCAAGATCGCGCGCAAGAGCAACAACTTCGGGCTTCGGTGCGTAAACGCGCGGAGTCGCCACCGTGACGTTGGCGCCTAGTTGTACTCCCGTCAGCATCAGCGAGTGACACACATTGTTCCCGTCGCCCACATAGGTGAAGTTCAATCCCACGGCCGTACCGAAGTGTTCCTCAAGTGTCATGAAGTCGGCCAGCGCCTGGCAGGGATGCTCGAAATCGGAGAGTGCGTTGATGATTGGGACGCGCGAGTTGGCGGCCATTTCAGTGATGGTGTCGTGCGCGTACGTGCGCAGCACGATCACGTCGACCCAGCGCTCAAGGTTCTTTGCCACATCGGCGATGGTTTCGCGCTCGCCCAGCGGCTGATTGGTTTGATCGACGAAGATCGCGTTGCCACCCATGGTGTTGATACCGGCTTCGAAGGAGAGCCGCGTGCGCAGGCTGGCCTTCTCGAACATCAGCACCATCTGTTTGGCATCGAGAGCATTGCGGTATTCGCGCGGATTGTGTTTGACGTCGTGACCGAGCTTAAGGATTGCGCGAACCTCGCTACTGGAAAGATCTGCGATGGAGCACAGATCCTCACCGGCCATTCGCGCTGCCGCAGCAAGAATATCGGGATCCCCCTCGACCGGCACGTTAGGCGATTTGCGTTCCACGGTTGCTCTGCTAGCCATGATGATGTCCTCTTGTGGGCGGCGCTGCGGAATGCGCAGCAGCGTGCACGGTGAAAATTTCGTCCAGTGCGGCAATGGCCGTGTCAACCTGCGCCGGCTCCAGAATGTAAGGCGGCAGGAAGCGCAAGACAGTGTCGCTGGTGCAGTTAATGAGAATGCGGCGCTTGAGCATCTCCGCAACAGTCAGCTTGGCCAGATCGGCCGAATCGAGCTCTGCGGCAAGCATCAGGCCTTTTCCGCGCACATCGACGATGGTCTCATGTTTTTTGGCGAGCGAACGCAAGGAATCTTGGAAGTAACTACCAACTTTTGTTGCATGCGCAAGCAGCCCGTCCTTTTCGATGGTGTCGATGACGGCGACGCCGACGGCGCAAGCCAGCGGCCCGCCGCCGAATGTCGTCCCGTGCATGCCGGCGTGCATCACGCGAGCTACTTCTTCGGTGCACATCACCGCTCCGAGAGGAAGCCCACCAGCCAGCGGTTTTGCAAACGTCGTTACATCGGGTTGGATGCCGTAGTGTTGATAACCGCACCACTTGCCCGTGCGGCCCATGCCGGCCTGAATCTCGTCAACGATGAGCAGGGCGCCGGTCGAATTTGCCAAAGCGCGCGCCTCGGCGAAAAACTCCGGCGTAAGCGGCCGAATGCCGCCTTCGCCCTGGATGGCCTCGACAAGAATCGCGCACACGTCGCTGGAAAACCTGGCGCGCAGATCGGCGACGTCGTTGAAGCGGACAAACTCAACGCCGGGAACGACAGGACCAAACGGCTCACGGTACTTTGCCTTGAAAGTGGTGGACATGGCGCCGAAGGTGCGGCCATGGAAGCTCTGCTCCAGCGCGAGAAACCTGGTGCCAATCTTCGCGCCTTCGCTGCGCCTCAGGCCGGCGTAGGCGCGCGCCAGCTTGAGCGCTCCCTCCCAGGCTTCAGTGCCACTGTTACAAAAAAAGACGCGATCGAGCCCCGTGCGCTCCGCCAGGCGCAGCGCCAACTCCGCCTGACCCTCGTGGTAGTAGAGGTTCGAGGTGTGGATGAGCGCGCGGCTCTGGCGCGCAATTGTATCCACGATCGCCGGATGGTTGTAGCCGAGAGCGTTGACGCCGATCCCGCTCAGCAGATCGAGATAGCGGTTGCCCGCTTCATCGGCAATGTAGACGCCTTCACCGCCGACAAAGAGGATGGGGCTCCGCTCATAGGTGGAAAGCAGCAGCCGGTCTTCCGCGGCGCGAATTTCTTCGAACTTCATCGTTGCAAAACCTCCTCAGGCAACCATCACTTCGGTACCGTGTGCCACTCGAGAACTGCACAGATCGGGCAGAGAACCGGCGGCTTCTGCCGGCAAAATTCGAACGCGCTTGACGCCGTTCAGCAGAGCCTCACGGCAAGCACCCAGTTTGGGCAACATGCCGCCGGAGATGACCGCGCTCTTTGCCATCTCGGCAATCTGATCGATCGAGAGCCATCGCAAGACTTCGCCGTTGGCTCCCTTCACGCCGGGTACGTCTGTGAGAAAAACCAGCGCGTCGGCGCGGCAGGCGATGGCACAGGCTGCGGCCATCTCATCCGCGTTGATGTTGTAGTACTCGCCGTCGAAGCCGAGAGCCATGGAGCAAATCACAGGGACACCATTCAACTGCCAGATGGCTTCTATCCAGCGCGGATCGCTGGCGGCGATTTCGCCGACATAGCCAAGGTCGGGCACAGTGCGCTTTTTGCGCGCCCTGAAGAGCAGCCCATCCCCGCCGGAAAGCCCGACAGCCGGCTGGCCAGCCGCGCTAAGCGCCGCGACCAGTTTTTTATTCACGCGGCCAGCGAAGACCATCAGCGCAATATCGCGCGTTTCTGCATCCGTGACGCGGAGGCCATCGATAAACTCGCTCTTGATACCCAGCGCCTTGAGCGTACGCGTGAGCTGCATGCCGCCGCCGTGAACCACGGCAACCTGATTGCCGTCACGCACGAGGTCGGCGATGGCCCGCGTGCAGCCTTCAAGCAGCGCCGGAGTTTCAAGGCCTGCC
>CAZKJB010000293.1:0-5249 GCA_964552975.1 uncultured Occallatibacter sp. | reverse complement strand
GGCGTAGCGGACACTTTCCAAAGGAAGCGCCCATGCAGCGCATTTATTTGCTTTCGACCGGTGGAACCATTGAGAAGGTCTACTCGGAGCAGAGTGGCACGGTCGAAAATCGCGCCGCGAAGCTGGACCGCTACCTGCGAATGCTTCGCCTGCCGGATTCGGAAGTTCTCACTGTCCAGCTGATGAATAAAGACAGTCTGGAGATGACCGATGCGGATCGAGCCGAGGTCAGGGACCGAGTGGCCGAGCTTCTTCCTGAAGGCGCTCCAATCGTGATCTCTCACGGCACCGATACCATGGTTGAGACAGGCTTGTTTTTGGAACATGAGTTTCCAGCCTTGAAGACGCCATTGATTCTGACCGGAGCCATGACACCACTGGGATTTGAGGGCAGTGACGGATTGCAGAACCTGACGGAAAGCCTCTTCGCCGCCCGCTTGCTCGGGCCCGGCGTATTCGTCGTGATGCACGGGCAGGTTTTTCCCGTCGGCGCCGTTCGTAAGGACAAAGACAAAGCCACCTTTGTTCGAACCTAGTCAGGGCTCAGGCAGCAAAATCTTGCAACCCATTTCCCTCCCATCGATCAAAAAGAGTGGCTGCCAAAGGATTGCAGGGCGAGGTCGTTTACCGATGGCAAAAAATAAGAGTTCTCTCCGCGCGTTTCTCGATTTTCTTATTCTCTTCAGCGGCATTTCAACCGCGTCAAATTTGGCGCGCACGCAGCGAAGGCCGCTACGCACCCGCGGGCTATTCCTGTTCCGAGGCAAGGGTGACGCGCCGACCGCCAATTCGGCGCGGGGCAATTGAATTGCTAGAATTGAAGTATGCCGATCACGCGCCAGCAAGCCCTTGATTATTTCAACTCTCCCGACCTGATCGGCCTGGGTTTTGATGCGGACGCTGTGCGCCAACGCCTGCACCCGGAGGGCGTGGTCACCTACATCATCGATCGCAATATCAACTACACCAATTTCTGCACGGAGTACTGCACGTTCTGCGCCTTCTATCGCCCGTTGCCTCGTGCGGGCAAACCGGACCCGCGCGCCGAAGAGGGCTACATCCTCGACTCGGAAAAAATTTACGAGAAGATTGCCGAAACGCTGGAGATGGGCGGCACAGGAGTGTTGATGCAGGGCGGCATCCATCCCGATCTCAAGATTGACTGGTTTGAGAAGCTGTTTTCCGGAATCAAGCAGCGCTTTCCGCAGATCTGGCTGCACTGTCTGTCCGCGTCGGAAGTGCTGGCGATCGCAGAATATTCGGGGCTGAGCCTGCGCGACACCATCGCACGCCTGCGCGACGCGGGACTGGATTCCATCCCCGGCGGCGGCGCCGAAATTCTGGACGATGACGTGCGGCATCGCATTGCCCGCCTCAAGTGCGACACCGGAGACTGGGTGAGCGTGCATCGAACTGCTCACGAGCTCGGCATGCGCACCACGGCGACCATGATGTTCGGCGTGGGCGAGAGCTACGACCAGCGCATCAATCATTTTGAAGTGGTGCGCCGCCTGCAGGAAGATACCGGCGGCTTTACGGCATTCATCCCCTGGAGCTTTCAGCCCAAAAACACTGCTCTCGGCGGCCGCGGCTGGGACGAAGCGACGTCCGTTGAATACCTGAAAGTCCTGGCAATCTCCCGCCTCTATCTCGACAATATCGAGAACGTTCAGGCAAGCTGGGTGACGCAGGGGCTGAAAGTGCTGGAGCTCGGTCTTCACTTCGGCGGAAACGATGTGGGCTCGGTGATGCTGGAAGAGAACGTAGTGCGCGCAGCAGGCACCTCGAATTGCACCACGGAAGAAGAGCTTCGCAGGATTATTCGCGATGCCGGCTTCAGGCCCGTACAGCGGGATACGCTCTACCGCACTATGTTCCTGAATTAGCGCCAACGGAACCGCAGAGCCTTGAAAACCTTACGCTTGCGTCGCGATCGCTGAGATTGCCCTGTCGCGCCACATGCCCGCGGTGAAGTCAGGAAACTCGACCGGCGCGCTGCCTCGGCTGACTGAAGTTACGCTGAGCGGCGCTACAGCCGACCACGAGGCGCAGTCGTAAACGTCGAGGTCGGGCGGCAGCCCTTCGCGCACGCATTCGAGCAAGCGATAAATCATGATGAGGTCCATGCCGCCGTGTCCGCCGCTTTTGCGGGCCAGTTCGCCTTCGCGCAGCCAGAGCGGATGCTGGTATTGCTTGTACGCGTCAATTGAACCGAACGACTCGTCCTTGTTCATGCCATCGATGTAAATGCGCGGCGGGTAATCCTGAAACAGAGCCTTGGTGCCGGCGATTAGATTGATGCGGTCGTAGGGATGCGGCGTTGAAACCGCGTGTTTGACTGTGATGGTGAGGCCCTTCGCAGTCTTGATGAGCGAGGTGTTCATGTCGCCGCAGAGATAGCGCTCCTTCCAGCGCGCATCGCCCGGCTCCAGGTGATCTTTGCGGTAGGCATCAAGACCCCGCTCGGGAGAGCTCATAGAAACCAAATGCACAAACCGGTCGCCGCGCTGGATGCCCATGTAATTCGCCACCGGTCCCAGGCCGTGCGAGGGATACAAATTGCCGTCACGCAAAGTGTGCTCAGTGCGGCGCCACAACCCTTCGCCGGCGTTGGAGAAAAGTTCGGCGCGCAGGTCATGGATGTAAGCGCCTTCTCCGTACAGCAGCTCGCCAAATTCGCCTCCGTGAATCATCCGCAGAATGAGCGTCTCGTTGTAGCCGTAGCAGCAGTTCTCAAGCATCATGCAATGCCGGCGCGTCTGCTCTGAAGCGTTAACGATCTTCCAACAGTCTTCGAGGGTCGTCACGCCGGGCACTTCAATGGCCACATCCTTGCCGTGACCCATTGCTGCCAGCGCCATGGGGGCATGCCAGCTCCATGGCGTTGCTACCAGAATCAGATCGACATCGGTACGCGCCACCAGCGTTTCGTAGTCGTGTGGGCCCTTGGTGAAGAGAACCGGCTTCTTTTGGCCGGCCGCCACAACCATAGCCGCGGCGTGTTCCGCCTTCTCCGGCACAATATCGCAGAGAGCCGCAATCTGGGCGTCGACGGCGAGCAAATTGCCGAGCAACGACGTTCCCCTGCCACCCGTTCCGATCACAGCCACTCGCGGCTCCCGCTTCGCAAACGGTACTTGCATCATGCTGTGCCGCGCCGCCGTCTCTGCTGCCTGTGCCAGGTGCGGTGCTCCCAGCGCCATCGCGCCTGCTGCGCTGAGCTGCACGAACTGCCGCCTCGTCCAGCCAGCACTTCCAGATTGCAATTCGTCGAAGTTCATTGTCATTCCTCGCGTCAAATGCGAATCAACACTTTCTTGCGGTACATCCAATACAGCATCAACCAATAAGTTGCCAACGTCAGCGCGCCCAGAAACACCGGCTCTACATTTTCGCCAAAAGCGTTGAGAACCCGCATTCCAAGATGAATACGAAAGCTGCTCTCGACAAAATTCCCACAAAGTTCCGCGATGAGGTAAGCCGCGAGCGAGTTCATGCCGACCACTACCAGCGGAAAAGCGAGCCGGCGGTGGTTCTTTACATCAACGATCCACGAGAAGGCGGCGAGAAACAAGAAGCACGCGCCACCTGAGAATAGTGTCCATGCAGGCGTCCAGATGCGTTTCACGATCGGGCAGATCCCCGTAAAGTGCAGAAGCAAACCCGCTGCGCAAAGAAGCGCACCGGCAACCAGAAAACGCCTCAACGGAATTCGGGGAGCGGCTTCGCGGAACCATTGGCCGGCGATGAGGCCCAGCAACATGGTGCCAAGGGTGGGAATAAAGCTCAGGGTGAGATAGCCGCCAGCGTTGTAAACGAATGGGCGTGTGCGCGGAAACAGGTTCAGGAACCACAGGTCGAAGGCCTGTCCGAGATTGCTGTTCTTGTTCCAGTGTGCCGCGAATCCGGTGAACAGGTGCTGATGCCAGTCGGGAGCGACTCCCACGGCGGCCCATGGGAAATCGGAGCCGGGAGCGGGATAGATGGCCCACGCAAGCCAATAGCCGAAGAGAATAGCCGCCAACGAAATCCACTGCCATCGCGGTTTGGCCAAGGCAAGCAGGAACGCAAAAGTGTAGCCGAGACCGATTTGCGTAAGGGTATCTTCAAAAGTGAAATAGGTGATGGGCCCCGCGGTCGAGCGCAGAAAGATTCCCAGCGCGATGAGGAGCAGGCTGCGCCAAACGACATGAAACAGCATGTGCTTGAACGACTCGCCTTTCCGCCTGCGGCTGGCCAGCGAGTAGGGCAGCGAGACGCCAGCGAGGAACGTGAAACCAGGTTGAATGGTGTCGTGAAGGCTCATGCCAACCCATTCGGTGTGCGACTGCTGGTACCCGAGGAACTGCCAAACGGGATTGTCGGGGAAAGAGTGGGCCACGTGCGCAAACTGGAGCACTTCGCCCATCATGAGCAACATCACGAGGCCGCGGTAGGCGTCGATCGCAACGTTTCTCGCGCCTGCCGGCGCCGACTGCACAGCTCCGTCGCTCATCGGCAAATCCTCCAATGGTGCCTTTCTGCACGCGACTGACGGCGCACGCCAAGATTCCCATCGCACGAGTTGAACGGTTGAATCAGGCGCCCATTCTACTATGCGAAAAGCAGCACCGACTATCCGTCTTCGTTCGCCGCAGCAAGGGATAAGTTCAATCGAAGAATGCTGGTGAATTGATGGATTTCGGGTTCTGAGACAGTGGCCTGTTTTCCGCACCGCTTTGCTCTCGCGAATCATCTATGTTTGTGACATGACACAGACGAGTTCGCATCCACTTCATACACTCGGTAATTCTGATCTTCAACTCACTGCCGTTGGCCTCGGCGCGTGGGCCATTGGCGGCGGCGATTGGCAGTACGCATGGGGTCCACAGGAAGACAGCGATTCTATTCAAGCCATTCACTGCGCGCTCGATTCAGGCATCAACTGGATCGACACCGCCGCCGTCTATGGTTTGGGGCACTCGGAAGAAGTGGTGGGGCGCGCCCTAAAATCCTCATCGCATAAACCCTACATCTTCACCAAGTGCTCGCGGCTCTGGAATCCCGATGGAACCATTTACAGCTCTTTGAGTCCCGACTCTCTGGCCGCTGAGCTCGAAGGATCGCTGCACCGGCTGGGCGTGGAGACGATCGACCTCTACCAGATTCACTGGCCCCAGCCTGACGAAGAGATCGAAACCGCGTGGGAGGCGATGGAGCGTTTCCGAGAGCAGGGTAAGGTGCGATGGATCGGCGTCTCCAAGATCGGA
>CAZKJB010000292.1:0-5309 GCA_964552975.1 uncultured Occallatibacter sp. | reverse complement strand
TTCGCGATGCCTATCATGCCAGGGGCTATCTCGATTGCTCCGTCGTCTCGCACCCATTGTTCAACGAAGCCACGCACATCGTGAATTACAGCCTCGAAATTACTCCGGGAACGATCTACAAGATGGGTACGGTGCAGTTCGACGGCGCACCCGATGCAATGAATGCAAAACTCACGCGCCTCTGGACGATAGCACCCGGCCAGACCTTCAACGAGGGTTACGTCTCAAGCTTTGCGGCGCTCGCGCAAAAGAAAGACAAAGCTTTGGCGAAATGGATGCAGACCGTCATCACCAATTACGACGTAAAGCTGGACTCAACCACTCATCAAGTCAACTGCATCTTCCACTTTGCCAAGGCCGCGCTGAACTCGCAATAAGAACGGAATATTGATCGGCTTAACGTTTTGCAATGCGACGATCACAAGGCACATCTAATTAGTGTTAGCCTTTTTAGTTGAAAAAGCACTTCAAGAAACCATTTGATAGGAACGCCTTCATGCTTTCAAAACCTCGCGACATTTTCAGGTTCGTCGTTCATTGGCCCCCCAATGTCGGAATTTGCATCGCTCTCCTCGCTTTAGTTGCGGTTGTGATGACAACTAGGGGCGAAGACATAACAAGAGCAGAAAAGATTGCGTGGGTTGTGTGCTCTTTTCTTCTTCTGATTGGCGAGATTTACGCAATGAAGACAAAGGTGATAAGCGACGCCAATGATGCCCTCGCTGCACGAGTTGCGCAGGATGATCATTTCGGTGCAATTTTGGCGCAGAATCAAAAGGATTTCGACGCAACGGTGGCTCGTCTGGACAGCGTAGCAGCACTGGCTGAGCGTTCCCTAATGAGTGCTGTAGGCGGGGACAGCTTTTGTTATACGGAGTTCTCTTACTTCACTCCCTTTGACGGACTGCACCCTCTGACGGTGGCCTTAGGAGATTATCCGCTCTATGATGTCGTCGTGCGGATAGTTGATCTAGCTTTCCCTTTCCCGAAGGCAATCGTTGATGGAACAATAAACATCGCAATTGGGAATATGTCCGCGAAGTCAGCCATGTCACATAACGTGGTGCTTCCATTTGGCCCTTCGCATGGAAACTTCAATTTGTTCTTCTCGGCGCGGAATGGTTTCTGGACTGAGACTTACAGATCAATCGTCACTACTGATGGCAGAAGGACAAAAGCCATTCGTGTGTTTAGAGACCTTCAGCCTGACAAGGTGTTATACGAATCGGTTGATAAGGATTTCCCGAGGGATGCAGATGGGAAGGTGAAATGGTGAGCGTCATGGGAAGCATGACGATCCTAGCCGAACAATAACGAATCAATCCGATTCTTCATTTAACACCCCCACGGCAACTTTACGCAGAAGTTCCAAAGTTTCAAGGAGCAATCCCTTAAGGTGGGCAATGCCATCATCCGTAGCCTGCTCGTTCAGGCTCGTGCAGAGGAAGGATATGTCCATTTGAATTTCCCGAAGTTTCCTGTCGAGAAGGATTGCGCTCTCTATGGATTGCGAACTCAGTTCAACCACAACCGAGCTGAGTTCGTGCCAGTCAGAGGGAATAAGCAGCTTATGGTCTTCAGCACAAAATAGGGAATTCCGTCTCTTTCCAGATACGACAATCAAACAAATGACTTAACTATGAAGAATTACTCCCACTCAATCGTGCCCGGCGGCTTCGACGTAATGTCGTAGACCACGCGGTTGATGCCGCGCACCTCATTCACGATCCGATTCGAAATGCGTTTCAGCAATTCGTAAGAAAGCGGCGTCCAGTCGGCTGTCATGCCGTCTTCAGAGTGCACGGCGCGAATCGCAGCGGTGTAGGCATAAGTCCGCTGATCGCCCATCACACCTACACTCATCACTGGCAGCAGCACCGCAAAGCTTTGCCAGATCTTGTTGTAGAGCCCCGCGGCCTTGATCTCTGCGACAACGATTTCGTCGGCCTCCTGCAGCAGTGCTACGCGATCCGGTGTCACTTCGCCCAGGATGCGCACCGCGAGCCCCGGCCCCGGAAACGGCTGCCTGCCCAGAATGTCTTCAGGCATCCCAAGATCGCGGCCGATCCGCCGCACTTCATCTTTGAACAGATCGCGCAACGGCTCAATCAGCTTCAGTTTCATGCGCTCTGGCAGCCCACCCACATTGTGGTGGCTCTTAATGGTCTGGCTCGGCCCCTTCACGCTCGACGACTCAATCACATCGGGATAAAGTGTTCCCTGCACAAGCCAGTCCACTCCGCCCGTTTCTTTCGCGATACGGTTAGCTTCGTCGTCAAACACCGCGATGAACTCCGCACCGATGCGCTTGCGCTTGATCTCGGGATCGGTGACGCCGGCCAGCTTTTCCAGGAAGCGCGCGCTCGCATTCACGGCCACGATGTTCAGTCCCAGTTTGCCGCGCAGGTTCGTCTGAACGTTTGCGAATTCGTTTTTTCGCAGCACGCCATTGTTCACAAAGATGCAGGTCAGATGGTTGCCGATTGCCTTATGCACCAGCACTGCTGCGACTGAAGAATCAACGCCACCCGAAAGTCCGCAAATTACGTGGCCAGCGCCGACTTTCTCGCGGATCGAACTCACGGTGCTCTCGATGAAATGCGCCGGCGTCCAGTCTCCGCGCGCGCCGCAAATCAAGAGGAAATTTTGGATCAGTTGCGGTCCCAGCGGCGTATGGTGAACCTCGGGGTGAAACTGCACCGCCCAGATGCGCCGCTGCGGGTTCGCGATTCCCGCCAGCGCATTCGATGTCACCGCAATGCGGCTGAACCCTGGGGGAAGTTCCAGCGCTTCGTCCCCATGGCTCATCCACACCTGGATCAAGGGCGGAAGCCCGACAAACAGCGGCGATCTGGTGTCTTCGATCGTCACCTCGGCATGGCCGTACTCGCGCTTTGGGGCCGGCCGTACCTTGCCGCCCATGTGATGCACGATGTAATGCAGCCCGTAGCAGACGCCGAGCGTCGGCACGCCCAGTGTAAGAATCTGCGGATCGGCAGCCGGAGCGTCGGCATCGTATACCGACGACGGCCCACCCGAAAGAATCAATCCAATAGGATGGTGCGCTTGAATTTCAGAGAGCGGCGCTGTACAGGGCAGCACCACCGAAAAAACATCCTGTTCGCGGATGCGTCGGGCAATCAGCTGCGTATACTGCGAGCCGAAATCGAGAATAACGACTGTCTGAGTGTCCACGCTCCAGTTTGTCAGGCGCGCCTCCGCCGTGTAAAGAACGGCGACTGAACGGCTTTGTCATCGCTGCAATTTAGCGCGCTTCGCAGTGCCCCTACGGCAGCTTCGTCGCCGCCGCGATCGGATCCCAGTGATCCTTCCCCGCCAGAATAATCCTGGGATGATATTGCGCCGCCTCATGCGCTGTAAGTTGATGCGACCAGCCAATGCGCGCCTTGGGATTCGCGCCCGGCCCCTTCGACTGGAACTCCGCGTAATATGCCTGCGGCGTTTCATTCGTTCTGCCCCACGCGTTCCACCCCTCGGGCACCACATCGGCAGGTAGCTCCGTATCGATATAAACCACGCGCGAAAAAGGTCGCCACGGCCGGCCCAATGCGATTGTGTCGCGCGGCGGCGCTAAAGAATCCGACCCCGCAGCCGGAACAATTCCGCTCGTCACTTTGCTGTTCAGGATCACGTAACCCGTAGTCTGATCGGCCGCTGTCCGCGACTGCGCCGTCAGATACCCTGATCCGTTCGCATGAATCTCCGAGTGGTCAAAGACCGCCGTCGCATTGCCGAAAATAAAATCGACCCCGCCCTCGATATATGAGTCCACATAGTACTGTCGTCCGTAATCGGCAAACAGCGTGTCCTGGTGTCCGAGGAAGCGGCAATTCTTGAAGATCGCCCGATCAGCGCGTACCGCCGCTGCAACCGCCTGTCCTGTATTGCCGGCCGTGTTCTCAAATGTCAGGTTGTCTGCCTCGAAGCCGTCGCCGTTGATCTCCACCGTCTCGGTAAAAAACGTTCCGCCAGCCTGCTTGGCATTCAAGCTGTTGGTAATTACCACGTCGCCGGGAGACTTTCCCATGCCGACCAGCGTGACGTTGGTGTGGTTCTGCGTCACGATCACGCGCTCATGGTAGATGCCGGGCGCAATCTCGATAAACACTCGCCCCGGTTTGCCGTTTGCCCCAACACCGGCAAACGGATGATGATCCATGGCCATCTGGATGGTCGGAAACTCAGTGGTGCCCTCGATCCCGGTCTTCACATCGGGCGAGACGCGCACATGCACGTCCTGGGCTACGGCGCAGGCAGCGAAAGCAACCGAGGCAAGAGAGAAAACGACAAGCGGCAGGTGATTCTTCATGCAAGTATTCTCTCTCGCCGGCCCGGCGCGGGTTCGTGATGAATAGCTTCTTCGCGCGGCCCAACGGCTGCCTTCTAGGGACGGCCTGCTTCTTCCTGCATTTCGGAGCACCTCCGCGGACGCGCAGGGCGCAGCGTCGCTCGATTGCCGCGTGATAGGCTGATGTCGATCGTTGGCAGTCAATCTCGTGCCTGCATAGGCCGGCCGCGATTGGTGGCGAACGCACTAACCCTCTACTGAGCCGCCCGGGAAGCGGCATGTCGACCCAGAATATCTTTGTCCAAGAGGAAAATCCCATGCAATTCTTCCGCTTCATTCCGCTGTTGGCTTTCGCGGCAGGTGCCGCACTGGCGCAAGCCCCTGCCGGCTCGTCGGCTGACGATCCACAACCCACAGCCCCCCCGGCGATCAAGAGTTTCGATCTCTCGGCAATGGATACGACTGCCGATCCATGCACCGACTTCTATCAGTACGCCTGCGGCAACTGGATGAAGACGAACTCGATTCCGTCCGATCAATCGCGTTGGGTACGTTCTTTCTCGGAATTGATCGAGCGCAATCGCTACCTGCTTTGGCAAGAGCTCGACGCTGCTGCAAAGAACCCAAAGACTCCGCTCCAAAAGCAGTACGGCGATTTGTATGCGTCCTGCATGGATACGGCCACCATCGAAAAGAAGGGCATCGCGCCCATCGAGCCTGCCTGGACAGCTATCGCGCAGCTGAAGAGCGCGGCCGAGATCCCGGCCCTCCTCGGCGACCTTGAAGGCCACGGCTCGCCCGACGGGTTTTTCGAGTTCGGCGTTAGCATCGACCTGAAAGATTCGAGCAAGCAAATCGCCGAGCTTTCGCAGGGTGGCATTTCCCTTCCCGACCGCGACTATTACATCGTCGACAACGCGCACTTTGCCACCATTCGCTCTCAGTACATTGAGCACATGAAAAAAATGTTCGCGCTGGCCGGAGACACGCCCGATCAGGC
>CAZKJB010000291.1:0-5332 GCA_964552975.1 uncultured Occallatibacter sp. | reverse complement strand
TCGCTATCTACGACACCATGCAGTTCATCAAGAACAACGTGGTCACGTATTGCATTGGCCAGGCAGCCAGCATGGGAGCGTTTCTTCTGCTCGCAGGCGCCAAGGGCAAGCGTTTCGCGCTGCCCAACTCGCGCATTCTCATCCATCAGCCATCGATGGGCGGCCTCAGCGGTCAGGCCACCGATATTGATATTCATGCGCGCGAAATTCTCCGCATCCGCGAAATTACCAATAACCTTATCGCCCGGCATACAGGGCAGCCCCTCGAACGGATCGAGCGCGACGTCGAGCGGGACTTCATTATGAACGCGCAACAAGCCAAGGAATACGGAATTGTGGACGAGATTATCGACCGGCCCCGCACATAGCCGGAAGTGACTCAATTCGAGTAGACTCGTCCAGGGGGAGCCATCACCATGAAAACGCGCACGGGACCTGAAGAGGCGTTGCGCTGTTCGTTCTGCCATAAGTCGCAGGACGCGGTCGCCAAGTTGATCTCGTCGCCGAGTGACTACCCTCGCGCCTACATCTGCGACGAGTGCGTCGCCGTCTGTAACTCGATCCTCGACGACGACCGCAGCGACGCCGCACCCGCCACCACTGCCGGCCATCTCCCCAAGCCCCAGGAAGTCAAAAGCTTTCTCGACGATTACGTTATCGGCCAGGACCAGACCAAGAAGAAGCTCGCTGTCGCCGTCTATAACCACTACAAGCGCATCCAGATGAATCGCGCTCGCAACAACGAGGTTGAGCTCAGCAAGTCAAACATCCTGCTCATCGGCCCCACCGGCTCCGGCAAAACGCTGCTGGCCCATACGCTGGCCAAGATGCTCGATGTGCCCTTTGCCATTGTTGACGCCACCACGCTCACTGAGGCTGGCTACGTTGGCGAGGATGTCGAGAACATCATCCTCAAGCTTCTCCAGGCCGCCGACGGCGACGTCACTCGCGCTCAGCAGGGCATCATCTACATCGACGAGATCGACAAGATCGGCCGCAAAGACGAGAACCCCTCCATCACCCGCGACGTCTCGGGCGAGGGCGTGCAGCAGGCGCTGCTCAAGATTCTCGAGGGCACCGTGGCCAACGTGCCGCCGCAAGGCGGGCGCAAGCATCCGCATCAGGAGTTCACCGCCGTCGACACCACCAACATCCTCTTCATCTGCGGCGGAGCCTTTGTCGGCCTCGAGCGCGTGGTCGGCCGTCGCGTCGGCAAGAAAGCTCTTGGCTTCCGGACTGCCGAAGCCGAACCTGTTGAAACCCCGACGTCCCGTTCGCATCGCGACACCGAGTTGCTTCGCAAGACCGAGCCGCAGGATCTCATCAAGTACGGCCTCATTCCGGAATTCGTCGGCCGCCTGCCCGTCATGGGTATCCTCGACGAGCTCGATGAAGCTGCGCTCATTGAGATTCTCACCAAGCCGCGCAACGCCATCCTCAAGCAGTACCAGCGCCTCTTCGAGTACGAGAATGTTCGCCTCCACTTCACGCAGGAGGCGGCCAACGCCGTCGCTCGCGAGGCTATGGCTCGCAAGGTGGGCGCCCGTGGCCTGCGCATGATCCTTGAAGAGCTCATGCTCGACCTGATGTACCACCTGCCCTCGAACAAGCGCGTTCGCGATCTCGAAATCACCCGGGAAATGGTGGAACGGCGCGACCTGTCGCTCTGCCTGCTTGAAAAGGCCGGTTAAAGCCCGTTCACCCGTCGCTAAACAAAGCCCCTTCCGCCTTCCGGCCGAAGGGGCTTTTGCTTTTAGCAATTGATAGGACAGCTTTGACGGTGCCGCGTAAAGTCAGTTTGCAGCCGGGATTTGTCGCGTCGTCAACGGCCGCGACGGCGACGCTGTCTTTTCTGAGAGTTCCGCCTGGAAGTTCTGCCGGCGATACGCCCACCCGTTCTCCTAAACCGGCATCCAAGGTCGACAGAAGGAAATCTCGAAAGTGAGGAGTCTATCAATGAAACTTGGAATCACGACCGTTTGCTGTCTTGCTCTGTGCTCGATTCCGGTATTTGCCCAGAAGGGCCCGGCGATGAGCGACCAGCAATTTCTCGATTTCGCTGCCCAGACCGACATGGTTGAAGCCCATATCGGGCAACTTGCGCAAACTGAGGCGGCCTCACAAAGTGTCAAGGACTATGCGCAGATGCTGGCTACCGATCACACGGGCGACTATCAGCATTTGCAGCTCCTGGCAGCAAAGGCCAATCTCAACCTCGCAAGCGCGGTTGATGCCGACCACAACAAAGCGATGATTACTCCGTACCATAAATTGAAGGGGGCGGCCTTCGACCATCGTTATGTGCAGGATATGATCGCCGGGCACACAAAAGCGATCGCTATCTATAAGCAGGAAGCTGCCAATGCACAGGATCCTGAAGTGAAGGCTTACGCCCAGGAAACCCTGCCGACACTCGAGAAGCACCTGGACGGAGCGAAAGCTCTCGAGAAGACCAAGCCCGGTGCCTGATGTTTCGTGACATGGAATGAATCGTGCCGTATCTGCCGCAGAAAACCAATGGGGCCTTGGCGCCTGAGATGGCTTTACCAAAGCCCCAACTTTTTCTTGAGGATTCTAATGATTTAGCGTTCTGGGGTGGCTACGGTATGCGCACGACGGTGCGGATTTGGAACGTCGAGCTGTTTGCGAGAACGTATTGGCCATCAACCATACGCCATTCGTAACCCCGTGGCGGGGCGCTCAGGTGATATTGATGGTAGTCGACTTTCTCGGCGCGATCCCAGTCTTCGTGTTTGAGAGGTGCGCCTTTCTTCCATTCCTTGTGTTCGACGTAACCGTTGTTGTCGTGATGGTCCTGGGCCTGCTCGTCGTGATGGTCCTGGGCCAGGGCAACGGCGCCGCTGCCCATAAGGCTTGTTGAAAGGATCGCGAGCGCTAAAACAGTGTGTAGCTTTTTCATGGAGAACTCCTGCTTGCATTGGATGCTCCCGGAACGGGGCGCGTTGTGTTCCGGTTAGATCACCCGGCGATTCTGGCCGAACTTGAAATGACTGATTCTGTACGGGTAGGCAACCATTTGGACACTATAAGTTCCCAGGCGACCCGACAATCTAGGCATTTCCTCCATTGCGTCTTGTTCCCAGCGCCGGCCGATCCAGGTTCTTCGCCTGCCGCGCACCTTCTGCAGTGTGTTTCGCAGTTTGCCGACTCCTAAACCGTCCTATATGCTCGGCTCCATGCGTGCGCTTCCCCTTCTCATTTCTCTCTTGCCTGCAGCCTTACCCACCTTCGCCCAACCCGTGGCAACTGCGCGCGCATTTGACGTCGCCTCGGTGCGGCCAAGCCAGCACTCGGTGGGACCCGATTACAACAATCAAATTGCCTACACCCCTGTTGGATTCACCGCCCGCAACGTCACGCTGAAACGCCTGATCGCCGAGGCATGGCATCTGCAAACAAGCCAGGTGATTGGGGCCGCTTGGCTCGGTCAGAACGAGTACGACATCGAAGCGCGGGCTCCCGAAGGCGCCGGCAGGGAGGAACTGGCCATGATGCTGAAGGGCCTCCTCGCCGAGAGGTTCGGGCTAAAGCTGCACAACGAATCCCGTCCCATGCGCGCATATGACTTGGTTGTCGCTCAGGGCGGCCCAAGAATTCACCCTGTCGATCCCGGAGCGGCGATCGTCCCACACCCTGGTTCTCATTTCCGCGGCGATATGCGCCAATTCGCCGACTTTTTGACAGTGCAATTTTCCATTCCTGCTTCCAGCGATCCCAGTGTCCCGTCGATAGGCCTCGGTCCTCAGATCCCCGTTCTCAATGAAACGGGACTGCAAGGGACCTTCGAATTCAGCGTGGAAATCAAGCCCGAGTTGAATACTGACGGATTCACCGCCTGGACGAGAGCCCTCGAAGATCAGTTGGGCCTGAAAATCGAAAGCAGAAAAGGGGACGTAGCAGTCGTCGTCGTTGACCAAGCGGCAAGAACCCCAACTGCAAACTGAAACTGCCGCCGGCTGTAATGACCTGCGCGTTTCTTCAATCCTTCTTTAGCCTGAAGAACGCTTGCACCTCGGGACGGAAGAGGAAATAGGCGAACGCAAGAAAGATCACACCGTGCAACGCCATCTGCTGCCACGCGTGAAAAAAGCTGAGCGCCACATGAAACGCAATCCAGCCCATTGCCAACCAGCGCGCCCAGTTGATGCCGCGAAGCATGTACATTCCGCTCACCGCGGCAGCGGCACTCACCAGGCCGGCCCAAATCATGTCCGATTCAAAACGATGCTCCGTCCAGAACCTGACCGGCTGAGCAATGATCCCGAGCACGCCCGCGGCTGCCATCAAGCAACTCACTACGGCTACGCTGAGCGGACATTTCTTGATAGCCTGCAACAAGGGCAGCGATCCTCCCCGGCCACTCGGCAAATTCATTCAACCTTTCTACATTTTGCGGCACAAAATTGCCAGTTACTAAAGAATTGCCTGTTCGCTTCGCGCCTTCTTTTTATTGCGCTTAGCGCGGGTACAAAAGTTGCATACCCCCGATATCCCCTGTAACACCCCGCTTCGCTGTACAATCCCAACATGCCCCCTGAATTCGTCTCCTTCACCGGAGGTGACTCTAGGCGGCAATATCCTTATGGTGACCCAATGACCGTGCCCCGCGAAAAAAACGAGCCGCGCAAGCTGCCCATGATGCCCTTGCGAGATATGGTCATCTTTCCCTACATGATGTCTCCCTTTGTGGTCGGCCGCGAATCCAGCGTGCGCGCCCTCGAAGAGGCACTTACCGGCGATCGCAAAATTTTCCTCGCCACGCAGCACGACGCCTCGACGGACGAGCCCAAGGCGAAGGACATCTACCAAGTCGGGGCCATCTGCAACATCGTGCAAAGCGTCAAAATGCCCGACGGCAACATCAAGGTTCTCGTCGAGGGTGTTGAGCGCGCCAAATCCATCGAAGTCACTGACCGCGACGGCTTCTTCGTCGCCACGGTGCGCACTGGCAAGTCCCAGTTCGAAATGACGCCTGCCGTCGAGCAGCTCATGCAGCGCGTTACTACGCTGTTTGAGAACTACGTCAAGCTGCAGCAGTCGCTCAACTACGAGACCATCATCGCTACCGTGCGCATGGATGAGCCGGCTAAGCTTTCTGACACCATTGCCGCCAACCTGCAGGTCGGCATCGAGGAGAAGCAGGAGCTGCTCGCCATCTTCGATCCGGCAGTCCGCCTCGCCCGCCTGGCCGACATCCTCGACGTTGAAATTGAGAAGCTCGACATCGACCGCAACATCCAGTCCCGCGTCAAGCGCCAGATGGAGCGCGCGCAAAAAGAGTATTACCTCAACGAAAAAATCAAGGCCATCC
>CAZKJB010000290.1:0-5343 GCA_964552975.1 uncultured Occallatibacter sp. | reverse complement strand
TGAAACGCCGCCAGCCGCGAGTGCGCCGAATGCAGCCTGAGAGGCCCGGTGACAAACGCAATATCTCTGTGTCCCAGAGCTGCCAGGTGCTGCACGCCCTGTCGTATTCCCTGGTGGTAGTCCACACGCAACAGGCTGATGCCCGGCCTCGCCGGCCCCACATCCACAAATACCAGAGGTACCTTGCGATCCGCCAACTGCTCCAGCAGTGGCTCCTCGATGCCGAAAGTCATCACGGCCACGCCTTCAGCTTTGCGTTCAACCATGCGGCGAATACAGCGCTTCATCCGCTCAGGATCGTAGTTGGTTGAGCCAATCAGGATTTCGTACCCGTGCTCGACGGCTACATCCTCGAATCCTTGAATCAATTCGGGGAAAAAGGGGTTGGTGATTTCCGAAACGATGAGCCCCAGGAGGCGGCTGCGACCGGAGACCAGAGAGCGGGCCTGTGTATTGGGCAAATAATCAAGCTCTCTGATAGCTTCCCAGACCCGCTTGGCCATCTTGGTGTTTACAGTAGGGATGTGATTGATGGTGCGCGAGACAGTGGCAATGGAAACATTGGCAAATCGCGCCACGGTATGGATATCTACTTTCGCTGGCGTCCGAGCAGAGCGGCGCTTTGGTTTAGGGATGCGATCTGTCATAGGAGAGTCTGAGAATGCGTTTACAGGATACTTCACAAAATGAGAACTTGACATACTATGGCAAACTTGACATTATCTGTCAATAAGACTTACTTTGACACTCGCGGCAAAGGTTTACTCAAATCGATCCGGCAGCAACGAAGTGGAAACCCTACGGGGCCTAGTCGTGCTGGATCCCAACGAATAACCCTTGTGGAGCCTTATGAAATTGCCTCTTTTGCAAGCTCAGGTTCTCGAAGCTAATCTCGAAATCGTCCGCCGAGGGCTGGTGATTTACACCTTTGGCAATGCCAGCGGCATCGACCGTGAAACAGGCTTGGTTGCAATCAAACCCAGCGGTGTTCCTTACGACCAGATGACCGTCGAGGATATGGTGGTCTGCGATCTGGACGGGAAGATTATCGAAGGTCGCCTGAAGCCTTCTTCCGATCTCGAAACTCATCTGGAGCTCTACCGGTCATTCCCCGCCATCGGCGGCGTGGTTCACACCCATTCCGAGTTTGCCACGGCATGGGCGCAGGCTGGCCGCTCCATTCCCGCCTTTGGCACCACCCACGCTGACTACTTTCACGGCCCTGTGCCGGCTACCGAAGAATTGAACGACGCTGAGATTCAAGGCGAGTATGAGCTGAACACGGGCAAGGCGATTGTGCGGCGCTTCAGAGATCTTGACCCGATGGCCACGCCGGCAGTGCTGGTGGCCGGGCATGCGCCGTTCACCTGGGGCAAGTCGCCGATGGAAGCCGCACATAGCGCCGTGATTCTGGAATTTGTTGCGCGAATGGCATTCGCCACAACAGTTCTGAGTCCGGAGGGCAAAGGCGTTTCGCAGGCGCTGCTGGATCGGCATTACTTTCGCAAACATGGTGCGAACGCAACCTATGGACAGAAATAGACATTTGCGCCGGCCAGGCGAGCAGGCCGGTTGTCGCAGTCAATTCGCAATGAAAGAGCCGCATAAAGGCGGCGTTCGAGGTTCCAAACCGTGATCGTAAACTCCATCGGCCACTCTGCAGCGCCGCCATCGGCGACTTCGCTGGCCTTCTTCAGCGCCGCTCCGATGGCGCATCTTAGCATCCTCGACATGATCGTTATCGCCGTCTACTTCGGTATGGTGATCTGGATCGGCTTCTACCTCAAGGGCAAGTCCAACACCAGCGAAGAGTTCTTCATGGCCGGCCGTGAAATGACCGCATGGATTGCCGGCCTGAGCTTTGTCTCGGCCAACCTCGGCTCGCTGGAGCTGATGGGCTGGGCCGGCGCGGCCTACCAATACGGCATCCTGGCCACCCACTGGTATTGGATCGGCGCCATTCCCGCCATGCTCTTCCTGGGCCTAGTGATGATGCCCTTCTACTATGTATCGAAGACACATTCGGTTCCCGGCTACCTGCATCTTCGCTTCGGCGAGCACGCTCGCATTCTGGCCGCCGTCTCCTTCGCCGCCGAGATGATCCTGATGAGCGGCGTGAATATGTTCGCTATGGCCGTGGTCATGAAGGTCGTTCTGGGTTGGAGCCTCACCTTCAGCATTCTGATCTCCGCGGCCGCTGTGGCGATCTACGTCACGCTGGGTGGCTTGCGTTCGGCCATCTTCAATGAGGTCATGCAGTTTGTACTCATCTGGGGCGGCGCGCTGCTGGTGCCCATCCTGGGCCTGGTACAGGCCGGCGGATGGAACGGCCTGAAAAAACAGATCATCAAGAACATGGGAACCGACAGCTATTTCCACATTTGGCGCGACACCGGCCACTTTTCGGCCAATCCCATGGGCGTTCATTGGACCGGCATCGTCCTCGGCCTGGGTTTTGTTATCAGCTTCGGCTACTGGACTACTGATTTTCTGGTCGTCCAACGCGTGCTGGCCGCGCATAATCTGCGTGCTGCGCGCATGGCTCCCATCATCGCTTCGTACTTCAAGATGGCCGTTCCGTTTATCGTCATTCTTCCTGGCCTGCTGGGCTTGGTGTTGTTGCAGAATCCCGATGGCAGCCGTATGCAACTGGTGGGTCAGGACGTAGTCAAATCTTGCGTATCGGATAATTCAGCCAGTCATGTGGATGCCGCTGAATGTTCCGTGGCAATGTCCAAGACATCCCTCACCGCCGATTATCAGCAGAAGGTGCTGACCGGCGCTCCGGGAACGGAGCTGCACAGCTACAACGATGCGTTGCCACTGATGATGGTGCGCTATATGGGCCCCGGCTTGCTGGGCCTGGGCATTACCGCGCTGATCGCCGGCTTCATGAGCGGCATGGCCGGCAACGTGAGCGCTTTCTCCACAGTGTGGACCTACGACATCTACAAGCCACTGATTAAGAAGAACGGCAGCGACAGCCACTATGTTCTGGTGGGCCGGTGGTCGATCTTCTTGGGCGTTCTGGTCTCCATCGGCGCCGGCTACCTGGTGCAGCATGCGCACGGCATCATGGATTACGTACAGGCGCTCTTCAGCTTCTTTATCGCACCTCTACTGGCCGCTATCCTGATGGGCATGTTCTGGAAGCGCGCCACCGCACCGGCCGGTTTCCTTGGCCTGCTGATCGGCATCTGTTCTTCGGTCGGCATGTTTGTCTACGTCAAGATGAATCCCGCCGGTCTGGCGACGATCGCTCTTTCGCCGGATGCCAAGCCGATGGCCGAGAATCTTTATCGCGCCTGGTGGGCCTTCTGCATCGCCGCCACCGTCATCTTCCTGGTCAGCCTGGTCACCAAGCCCAAGCCTGTCGAAGAACTGGATGGATTGTGCTACAGCTGCACGGTTTTGGCCAAGGAAGAGTCGGTCCCGTTCTATAAAAACGTCTGGTTGTGGGCGATTCTGGCGGTCTGCATCTTTGCCGCGCTCAACATTCTGTTCTGGTAACGAGAGAGATTCGATGGTTTTCCAAGGTCCCGCTTTTGGAACGTAGGAAAGCCCAAGCGCAGGAAAGGAAAAAGTTATGCATGGTTCTGGAATTCCCATCTGGTTTTTTATCGGGGTTCTGCTGCTGATCTACGGTGTACTGATCCTCGGCTATGGCCTCTTTGAACTGGTCACGGGATGCTATCCGCCGGCCGTCCAGCTGACCTATCTGCACACGCCCATCTGGTGGGGCGGATTGCTGACGGCCGCGGGGCTGCTGTACGTGGTGAAGTTCAATCCCAAGCGAGCCCAGTGAGCAGGCGTAGGTTTTGAAGGGGCTCGATTTTGGCCGAGCCCTTTCAAAGCGGCGGTTCAATAACAATTTTCATTGCCGTATGAGCGGCACAAATTTAAGGAGCGGAAAAATGGCAGCGCAACGCAATGTAACGTTTGGAGTGATAGTAGGCAATCGCGGCTTTTTCCCGGATCATCTGGCGAAGAGCGGCCGTGAAGAGATCATCAAGGTTCTGGAGGCTGCGGGCGCCAACGTTGTAGTGCTCGGCCCGGAAGAGTCCAAGCATGGCGCGGTGGAAACCTATGCCGAATCGCAACGGTGCGCAGAGCTGTTCAAGAAGCACGCCGAAGAGATTGACGGCATCATAATCACGCTGCCCAACTTCGGCGAAGAGCGCGGCATCGTGGACGCTATTCGACTTTCCGGCCTCAAGGTTCCGGTGCTGGTGCAGGCCACGCCCGACCGCTCTGACGCAATGACGATCGCCGTTCGCCGCGACAGCTTCTGCGGCAAGATGAGCGCCTGTAACAACATGATGCAGTATGGCATTCCGTACTCGTTGACCACGCTGCACACTGAGAGTCTTGCATCACCCGAGTTCAAGACTGACCTGGAGTGGTTCTCCGCGGTTTGCCGCATCGTCAAGGGCTTGAAGAATCTGCGCATCGGCGCTATCGGGGCGCGTCCGGCGGCCTTCAACACGGTTCGCTATTCCGAGCGGATCTTTGAAACGGCGGGTATATCCATCGAGCCCATTGACCTGTCGGAAATATTTGGCCGCATCAATCGCATGAAGGATACCGACGATGCTGCGCAGGCGAAGCTGACCGCCATCAAAAGTTATGTTTCGACCAGCGGCATTCCCGCCGAGGCACTGCTCAAGATGGCCAAGCTGGGCGCTGTGATCGACGGATGGATGAAACAGACCAACGTGACCGTCAGCGCGGTGCAGTGCTGGACATCAATGGAGGAATTCTTTGGCGTGGTGCCATGCACCATCATGAGCATGATGAGCAACGACCTGATTCCCTCCGCCTGCGAGGTGGATGTGCCTGGCGTGCTCAGCATGTATATGTTGGCCCTGGCCAGCCAGACGCCATCGGCGTTGCTTGACTGGAACAATAACTACGGCAGCAATCCCGACAAATGTGTCTGTTTCCACTGCTCAAATTTGCCCAAGCACTTCTTCGCTCAGGCCCCGACGATGGACTATCAAGCAATCATCGCCGGCACGGTGGGCAAGGTAAACACCTTCGGCACCTGCGTTGGCCGCGTGAAGGCCGGCGCTATGAGCTATGCCCGCTACTCCACCGACGACCGGCGCGGCGTCATTCGCGGTTACACAGGCGCGGGAAAATTCACCGACGATCCGCTGGAAACCTTCGGCGGCGCGGGCGTGGCCGAGATTCCGCAGTTGCAGAAGCTGCTCCGGTACATTTGCCGCGAAGGCTTCGAGCACCATGTGGCTGCCAACTTCAGTGACGTTTCCGGGGCAGTCCACGAGGCCGCGACGCGCTATCTGGGATGGGAGTCGTTGATTCACGGGCAAGCGGAAGAGT
>CAZKJB010000289.1:0-5356 GCA_964552975.1 uncultured Occallatibacter sp. | reverse complement strand
GATGGTAGCCGGTTTCGAGCACCATCTTGGCCGCGCCGTACGCAGTCTGCGCGGAGAGTTGCGTGGCAATGTCGCGGGGCAGCCCGACCTTGACGCCTGCTTCGGCGAGCGCCTCAATAATAATGTAGATGTAGGCTGGACCCGAGCCCGACAGGCCGGTGACGGCATCCATATGCTTTTCATCCACCAGCACCGTGCGACCAACGGTCTCAAACAGCCGCTGAGCCAATTCCATTTGCTTGTCAGACACAAAGCGCCCGCGACAGAGTGCGGCCACGCCCGCTCCAAGAGCGGACGGAGTGTTGGGCATGGCGCGAACCACGGCGATATCCATGCCTGCCGTCTCTTCAATGGAACGGGTTTTGACCGACGCTGCAAACGAGACAAGAGTCTTGTCGGGCGTGAGGGCCGGCTTGATCTCAGCGATCAGCTCCGGGACCTGAAAAGGCTTCACGCCAACCAGAATCAGGTCCGCCTGGCGAACTGCCTCAAGGTTGTTCGTGCTTACGTCGACGCCCCACTGCGTGCTGAGCGCGAGCGCACGTTCGGCATGACTCACGGTGGCGTGAATGCGGTCAGCGGCAAACAGATTTTCCTTGAGGAACGCCTGCAAGAGGATGCCGCCCATTTTGCCAGCGCCCAATACTGCCACGCGGACAAGGGGCAACTGCGCAGGAATTTCCGGTGCCTCGACGGCGATCTCGGCCATTTTCTCTCTTTTCCTCGATTTCGATGATGTTGGCGCCCGGGCAGGCACACCATTCCCAAGGATACTCGCATCCAGGACTATTCAGCCGGGTTCAAGAGCCATGTGCGCCAACGCCGCGCACGCATTACAAACTAAAATCGCAACCGCTTAGCGGCTGAGCTCTGCTCCGTTGTTGAGAAAATCCTTAAGGGCCGCTTCCATCTTGTCGTTGCGGTCCGCGGCCGCCCAGGTCGAATTCCAGACCAGGTAGCCGCCCGGCAGCGTGAGGAATTTCTGACCAGAAGCCACCGCCGTGATGGTGGTGATCACCCAACTATCCGACTCAAGATTGTAGGCAGGAGCGTTTTCGCTTCCTGGATCCGGATTGCGCAATTCCGAGATGTGCTCTCCAATATGGACGAGTGCCTTTGTGAAAGCATCGCCCTGAAGCCTGTCCGTGTTGAATGTGCAATTAAAGAGCACGCCATCGGGGGAATCCTTCGCTCCGAGCGACTCATCTTTTTGGGCCGCCTCGTTGGCCGTCCCAATTCCGATGCTTACGCCGTTGTGTTCGCCCTCTTTGCCGTAAGCCGCGGCGGCCTTGGTGGCCTGATCCTTTGCGGGACTTGCCTCGAGCGCAGCCGCTACCTTCTGCGCTGTCGCAATCGATGCGTATGGGTCGCCGCCAGACGGAGGCGCCATGCCGGGATCTCCTTTGGTTGCGTCGTCGTTTTTCGAGTAGTCGATTTCCTTTGGCGTAACATCGGCAACCGATTGCAGGACCAGGCGCGCTGAATACGCGTTCATGTTGCCAAATCCGCCAAAGCCGACGATCTTGCCTGCGGAGTCGCGCTTGAGCGTGGGGTCGGCGACGGTGTCGAGCCGGCCGATGAGCGTGGCAGTCACCTCGTAGCGCATGCACCCGAGGCACAAGTCAGCGCCTTTCTGGTGCGTCTGCGCGAGGAGCGAATCGAACTGCTTGAAGTCTTTGCTCTTGTCGAGCGTGACCGCCGCGCGCGCAGGCGGCGCGTACTTGCCGGTGAAGTTCCGCGCCGGCTGAATCATCAGCATGGCCACTGGTCCGGACTTGCCCTTGGTTCCCTGTGGATAGGAAAGCCAGATGGCGTTCACCGGGTATCCGCAATTCGGATCCGCGGCATCCTTAATTGCGAACTCGTCAAAACCCGCGAACGCGGTAGCCTTGATGCGAACAATTTTGCCGTCGAACGACTCAGGCTTCTTGACCACGTCGCACACCGTCGTATCGATGACCTGCGCACGCAGGCCGCATGCAAATCCCAAAAACAACCCGGCCAGAATCAGACCACGCTTCATAACAACCCTCTCAAGCCGCTGATCAACCGAGCGGCAGCGAAAATAATGGCGGCGTCAACCGCCGTGAATGGGAACGGACAAGGATATCACGCCGAATGCGGCCGATTCACCGGCGCGGATCACTGCCCAGCGGGTTTCTGCGATGCAATCCAGGCGTCGATGTGCGACTCAAGCACATCGAGCGGCTGGGCGCCTGAATCGAGCACCTGGTCGTGGAATGCGCGGATATCGAATTTGCTGCCGAGGGCCTTTTGCGCGCGCGCCCGCAGCTCCAAAATCTTGCGCTGGCCGATCTTGTAGGCCAGAGCCTGGCTGGGCCACGCGATGTAGCGGTCGACCTCCGACTGGATGCTGGGCTCATCAATATTGGAGTGGTCATGGAAATAGGCGACCATCTGGTCGCGGGTCCAGCCCTCAGAATGGACGCCGGTATCAACGACGAGCCGGATCGCGCGCCAGACGTCGTTCTCGAGGCGGCCATAATCGGAGTACGGGTCCTGGTAAAAGCCCACATCCTTGCCGAGCTGCTCGGCGTACAGTCCCCAACCTTCGACATAAGCCGTGTATCCGCCAAATTTGCGGAAAGGCGGAATCCCGTCGAGCTCTTGCGAGATGGAGATTTGCAGGTGATGGCCGGGAATGCCTTCGTGATAAGCGATGGCTTCAGCAGCGTAGAGATTGCGATTGGTGGCATCGTAGGTGTCGATGAACAGACGTCCCGGCCGCTGCCCGTCGGGCGAGCCAGGCTCGTAATAAGCAGGCGCCGAAGATTTCTCAAGAAAGTCGGGAACCGCGACAACCTCGAACGGCGCTTTGGGCAGGCGGCCGAAAAGGTCCGGCAGCTTGGCCTGCATCGGCTTGAGAATCGCGCGGTAGTAGTCGAGCAGCGCATCTCGTGAAGCCGGGTGCATTTTCGGATTGGTTTTGAGGCTGGCGCGGAAGCTCTTCAGGTCCTGATAGCCAAGCTTCTGTGCAATGGCCAGCATGGCGGCCTCGTCCTTTGCCACTTCGTCGAGGCCAATCTGGTGAATCTGTTCCGCGGTGAGATTGGTGGTCGTGGTGCGCTTGATCAGGTATTGGTAATACTTTGCGCCGTCGGGAAGAGCGCCGATTCCGGGCTGCGCGCGGCCTGCCGGAATGTAGCTGACTTCAAGGAAGCGCGCAAATCGCAAGTAGGCAGGCAGAACTTCCTTCGCGATGGCGTCAAGAGTTTCGGTCTTAATCCGATCTTGCTCAGCCGCGGAAACCGATGCGGGAAACTTCTTGATTGGCAGCGCAAGCGGCGAGTCTTCGGGCTTCTCGTTTGCAAGCTCTTTCACTTGGCCGAGAGCTTTTTCGAGCAGATACTTTGGTGGAACCCGGCCGTCGTTCATGCCGATGTTCAGATTCTGGGTCACCTGATCGAACGCCTTGGGAATTGCATGCAGGCGGGCAATCCAGTCGTCGTAGTCCTTGACGGTGTTAAAGCTCAACTGGGGCGCCAATTGCGGAAAGTCGGCGTAGACGCCGCCCATCTGGTTCACCGACAGCTCCCACTCCTTGAATTGCGCGCCGTCTTGGTCCACCTCAAATTGGCGCAACAGCAGTTCCTGGCTGGTCTTCTCCTCGTCCGTGAACCCGGTGGAATCAATCGCGGCCAGGCGGAGCATCAAGTTTTGCTCTCGCGCCAACTGGTCGTTGAACGCGCGCACGCTGTAGTCGGAGATCTGGTCGTTGTAGCGCATGTCGCCGATGGTCGAGGCAAACTCAGGATTCTCCTTTAAGTTCTCCTCCCAGTAATCGTGGAAGAGAGCATTGAGAGCTTTGCGCCGACCTTCGAGCGAAGCCGGGGCCGGCGACGCAGCGGGGGCTTGTGCGCGGAGGGCGGAAGGGGGCGCGAGGAGCGCGGCCGTGGCAACCATGGTCAGGAGTGTGAGTTTTTTCAAGGGAGCGGGTCCTTCATCGGGAATATGTCGTTTTGTTGAGTGTAGATGAAAAACAGGGGCGAGGGTGATATCGGAAATCAGAGAACAGCGATTAGCTTCCAGTATCAGGGACCGTGCCGGGGCCTTGGAGGGGTAGGAAAAAATCTTAGAAAGTGTGAGCCTTTTTTCCACGGGATTGCGCAACTACTGGGTGAAAGCCGTCATTTTGGCGCGGTTCTCAAAGATCCCCCGGGACGAGTGCGCGCTCGGCTTTCACAGGATCCAAGAGGAGGTCTCACACGTGAAGTCGCATTCCGTCGAAAGGAAGAGTGCGCCAGCACTCTCCCTTTTGGTTTCTGGGGGCAGACTGGGCGCAGGTTGCAGAAGACACCGCCGCTGGCGGCTCTTTGCTGATTAGGCTGCCGCTGATGGCAACGCGCCGTCGCTCAAGTCACTCAGGAAGATAGCGGTGATGGTAGGGCGTACCGCGAATTGGGGAACGGCGAAGAAATAGAGCGCAGCCGGATCGCGGCTCCGCGATGTTCGTTCGGTTCGAGCCGCAATTCGATCAGCAACCCCAGAAGCGCAGAGTGAGCATCCACATATGGGCCAGCGAAACGAACATGGCGCATGCGAGGAGCGAAATGGCCACAGACACCATAGGCCAGATGAAGGCGCAATGGAATGCAATGGGCCCTACGATCACTAGCGCGAAAATATCAAGAACGGTCGCCATCATCGTAACCGAAAGCCTGCGCTCGGGTTTTCTTGAAAACAGGATCAGCGGTGGATCCATGACCTCGGCAACTGAACTCTGACTGGACATAAGGTTCACCCTTTCCTTGATTGGCCCTTGCGTTCGATGCGCAAGTGGATGCATCAATCCTGTCCGGTGAAGGTGAAGAAGACAACCAATATCTGGATCTGCACAATCTCTCCCGTACCCCGAGGCACGTAATGTTACGTAACTGAAACCGAATTACCTTTTGGGGATGGAAAAGACAAGGGATAGGAGTTCGGGGGTAGCGAATAGGTGCCAGGGAACTGAGAACAGAGAACAGGGAACAGGGAACAGGGAACAGGAAAGCAAGGACCAAGGACCAAGGGAACGGAATCGAGGGATCGGTCTCGAATCAAACAGAGCTCATGCCGGCTGTTTACGGCGAATCTTCGTCGATCTCGACGTCGATTTTGTCGTCAGGGAGGGCGACACGGAGGTTCTCGTCGTCGCGGTCGCGGATCTGGCCGGCGGGGAGCGGGTGGAGTTTGAAGAGGACGAGGAGGTTCCGGTCGGGATCGTCGAAGGCGCTGAAGGCGGCCACCTGCTCAAGGGAGAAATGAACGTGGAGGTCTTCAAGTGTGCCGGCATCGAGTTCGTTCCACGAGGCGTACCAGCCGGGCTGGTAGTCGTAGGTTTTTTGTGCGAGGT
>CAZKJB010000288.1:0-5368 GCA_964552975.1 uncultured Occallatibacter sp. | reverse complement strand
CCGAGCACCTCAAGCGCATCTACGATCCCTTCTTCACCACCAAGAACATCCCCGGCGGCAAGCGCGGCACCGGTTTGGGCCTTTCCGTTTCTTACGGAATCATTCAGGAGCACGCCGGAAAAATCCACGTCGAAAGTGCCATCGGCTCCGGCACAACCTTCCACTTGGAATTTCCCCTCTCAAGGAACCCAGTAAATGCCTGAGCACATCACCGAGGACGACCTGCCGTTGAACGCGCCAGTCGCAGCGCCTGCCCTCAACGGCAACTCTCCTGCCGCCTCCATCCTGGTGGTCGACGACGAGGCCGGTATTCGCGAATCGCTTGAGGTCCTGCTCTCGCTCGAGAACTATGCGGTCAAGACTGCAGTCGACGGCGAAGAGGGGCTGCGCATGCTCGATCAATCGAGCTTCGACCTCATCCTCCTCGATCTCGCTTTGCCTGGCCAAAGCGGCCTTGAGCTGTTGCCGCAGTTCAAGGAGCGCCAGCCCGATCTGCCCATCATCATGATCACGGCCTACGGCACCGTCGACAACGTCGTCGAAGCCATTCGCGCCGGCGCCGAAAATTTCGTTCAAAAGCCATGGGACAACGAGAAACTCCTCGCCGACATTCGCTCCGCCGTAGCTCGTCACCGCGCCGAAGAGGAAAATCTCCAGCTTAAGCGCACCCTCAAGCAGCGTTACAACTTCCAGAACATCGTTGGCAAAAGCGAAATCATGTTGCGTGTCTTCGACCTCGTGGCCCAGGTCGCGCCCAGCCGCTCCACGGTTCTGATTCAGGGTGAAAGCGGCACCGGCAAGGAGATTATCGCCAAGGCCATCCATGCCAACTCGCCGCGCCGCGACAAGCCGTTTGTCCCCATCAACACCGGCGCCATGCCCTCTGAGCTCCTCGAGTCCACGCTCTTCGGGCACGTCAAGGGCGCATTCACCTCTGCGATCGCCTCAAAGAAGGGACTCTTTGAAGTCGCCAACGGCGGTACGCTCTTTCTCGACGAAATCGCCACCATGGGCGTAGACACGCAGGCCAAGATCCTGCGCGTCCTCCAGGACCGCCGATTCATGCACCTCGGCGGCATCCAGGAGATCCAGGTTGACGTGCGCATCCTCGCCGCGACCAACGTCGATCTCCGAACGGCCGTCCGTGAAGGCCGTTTTCGCGAAGACCTCTTTTATCGCTTGAATGTCATCACCGTCGATCTGCCGCCCCTCCGCTCCCGCCGCGAAGATATTCCTCTGCTCGTCCAGCATTTCCTCGACTTCTACGCCAACGAAAACGCCCTCGCTCCGCGCAAGCTCTCTGCCGACGCCATGCGCGCGCTCATCGATTACGACTGGCCAGGCAACGTCCGCGAGCTCGAAAATTCCATCGAGCGCGGTGTCGTGCTCTCTTCCGGGCCCGTCATCGGCGCCGATCTGCTCCCCGGCCACATCACAGGTCGCAGCTTTCAGGATGCTCTCCTCGAGCACAATCCCAACTCGTCTCTCTTCGACATCCTCGAAGTCATCGAGCGCCGCATCATCATTGAAAAGCTCGAGCGCTGCAACTGGAACCAGACCGACGCGGCTGAGCAATTCCGTATTCCGCTTTCCACCCTCAATCAAAAAATCAAGCGCCTCAACATCGAGATCCGCAAAAAGGGCAGGGAATAGCCCCAACTCAACTCGGACCCAACTTCCACCGGAATCACTGCCGACCCGCTACTACTATGAGCTACTTCCTCTTCAAATCCGAGCCCGGCGTCTACTCATTCGACAACCTTCTGCGCGATGGCGAAACCGTTTGGGACGGCGTCACCGCTCCTGCTGCCGTCAAGAACCTGCGCGAAATGAAGGCTGGAACGAAATGGATTTTCTACCACACTGGCGACGAGCGCACCGCCGTCGGCACAGGCACTGTCGTCAGCGTCGATCCATCTGACCCCAAGGTCCCCGTCGTCCGCGTCAAAGCCGGCAAGCGTCTTAAGCATCCCAAAACGCTCGACGCTATCAAGGCCGAAAAGATCTTCAAGACCTCGCCTCTGCTCACCATCGGCCGACTCTCCGTCGTGCCGCTCACGAAAGAACAATGGGATTGGTTTCTGTCTTAAGGATAGGGAATCGCCAATCTCGGATCTCTAGCCCCTGGTGACTACTCCCCACCCCCTGTCTTTTCCAGCCACCCCTTCGTGTTCAGCAGCTGCCTCTGATCCAGCGCCCATACCCGCCCCGTCAGCTCGTCCGGCGCCTTGCCCTCGCGCGCGCACTTCTCAAATTCGCTGGCCATGGCCTGCATCTTTGCATCTAGATCGTCCAGGAAGTTAAGTACAAGCGCCTCCGGAATCATCGGCAGCTTCGGCGAGCCGAACTCCAGTTTTCCGTGGTGCGACAGGATCATGTGCACCACCAGCGTACGCAGCCGGTCAGGGAATCCAGGCAGCCCCGCGATCGTCTTCTCCACCAGTTCCACGCCCATCTGGATGTGCCCCAGCAGCACCCCTTCCACTGTGTAATCGAATCCTGACTCCCACATCAGCTCGCGGATTTTCCCAACATCGTGGAGAATCACGCCAGTCACCAGCAAATCCCGGTTGAGCATCGAGTAATGCGCGGCGACGCTTTCCGCCATCCCCAACAGGCTCACCACATGCTCCAGTAGCCCGCCTAGCCATGCGTGGTGCAGTTGGCGCGCGGCCGGCGCCTCGCGAAAATTCTGCGCGAGGGCAGGATCGTCAACGAGCGCCTTGAGCAGCCGCTTCAGATCGGGATTCGTCAAGCTATCGACCGTTGCCTCCAACTGAGCCCACAACTCGCCCACATCCTTGGTCGTGGCCGGAAGCATATCCTTCTTGTCCGCTTCGCCATTCAGCGCCTTGCGTAGCTGGTCGACCTTCACCTGTGCGCGATCCTCAAAGCGTGAGAAACACCCGCGCACCTTCACGATGTCGCCGCGCTCAAATTCCTTGGCGATACGCGGATCACCCGGATCCCATACCCTTCCTTCGATCTGCCCGGTCTTGTCGCCGAGAGTCAGGTTCAGATACGGCTTGTTTGTCTTGGTTGTTCGTTGCTGCTTGGCCAGAACAAGGAAGAAACTGTCGAAGGGTCTCCCCTCGTCGAAGGCCGCCAGATCGGCGATATAGATGTCTTTCATTCTGCCCGAAGATTAACGCAATTGACTCGGAGCGCCAAGACCGCATCTCGGCGGCAGCCCCAAAACACCGCGGGCCCGGGATCTTGATCCCGGGCCCGCTTGATTGATTCGGCGTTTGAATTGCCGCTATTGCTGCGGAGCCGGTGCCGGCGCTCCCGGCACTGGCGGAATCGGCGTCGGCTGCTGGGTCGCTTGCGGTGTCGTGTCGGCTGGAGTCTTCTTCTTGTTGCTCAGGCGCGTCTTCTCGGCGGCCGTTGTGGCGGTCTTTTTCTTTTTCGTCATTGTGGCGCCCGGCAACCCCAGAGGAGCCGACTGCGTCTGCTGGTCGGCAACCTCGGCCGCATCCGGTGGCGCCGGCGTCGTCGCATCGCCCAGAGCTCCAGTCGGCTTCAACTTCTTCTGCTCCTTGGCTCGATCGCTGAATCGCGTCTTCTTGTCTGGCGCGGTAGGCTCCAGCGGGTTCGCTGGCTGGTCAGCGTTCGACGCCGTTTCGGGCAGTGCGCCGGCGTTCTCAGTGGCAGTGTTCGTCGTCGCTGTGGGCAACGTCTCTCGCGGCGCCTGTCCATAGCGGATCTTCTCTCGCTTGCCGGGTTTCTCGCTGGCAGGTGCGGCGCCATTCCCCTTCTTCGCAGGCGCGGCAGCAGCGGCCTGTTCTGGCGGAGCCGCTGGCGTATCCGCTGCCGGCGCTGGCGCCCCCGATTTCTGCCGGAACGTATGCGTGCTCTCGCGGAAGCGAGTACGCTCGACCTTCGCCTTCTTCTTCGGTGCCGGCGGCACATACGCGCTGAACGAAATACTCGGATGCAACTCGGCCTCCGTCGCTCCGCTGTCTGTATATCCCGCCTTGATAAAGATGGCGGCCTCATTGCGCATTGTGTTCAGATACTCGCGAATCGCCGGCTCCATCCGGCTCATGTAATACGCCTGTTCAACGTCTTCCTGCACATCCTTGAAGGGCCTTGGGCCGCCCGGAGTGTGTTGCGCCACCTTAAGGATGATGTAGCCTTGCCGCGTTAGGATCGGATCGGTGTATTGGCCCGTCTGCAGCACGAACGTTTTGTCTTCAAGTACTTTGGGTAGCTGGCCCTGGCCGCGCTTGTACTGGCCAAGATCGCCGCCCGATGCCGCGGTTGATCCGTCGCTGAAGCTCTTTGCCAACTGCGCAAAGTCGCCGCCCGCGTGCAGCCTTGCCTCGATGTCGTCAGCTTTCGCTTTCGCCGCGGCCGCCTTCGCCGCATCGTCGGTTCCGCCCTGGCCCGTCGATATCAGAATCTCGCTCAACCGTTCGCTTTCAGGCTGCATGTAATCTTGCTTGTGCTGGTCGTAGTACCGCTCCACTTCGCCGGGCGTGAACTGCAGGCGCTCGCCTACCTCCTGCCGCATCACCTGTTGCGTAACGATCTGGTTGCGGATATTTGCCTTGAAGTCTTCGAATGAAACTCCCTGCTCCTTGGCGGCTTTTTCCAGATCCTCGAGCGATTCCAGGTTGTATTGCTTGCGGATATCGTCCAGCCGCTTGGTCAGCTCTGTCTCACCGGTGATGTTCAGTTCTTTCCCTTTTGAAAGCCACAGCTGCTGGTCGATCAGGTTGCGCAGTAGATCCTTGTGCGCCGCGGCCATCTCCTGCATCGTTTCGCCATGCTGCCGGGCCTCCTGGTCCAGCTCGGTCAGTGCCCTGTCGTAGTCCGATTTGGTGATGATCTGGTCGTTGACGCGGGCAATAATGTCCTCAACTGTCGTTCCGCCGTAGGGGCTCTCCGGTTCGTTCGCCGGGGTCTGAGCCAGGGTCATACCTGCGAGCAGCACCGTGCCTGACACGAACGCCGCGAAAGTGCGAAGAAGTCTTGAAGTCATAATTTCCGATATCGCCAGGCGGCCATTCACCCTCTGACACATAGACGCCATTGTAAATGCCTGGGCAGCAGGCACGCGACCCAGCCGGAGCCATGGCGAACCCCCGCGCCCCGCGCAACTGCAACGAGGGGCTATCCAGAGGCGCTCTCCCGACGGCTCCCACAACCCTTTTTATTGCGATCCCTTAAGCGCTCCAGGGCCAGAAAAGTTACCGCAGTCGTTACCCCCGCTACCCGATTGCCATCCGCGCGCGTCAAATTCACCGGTGCTATACTTTAGCCGGAGACAGCTTTGCAGGCTTTCTGCAAGCGGGTCTTCCATCTCCCTGGCCTTGCCGGAACTGGGCAAGGTTAATTTTTATGGGGCGGCAATTTTCCGCCG
>CAZKJB010000287.1:0-5379 GCA_964552975.1 uncultured Occallatibacter sp. | reverse complement strand
ACCACTTCGCTCGGCAAACCCGGAGCCGGCGCCTGCTTGTTCCAGTGGATCTCTTCAAGATAGTTACGCACAAATTGCTTATCAAACGACGGCTGTGCGCCTCCGGGCTTCCATGTCTTTGCATCCCAGAAACGCGAAGAGTCCGGCGTTAGGACCTCATCGGCAAGGATAACTCCTTCAGTGGTTTTCCCAAACTCAAATTTTGTGTCGGCCAAGATGAGCCCGCACGACTGCGCGTGCGCAGCGGCTCGATGATAGAGAGCAAGAGTCAAGCGGCGCAACTCGGCAGCGTGAGTCACTCCCACATGCGACGCGACGGCCGCATACGAAATGTTCTCGTCATGCGCGCCATCCTGGCTCTTGGTTGCGGGCGTGAACAGCGGCTCAGGCAAACGCGATCCGTCAAGCAGCCCGGCGGGAAGCGCGATCCCGCAGACAGTTTTCGAACTTTGATATTCCGCCCAGCCCGATCCGGCCAAGTAACCGCGCGCCACGCACTCCACCGGGAACATCTCTGCGCGCTTCACCAGCATCGAGCGACCTTCGAGCTGGTCAGAGTAGGGTTGCAGTGCGGCAGGGAATTCGCTTACCTTCGCCGAGATGAGATGATTCGGAACCAGATCTTTGAGCAAGTCAAACCAGAACAAAGAAATCTGCGTCAGGATCTTACCTTTGCCGGGAATTCCGGTGCCCAGCACGTGATCGAAGGCCGAGATGCGGTCAGTGGCAACCAGGAGCAACGCTCCGTCGACCGCATACAGATCGCGCACCTTGCCGCGCCCCACAAGCGGGGTAGTACCCAGATTCGTCGTCAGCAATGCTGTCACGGAATGACTTCCTTGGAGGGAGTTGAATCTCCGATTGTCGAGCGGCGGAATGGCTTTGTCAATTGCAGTACAGCGGCCAAAGAGACCGGGTAGAGCGGGGACCGAAAGCAGTGGAGGAGGAGGGAATTCGGACGCAGAAAACGGAACAAACTGCAGTTTGGGTTTGGCACAAACCCCTGTGACGGCCGTCACGGACCGGTCTCTCGACATAGGAGAAACTTCGATTGTCAACATGGTTCGGGGGGCGGGTACGAAAGCCTTCTTTGAGCCGGGCGACACGAGGTTGCTGTGGAAAGGGGAAGCCGCGGCTAGCTTCGTTTAGTGCAGGGATCACCAGTAGCCGCGTGCTACCGACCTCCAGTGCCGGCTACTGGTCCCCGTCTTTATCTTGTGTTATAGGTTAGATCTACAAGCGCCTCCGAAGCGACGTGATCCTTCGGAGGCGATTTTTTTTTGCGCGGAATCCCGATGACAGCGACGGCTCGGGCCACTCAAAGAGATCGTGTTTGGAGGCATCGAAGCTGCCGGAGGAACCTGAACGCGGCGGCGCCGGATGCATCCGGTCGCGAAGGGCCTTTTCTTCTGTCATTTTCCTGGGGTCAATCTTCTTGCCCGGTCTTGCCGGCAAAGAGCCTCTCGATCCGGCGGTCGGGTACGAGCCACATGAGAGCAACCAGCACGTAGGCAGCTTGCGAAACCCAGCGATTCCAGAATGCGATTGGGATTGCGAGCGAATAGACCACCAGCGAAAGTCTCCCTTTGCGATCTCTGCCGATCGCCTTTGCCAACAGGGAATCTGTACCCTCTGCCGCCATCAGGACCCGGCAGAGGATTGAGTATGCAACTCCCGACATCAATAGGATGACGCCGTAGAGAGCCGTGGGCAGTGCACTGAAGTTGTTCACGCCCATCCAGCCGGTGACTACGGGCAGCAATGACAGCCAGAACAGCAAATGCAGATTAGCCCACAGTGCGCCACCTGAGATTCGCCGTACGGCCTGCAGCATGTGGTGATGATTGTTCCAGTAAATGCCCACAAAGACGAAGCTCAATACGTAGCTGAGGAAAACGGGTGCAAGCGGCTGCAAAGCCGCGAGGTCTCCGCCGTGTGGTACGTGCAGCTCAAGCACCATGATGGTGATGATGATGGCCAGCACACCGTCACTGAATGCTTCCAGCCTTGCTTTCTGCATCAAAGCTTCCTGTCTTCCAGTTGCAGCGGTGCCCAAGAACAACTTCTTTCAATAAAAACACAGGCCGCCCCGGATGCGGCTGATTCCTCGAATGTTCGGTCCTCGGCGAGAAGTCAGCTTCACATCCGGGTTCGCACTCCTCCATGCCCCCAGGTTCCCCCTCCCTCGCCGCAGCCATGCAACAGGGGAAGACACATGTACATCAGATAGAATAGGAAGAAGCCGGCGAATGCTCTGTTCGGCAGACAACTCACCTACTACCGGATGAAGGAGTCAGAAATGGCAGAATTACTCGAAAAACCCGCGACGGTCGATGAGGTTCTTCGCGAAATGTCCCGGATCAAATCGGTTGTCACCGAAGCCGTTGAAGACGGCGTTCAGTCGGCGCTCAAGGCCGCCAAGCAAGGAAGAGAATTCGCTGAAGATAAGGTTCACGATGCGCGCTATGCGATCAAGAAGAATCCCCTGCAAGCAGCCGGCATCGTTTTCGCTGTCGGAATCGTGATCGGGAGTTTGGTCACGCTAATGTGCGCGCAGCGCGATTAGCATCCTCTTCAAGCGATCATTGCAAGCGGGCCGTTCAGGTCAATTAACCGAATGATGACCGGCTGAGAGGGCGGCAGGCCGACACAATGCAGCGTGTGCGTTTTACGCTGTTGCCCGCTCCGCCGCACGCTGTCCCAACCGCACGCTTACGATCTTGGATACGCCAGGTTCTTGCATGGTGACGCCATAGATCATGTCGGCGGCCTGCATCATGCGCTTGGAGTGCGTGACGATCAGGAACTGCGTGTCCTGGCTCAGGGAGCTAAGCAGGTCAGCGAAGCGGCCCACGTTGGTTTCGTCCAGCGCCGCGTCCACCTCGTCAAGCACGCAGAATGGGCTGGGCCGGAACTGGAAGACCCCGACCAACAGCGCCAGCGCCGCCAGCGCTTTTTCGCCGCCGGAGAGCAGAAGCACATTCTGCAATTTCTTGCCTGGAGGCGACACCACGATATCGAGCCCGCTCTCCGCTTGATTCTCTTCGTCGCTGAGCCGCAGAAAGGCTTGGCCGCCGTGGAACAGGCGCGCAAAAACCCGCCCGAAGTTCTCGTTGATTTGTTTGAACGCCTCTTCGAACTTGGTATGCGAGATCTGGTCGATCTCCTTGATGGTTTCCTGCGTGTTCTCGATCGACTCGATCAGATCCTGACGTTGCGCTTCAAGGAATGCGTGGCGCTCCGCGGTCTCCTTGTATTCGTCCAGCGCCATCATGTTCACCGGGCCCATCTGTTCGATGCGCTGGCGCAACCCACGACAGGTTTCTTCCTCCGCGGCCAGTTCATCACCGGCGAGACGGGAAAGCTCAGCATCGGCACGCAGAACGTGGGCCTCAACGTTCACCTCGGCAAGGCAGCTGGCTTCGAGATGCTCCAGATCGGAGTGCAACTTGGCCAATCCGCTTGATAACCCGGCGCGATCTTCGCGCAGCTGGTCAAGCGCCGCGCGTCCGCTCTTGAGCTGGGATTCAAGCTCGGCCAATTGACGGCGCAATGCCTGTGCCTGTTCCGCGATTGACTGTGCCGCCGCAAGGTTCGCGGTCCGCGTTTCCGCCAGCTCCTTCTGTCGTTCCACAAGCTCGGCATTCTCACGAGTGCGCTGTTCCCGCTCTGCCGTCGCCGCCACACGGTGCTGTTCGATTGCCTGCACGCGCCGGTCGAGATCTGCATGGAGCCGGTCGATGCGCTGGAATGCAGCCTCAGCGCCGCGCCGCCGCTCCTCGAGTCCAGCAAGCTCCGCGGTCATCTGCGCCGCTTCCTGCTGCAATACCTCGCGTTTCTGGCGCGAAACCTCCAACTCGGCCTGCTTCGCATCGAGGCCGCTCTCGGCTTGCGCGTGTTCGGCCTCGAGTCTTGCGGCCTCGTCGCGCTTTTCCGCAATCGACTGCCGCTTCACCTCGCTGGCATCCTTGTTGCGTGCGGCTTGCGCGTCCCACTCCTGCAAGCGCCGCTCGATGCGCTGCGCCTCGGCCTCCATCTGCTTGAGCGCAGCACCCAGGTTGGCGGCTTCGCTCTCAGCCTGGTGCCGCTCTTCCCCGCGCGCTTCAAGTTGGGCCGTCAGTTCTTCGATCGCCCGCGTCAGAGCCGCTGCTTCTGTTTCCGCTTGCGCCAAGCCTGTTTCCAAGGTCGCCAACCGGCCTTCGCTTTCGCGCAATTCGCGTTTCAGCGCGAGCGGGCCCTCACTGGCCGGCTTGCCGCCGGTCACCGTCGAGCGATGGAAGCATTCGCCCTCGGGCGTGAGGAAATAGGCGTGCGCGTAACGCAATGCCAGCCGCTGAGCTTCCACAGCATTCTCGGCCAAGTAACTGTTGCGCAACTTGGGGAGAATGCCTTCGATCGAGTGTCCAAAGCCATTCAGCACCTTGATCGCCTCGCGCAAGGGCGTCAGGCCGGACTCGGTCACCAACTCTTCACTCGATGCAAAGAGCTCTCCTTGCGCATCGGAATGAATCAAGAAAGTGGCGCGGCCGTCGCTTGTCTTTAGAAGCCGGACGCCCTCTTCCGCGGCGCCCCAGCTTTCGACCACGACGTAGTTCAGCTCTTCGCGCAGAAATTCGTCGACTACGCCTTCATATTCTCCGCTGACCTCAACGAAATCGGCCAGAGTACCCACCGGCGCCACCGCGGGCCCCAGCGCTCCGGGCTTGAGCAGGCGCCGCACCGTATCGGTGGCGTAGCCGTGGTTTCGAATGAGCGCCAACAGGGAGTCGCGCCGCCCGGCAGCCGCTGCGTGGTGGCTGCGCAGTTGGTTGGCTTCGGCTCGCCGCGTATTCTCCTCTGTACGCTTCGATTGCTGGCTCTCGCGCAACGCGCCAATCTCCTGCTCCAGCCGTTGCAGTGTTGCGTTGGCCGAGTCGAATCGCAGCCGCGCTTCAGCGCTGTCCACGCCAAGACGTTCCTGCTCGTTACGCGCCTGACCCGTCTCCGCCGCAAGCCGTTCCGATTCGCGCTCCAGAGCAGCCAGGCTTTCTTCGCCTTGCACCGTGTAGTTGCGAGCGTTGCCGGCCAGAGTGAGCAAATGCATTGCATGGCGGCGGCTCGCTTCGAGCTCACGTTCCGCGTTATAGACTTCTTCCGCCGCATTGCGCGCTTCGTGCTGGCGCGCTTCCACCATCTGGCGGAACTCGTGCGCCTCACCGGCGGCCGTCTCAAGAAAACTGCGCTGCTGCGCGCGTTCTTCTTCGATGCCAGCCATTTGCGTGCGCGTCTGTTCGAGCTCCGCGCCGGCTGCGGCAATTCGTGCTTCTAATTCAGTCACGCGCTCTGTGTTGCTGCGCTCGCGCGCCGTCGCGCGTTCCAGCTCCACGGCCGCTTCGCTGG
>CAZKJB010000286.1:0-5411 GCA_964552975.1 uncultured Occallatibacter sp. | reverse complement strand
CAATGGCGTCGGCCAGCATCGGCGGCTTCACTTCCGTCGCGCCCCAGCTGAACTCGACCTTCACGTTTACGCCCTTTGCCGCGAAATAGCGCTTGCTTGTTTCCACTAATTCCGTCGCAATAATCTTGCCCTCCAGGTCTTCGGCCCTCTCGTATCCGCTTCCTTCGGGAACTGCCAGCACCCAGCGAACTTTGCGCCGGCTCTGCTTGGCATAGGTCAACGTCGTCACGCTCACCACATCCAGCCCGCTCTCTTCAACCCAGTCAATGCCGGTCAGTCCCGCGTCCAGAACGCCGTGGTCCACGTAGCGCGCCATCTCCTGCGCGCGAATCAGCATGCACTCGATATCGCCGTCATCTATCGATGGAAAATACGAGCGGCCGTCGGCGTAAATGTTCCATCCAGCCCGCTTGAACAGGGCGATCGTCGCATCCTGCAAACTGCCTTTGGGAATGCCCAGTCGAAGTTTGTTAGCCACGGCTCACCTCCGCCTGTGCGCCAACCCCGGGGTCCCCGACTCTCGGTTGGGGTGGAATCTCCACAGGCCGCGTGAAGCAACTCACCGTGCCCTCGTGGCACACCAGCCCGTCACCCTCCACCTCCACGCGAAACAGCAGCGTGTCGTTGTCGCAGTCAGTCGCGGCCGAAACAATCTTCAGCCGGTTGCCGCTGGTTTCGCCCTTCATCCACAGCTTCTGGCGCGTGCGGCTCCAGAAGGTTACAAACCCGGTCTCCCGCGTTTTCTCGTAGCTGGTTCGATTCAGAAAGCCCAGCATCAAAACCTCGCCCGTGCGCGCATCCTGCACGATCCCCGGTACAAGGCCGTCCATCTTTTCGAAGTCGATAGTCTTAGCGTCGCTCATTTGCGTTCCTGCTTCATTTGAATTTTCGCGCGAACATGAAAAAGCCCACCAGCGTCATTCGCCGGCGGGCTCTCAATTTCTTTCTGATCTCTGGCCGTTTATCTCAGGCCATGGCAATCCGCCGGCATGGTTGTCCCATGATGATGGTGATGGCCGTGATGGCGGAGGCTTTGCATCTCTTTCCAAGCTACGGGAAACGCCTTTTGGTGTCAAATTGTATCTGTAGTGCCTTGGGAGATCCTATGTCCATGACCGACTTTTCCGCGCGTCCGTTTTCCCTGGCCATCGAACGCGCGATGCAGGCCCGGCCCGAAACCATCTTCCGCGCGTGGACCCAGGAATTCGATCGCTGGTTTGCCGTGCCCGGTTCCGTCCTGATGCAACCTCGCGTCGATACGGCCTTCTTCTTCGAAACCGAGTTCCAGGGCCAGCGCCACCCGCACTATGGCCGCTTTCTTCGCCTGACGCCATCGAAGCTTGTTGAGTTGACCTGGGTCACTTCGGCCACCAAAGGCGTAGAGACCCAAGTGACTGTCGAACTGTTTCCCCAGGCCCACGGCACCCTGCTCTGCCTCAAGCACGCCGGATTCCCCGATGAAGAATCGAAGAAACGTCACGAGGATGCGTGGCCGCATGTACTCGCGCACTTCGACCAGTGCATTACGGATGGGGCCTGATCTCCGTTTTGATCGCGAACGTTATCTACGGATTCCAAGTACGACTATTTCGCCGCCGCAGCCGGTTCATGAAGCAGATCGAAGACGCGCTGGTAGAGCCGATTGCGTAAATCGAAGCGCTTCAAAGCCGAGATCACGTAGCGTATATGCAGGTCAATACCGGAACCTGAGGGCCGCAGATTCACCACCGCAGCCGAGCTGTAACGGCCCAGGCCTTCTTCCTGTGCTCCTCGCTTCCACTCCTGCTCCGCCAGCTGCGAATTCTCCTGCGTCTCCTCAAGCACCGCTTTCTCAATTTGCTCCATCACGCTGTGGATGTCGACGGACGCAGGCACGCTCACCACGATTTCGTCCCACATCCATTGCCCGGCCGTCGAGAAGTTGAAGTATTGCCCCCGGATCGCAAAGCCGTTCATGAACGAGATGCGGCGTCCGGTCGGGTGTCCCTGGTCGACGAGCCCTCCGGTTTCAAGCAGCGTCGTTGTAATCAGCCCCACTTCACTCACTTCGCCGTTCACGCCGTTGATCTCGACCCAGTCGCCGACGTGAATCCCGTTTTTGCCCATCAGGACAAACCAGCCGAGAAACGCGAGAATGTAATCCTGGAGCGCGATGGTGAGCGCGGCTGTCGTAAGGCCCAGGATGGTCGGCGTCTCCTGCGGCGACCCGAAGATCACCAGCAGGATCAGCACGATCCCGATCGCCTGAATGCTTATCCCCAGAATGTTGCGCAATGTGCGCATCCGCCTGCGCTCGATCGACGGATGAGCCAGGAAACGCCGCACTAACGCGTCGCACAAGATCATTCCAACCAGGATAAAAAGAATGACAATCAGCGACTGCAAAATCAGGTGCAGCAGAATCTGGTGCTGAAGCTTCACTTGGGCTTCCCACTTGCCGTAGACGCTTGCCAGCTGTTGCTCGGTTTGAATTCGATCGTCGTCGATACTCAGAATCTGGCGCATGATGCTGCGATTTTTCAGGTTGACTAGTTGCGTCGCCCGATCGGGTGCAGCCCCTGCTGACGCGGCCGTATTGGCAGTCGTCTCAAGCGTGTTGTGCTCCGCGGTCAGGCTGCGCACGTCGTTCTGCGCCCCTTGCAGTGCCTGATCAATGAGCCCCTGGCGTTTGCTTTGGCTGAACCAGGCACTTAGCCTCGACGCCAGCGTTCCATTCTGCGCCGCCGAGAGCACCGCAATTTGCCCGCCATCCTGAGCCGCACTGTCGTACTTGCGCATTGAGGCTTCGTGCGCAGCAAGCTCTTCCTGGATTTCCGTGCTGTGGTCGCCCGAGGCGCGCGCCAGGTCCTGCTGCGCATCGGCAAGTTCGTCACTGTCGAGTCCCAGTTGCGCTTTGGCAACTTCAAGATCGTCGCTGGACGGCGCTCCCTGCGCGCCATTGCCGGCGGCGCCTTGAGATTTGCCGCCCTGAGCCGTCAGGCTGTCTACCAGCGCCTGGTCCTGCTGTTTCAGTTGCTCCAGCTGGGTCACCTTCTGAGAGAGGGCCAGCGCGTCTCCCGTCAGGGTGCGGCGCTGCGTCTCCAGGCGAGCCTGGCGCAGTGCTGCGGCAAACGCCTGATCCACTTCATGGTCGGCCAGGCGCTCCACATCGCGCGCATATTCATTTTCTTCGGCGGATACCGCCAGTGGCGCCAGAGCTTGCGCAGTCTGCCAGGGCTGCAGATCCACCAGGGACTGCTGAGCGCCTTCACTCGGCGCGCCGCGATTGGTTTTGAAAAGCGCCATTGCGCCGCGTGTCGTCCATGAAAAAACGATGCAAAGGACCAGCAGCACAACTAGGGTGCAGAGCACAATGAGTCTTGGCTTGCCAAAAAGGCGCGCGCCAGAGGAGCCGTCGGTTGCGGTGATGGCAGGGGAGGGTGCCATGGCTTCATTGTCGCAGCAGGTCGCTGAAAACCGCAATCCGCCGGCTTCGTCTTGCCTGGTCTGGACCAGAGGCGGAGAATAGGACGGTGCGCATCGGCAGCCATCTCAAGGAATTAGCATTCTTAGCGGCATTCTGCCTGGCATGCAGTGCGCTCACACCTCAGGGGTCCGCACAGTCTGCCGCGCCTCAAGCCGTCGCGAAAACCAAATCGATTCCGCCGCCCGAAGATCGCATCGATATCAACCACGTCGGTGTCCCAGAACTGTTGAAGGTGCCGGGAATGACGCCATCCTGGGCCGGGCGGATCGTGCGCTTTCGCCCCTATCGCACAAAACAGGATCTGCTCGACCGCGGCGTCCTCCCTGCAGACGTCTATGAACGCATCAAGGATTACGTGATTGCGCATCGAGACAAGCAGTAGCCAGCCACATTCTGGGCCCCCGGCTCGATGCGCCATGCGCGAGTGAAACCCCGCAATTTCACAGATATTCGCAGTTCCGCGCGCGCTCGAGGCAGTTACACTGTCACCTGACAGGAGGGTTCACTTATGCAAACCCGGATTCTGGGCACCACCATGCCCGTTTTGGAAGTGCAGCTCGACCCCAATGAGAGTGTGTTCTCCGAGAGCGGAGAGCTCTCGTGGATGACCGCCTCCATCCAGATGACCACCCACACCCAGATGGGCGGCGGGGGTGGAATCTTCGGCGTTCTCAAGCGCGCTGTTGCTGGCGCAAGCATCTTCATGACTGAATACCGGGCATTCCAATATCCCGGAGCAGTCTCCTTTGCCGCCAAGGTTCCCGGACATATCGTGCCGGTCGAACTCGGGCAGGGTCCTGAATACCTGGTGCATCGGCACGGCTTCCTCTGCGCCACCGACCAGGTAACCATTACGCTGGGCTTCCAGCAGTCGCTCGGCGCCGGCATCTTTGGCGGCGATGGGTTCCTGTTGCAAAAGTTGAGCGGAGTGGGAACGGCATGGCTTGAGCTTTCAGGTGAGCTCATCAAAAAAGATCTCCAGCCCGGCGAGGTACTCCGCGTGCATCCGGGCCATGTAGGCGCATTTCAATCGTCTGTCGGCTTCACCATCACTACCGTTCCGGGCATCAAGAACATGATCTTCGGCGGCGACGGAATCTTTCTCGCTCAGATGGTCGGCCCTGGCTCGGTTTGGCTGCAGACGCTGCCCATCTCGCGCCTCGCGCACCAGATCAGCGAATATCTGCCGCGCGTCGATGGGCGCGCAACCACGCCGGCAGCAGCCGTCGGCGGAGGGCTCCTGGGCGGAATTGTTGGCTCAATCCTGAGCGGCGATCAGTAGCTCGTTTGGACAAATCGGCGAGTCGGCGAGCCGTGATAGCCGGAGAAATCAGCAAGACCGCAGAACCATGCCGGTATCCAAGGGGTAGGATGGAGCGTGCAGCAACGCGCCATTTTAGATTCGCTCGCGGTGCTTTGCTGACTCGCTAACTCGCTGACTCCCTCACTTGCTCAGACTGATTCTTCGTGTAAGGAACGCCTCGAATGACGATCACCCGGAAAGACCAGCGCAGCGTTCGCGGCTACATCGTGTTTACATTCGCATTGGTCTTGGCAGCGTATGTCGCGTGGATTGTCCGCGGCGAGCTGGTATTGCTTTACGTCTCTGCGCTCTTTGCCGTTGTGCTCACGCCCGTGGTGAGTGCCACATCGCGGCTTCGCATCGGCCGCTGGAGGCCGTTCCATGGTTCGGCTGCCATTCTTTTTCTGCTGTTGACAGTGGCCGCCGCGCTCACGGCTTTTGGGTTTCTCGCCCTTCCCCCCGTCATCCGCGATTTGCAGTCTCTCAACGGCGAAATGCCCGCCCGCATCCCTGTCCTGCTGTTCAAGCTCAAGCAGATTCCATTCGCAAGCCAACTGAATTCTGGTCAAGTCATTGCATGGCTCCAGAACTTGGTGAGCCATTCGGCGTCCGTGATGCTGCTTTCGCTCACAGATTGGGCTG
>CAZKJB010000285.1:0-5422 GCA_964552975.1 uncultured Occallatibacter sp. | reverse complement strand
ATGCGCTCCACAATCTCCTGGCCCAGGTAGCAGCCCTTGCTGAAATGCAGCGCCCGCATCTGCGCGGTTTCCTGCGGCAAATCTCGCTCCACCATGTCGACGCCGTACACCGGAATCCCTTCCGCAATCCTGAAAGCCTCCAGTCTCTCGCAGCCAACCGGCAAGGCCCCGCCCGTGCGCAGGCACGACCACAGTTTGGTCAGCCCCGCTGAAGGCAGCCAGAATTCGTAGTGCGTTGCCAGCGCGCCGTAGACGCGCAGAATTCTCAATTGCCAGCCATTCCACTCAACGCTGGTTCCTGCCATGGGGCTTGCAATTACCGGCAGGCCCACGCGCTCAAGCACTTCGTCGGCCAGCGGCCCTGTCAGGCCAATGGCAGTTTCTGACCCCGCTTCGCCCACTTGCTCGTCACCCAGCGGAACCAGCTCGACATCGTCCATGATGATGAAACGATTCAGGTGAGCGAGCAATTTCTCCGTCTGGTCCGCGGCAATTTCGAGCTCCAACCCTGACTCACCGGCAAACGGAGTTCCCAGAAGCCGGTCCTGGCTCCCGACAATTTTCTTGGGGTCGCCGCTCGCCGGGTTTCGCCGCTGGGGCGACATCTCTTCACCTTCCCGCCAGACGGTCAAGTCACCCTGGATACGGCCCTGTGCATTCAGCACCAGGTTCCATGCACCGGCGTTGGGAAAAAGATCGTTGACGGTGTTAGTCACCATCCCGCTCAGCCAGCGGAAACGGTCGCCTCCACGGACACTTACGCGACGCATCCAGCCCAAGTCGTGGATCGCGGCTCCCTGGGCGAGCGCCGCTGTTTCTGCCTCTGGCGCGTCCAACTCACGGGGGGTCAAAGCTCCCCGGTAGTCCGCGAGCTCATGGGCTATGCGTGCGGATTCAATCATCGAGGCCACTGCAGTCGTCTGCAGGTTTGCGGCAAGATCTATCTCAGCCATGGGATCTTTTTCCGCGGTTCGGATCGGGATTTCCAGTAAAACTTGGCACAGAACCGCATCCTGATTATAGCCTTGAAGTGACAAGCCCGAATCCAGGCCTCTGAAACCTGGAATTGAGTCAAAATCTGCAGGGGGAATGGATGAACGAGCGGTACGAAAGGGAGAAACGGACGAGGCGCGCGGGTACCTGCGCCCTGATGCTCTGCCTGGCAATCGCAACGGCAGCCGCGGCACAGCAATCCGCACTGCAAACCGCGCCAAATCCCCCCTCGGGCACGGCGAACTCCGGCCAGTCAAATGGCAGTCAGGGCTCTAAGGCCGCCACGCACATCACGCCCGAGCAAGCCCAACAGCTCTTCGCGCTCGTCGACGAGCTCCTCAAGTTTTCCTCACAGGATACGGGCCTGCCCATTAAAAGCACCGTCAAGCGTCAACTCACTACGCGGACCGCCGTCGAATCCTATCTGGAAGAAAAGTTCAACGAAGACGAAGGCGCCAAGCGCCTGGAGCGTGACGAAATTGTCCTCAAGAAATTCGGCATGATTGACCGCGATTTCGAGCTCAAGCCCTTCCTGCTGGCACTGCTCAAGGAGCAGATTGAGGCCTACTACGATTCCAAAACCAAAACTGTCAACATGCTCGACTGGGTGCAGGTGGATGAGCAGAAGCCGGTGCTTGCGCACGAGCTGACACACGCCCTGCAGGACCAGCACTCCGACCTGGAAAAGTGGGACGACCAGACTCCGAATGACGTTTCGCACGACGCGGCAGGCGATCAGGACCACCTTGCCAAAGACGAGATGGATACTGCCCGCGACGCCGTCGCGGAGGGCCAGGCTACCGCCGTGATGATGGACTACATCTTGAAGCCAATGGGCAAGAGCCTCGTCAAAGATCCTGAAGTGCTCGATATGGTTAGGAATCAAATGGCGACAACTGAGGATTCGCCTGTGATGGCGCGCGCACCCCTTCTTCTTTCCGAGTCCATGCTCTTTCCCTATCGCGAAGGCCTCAGCTTCGAGCAGGATGTTTGGATGGATCAGGGCCAATCCGCCGCCTTTCCCGGCGCGCTCGACCGTCCGCCGACCTCGAGCTGGGAGATCATCAACCCTCGCGAGTACGAGCGAAAGCACATCCCCGCCATTCCTCTCCTGCCCGACATTCATCCCCTTGTCGATCCGCTCTACGAGGCTTACGACATCGGCCAGATGGGCCAGCTCGACGTGCACATTCTCGCGGAGCTGTTCGGCGGCGACAACGCGGCGCGCGATCTGACTCCGGCCTGGGATGGTGGTCTCTACTGGGCAGGCCAATTGCGTAGCGCCACCACTCCTGCCGAACAGGCCAGCACAAAGTCTCTCGGCCTCTTTTATCTATCGGTCTGGAAGAACGCCGACTCTGCGCAGGTCTTCGCCAAGCTCTACTCCGATAGCCTCGGACGCAAGTATTCCAACCTCAAGCCGGTTGCTTCACCTGGCGCTTCTCCTGCCGGCGACGGAACAGTGGAACAGGTTTACTCCACGGCCGAAGGCCCGGTCGTCATCACTACGCGCGGCAAACTCGTTTTCGTTGCGGAAAGTTTTCCGCTCCCCATTGCCCGCAAGCTCACAACGCTCATCCTCGATGCCCAGGGCGGCGGTGTCATGCGCATGACCTCCGCGCCGCGCCCGGTTGTCCCTTCCGTCCAGTCAGCCCCGCAGCCTCTCTCCGCCGATCTCGTCCGCTTCTTTGACAGTTGCGGCGTGATGAAAGTGACGGTCGACGCTGCAATGCGCATCAGCCGCTAGCTCCGCAAAACGCCTCCTACCCTGCCGCGTTATGATGAGAAACCGAAAGCAAAGCCGGTGTTTTTCATGCCCGGCTTTATTTTTTATTTCTTTCTTCATAGCCGGGAGACATGCACGTGCAAGGCAAGCTCGAACTCATGATGGGACCGATGCGGAGCAACAAGACCGCTGAACTTTTGCGCCGCGCCGACATGCGCCGCCAATACGCCAAACAATTTGTCCTGGTCCTCAAGCCCAGCGACGACACCAAGGGCGGCCCCGGTGTTGTCGAGAGCCGCAACCCCAACGGAGGCGGCAAAATGAGCGCCATCGAGTTCAAGTCCAGCAACCCGTGGGAAGTGCTGCAGGCCATTTGCGACAAGGAAGTTGAGATTGGCAAGCGCGTGGAGTGCATCGCCATTGACGAAGGTCAATTCGTCGATGAGCTCTTCCTCTTCACCAAGCACTTGCTTGACGCGGGCCATGACGTTCTTGTCGCCGGCCTCGATCTCGACTTCCGCGCCATGCCTTTTGGAGAAATGCTGAACCTGACTTGGCTGGTGAATGCCTACGGCGGCAGCATCACGGAGTGCATGGCCTACTGCAACTGCGGTGCGCGCGCTCTCTATTCGCAGCGGCTCATCGAAGGCAAGCCTGCGCCGTTCGACAGCCCCGTCAAAATGTCCGGTGACTCCTACGAGCCGCGCTGTGCCGAGCACTTTGTGCTTCCAGGCCGCCCGCACTAGCTCGGGATGCCGCATATCAAGCCCGATGTCCGCTCGTCCCCATTGTTGTTGAAATTCCGTCAGGCTCAGGTCAGCGCCAGGTAATCGTGCGCCAATCGCACCACCATCGATCCCTCGCCCACAGCGGACGCTACGCGATTCATCGCGCCGGCGCGAAGGTCGCCCGCCGCAAACAGTCCCGGTACGCTCGTCTCGAGTGGCAGCGGGTCCCGCTGTTCCTTCCAGATGCGTGCGAAGCCCTCCGCCGCCATCACATCGCGGCCCGTCAGCACAAATCCCTTGGCATCGCGGAGCACCTCGGCCGGCAACCATTCACTGCGCGGGCGCGTGCCGATAAACACAAAAAGCGCATCGACATTTTCCACCTGAAGCGATCCATCGTCGAGCGACTCCAGCGTAACCCGCTCCACATGTCCCTCGCCCTCAACCCGGGCAACTTCCGTCCGCGGCCGCAGCCGGATGTTTGGTGTCTTCTCGATCTGCTCAATCAGGTACTGCGACATGGTCTCGCGCAGGCTATCGCGCCGCACCACAATCTGCACCTCTCGCGCGTAGCGTGCCAGGTGCATCGCACCCTGGCCGGCGGAGTTTCCTCCCCCCACCACGAGCACGCATTTGTCTCGGAATGCTGAAGCCTCTGTTGTCGCGGCCCCGTAATATACCCCCGCGCCCGTGTGCTCCTGAATGCCGGGCGCGGGATGTTCGCGGTAAAACATTCCCGTCGTCGCCAGCATTGCGCGCGTCACCACTTCGCGGCCATCGGCAAATTTCAATCGCTTGTATCCGCCGTCGATCGTCACGGATGCCACTTCCAGTGGAGCGAGAAACTCCGCGCCCAGCCGCTGCGCCTGCATCAGCGCCCGCCGCGTCAATTCGCTTCCGCTCACGCCGGTCGGAAATCCAAGATAATTTTCAATGCGCGAGCTCGAGCCCGCCTGGCCGCCCGGTGCGTGCCGGTCCAGCATCAATGTCCGCAAGCCCTCAGACGCGCCGTAAACCGCCGCCCCCAGCCCAGCCGGGCCGGCGCCCACAATCACCAGGTCGTACACATCAAACACCGCCGAAAGCGACTTGCCCAGCCGTTCTGCAACTTGCCGCGGCTCGGGGTTGCGCAACACGGGAGTTCCATCATCGAAGAACAGCCCCGGCAGCTCACTTTCGCCAACTCCGGCCGCATCCAGCAGAGTGCGCGCCTCCGGATCCCGCGAGACCTCCAGCCAGCGATACGGAATCAGATTGCTCGCCAGAAAATCCTTGATCGCGTGCGATTGCGGCGACCATTGGTGCCCCACCAGCCGCAGTCCCTTTGCCTCGGGCAGTGACTCGGCCTGCCACGCGTCCAGCAAATCATCGACCACTGGAAACAGCCGTTCCTCCGGCGGATCCCAAGGCTTCGACAGATAATGATCGAGATGCGCCTCGTTGATCGCCCTGATCGCCGCCTCAATATCCGAGTACGCCGTCAGCAGTACGCGCCGAGCCAGCGGATACACCTCGCGCGACTTCGCCAGTACCTCACTCCCCAGCATCCCCGGCATGCGTTGATCGCTGATCACCATCGCCAGCGCATCGCCGCGGCTCTTCAGTTCGCGGGCAGTGTCCAGCGCCTCCTGCCCCGATGCCGCGCTGATCACCGTGTAATTCTCGCGGTACCGCGAACGCAGATCACGCCGCACCGCCGCGAGCACCTGCGGATCGTCATCCACAATCATCAGCACCGGCTTGTTCATTGCGCCGCTCCGGGGTCGCCGCTATCCGCCAATGGCAGCATCACGCAGAACTCCGTCCGTCCCGGCCGCGACTCTACCGTGATCTCGCCATCGTTGTGCTTCACCAGCCGGCTCACAATATCCAGCCCCAGCCCGGTGCCCTGCCCCATCGGCTTCGTCGTAAAAAACGGATCGAAGATTCGTTCGCGCACGCCGTCGGGAATCCCCGGCCCGTTGTCCACAATCCG
>CAZKJB010000284.1:0-5489 GCA_964552975.1 uncultured Occallatibacter sp. | reverse complement strand
GCATTCCATCCACGCGGAGCGGTGTGCCGCCGGCGAGCTGGTTGGCCATCATCATTCCATAGAAAATCGGAGGCGCCTTCACCGCCGAGCCGGGCTCCGTCGAAATCGGCGTGTAAAATCCGCTGCGTTTTTTCTGCGGCGTCTTCGCAACATTCATTCCCGGCGTGTGGTCGCCCAGGCCTGCGGTCAAAAATGCGCTGCTTCCGCCGTGCAGATTCACCCCTGCGCAACCCATGCTTGCCAGTTCCAGCATGTAGTCGCCAGCCCACAGCGCGGCCGCGAAAGCGTCGCTCATCCCGGGCTTCCCGCCGCGGTAGCAGGAGTTGCCTTCCGTCATTCGATAAACGCGCCCGTGCGCCCGCGCCACCGCTTCAATCCGTTCCATCTCCGCGGCGATCTTTGGGTTTCCCGCCAGCAGCCGCTCAGTCGTCACGCGTGGATCGTTTGGCGGACCCTCGGCGTAATAATGTCCTGTCATCGCAACAAGGCTTTTGCTCACTGCTTCAGGCGCCTGCTCTCCGAACCGCGTCACCCAATCCGATGATGCGCCCACATCCGGTCCGCCAAATCGTGCGCCCGGCAGGCGCTTGCCGATCACCGTGGCGAATGCCGTCCAATCCGCCAGGTAATCAGCAAATCCCCAGTCCGGCGGACGCGTTCCATTATTAGCGTCGTGATAAAAATCCGGCTCGTTGCCAATCTGAAAAAACTCCAGCCGGTCGCCAATCTTGCTCGCAACCAGCACCGCCTCTTCCGCCGCACGCTCGGGTGAGCTGTTCCCCAGATTCAATCCAAAAATCACGCGCCATCCCGTCGCCTCCAGGAATCCGGCCAGCGTGTCGAGAGCTTTAGGCTCAATTGCAAACAGCCTGTGCGGCATCCAGTTTGCATCCGGGTTTCCCGGGGGAACGTGCAATTTCGGCTCTCGTGTCGACGCGTCGATCCGCAGCCACGAAAACTCGCTCGTGTTGCCGCCGATGCGCAACACCCCATGCGGGCTCAGCAGCTTGCAATGCGCCACAAGATCTACGTTTGCAGCAGAGAAGAAATTGGGATCGGTCAGTTGCGCCAGCTCGTAACTTAATCCTGTATAGCCAATCGGGATCGGAACTGCCCCAGGATCCTCGCGCAGTGTCAATTCAGCTCGAGCGCCGCTCGGCGTTTGCGCCACGCCCGGATTCGGCAACACCGCGGTTGCAACCGCCCCACCGGCCTGCAGCAGAAACTTCCGCCGTTCCATCAAGAACTTCCTCTCGCAACTCCGCTTTGCACGAAGACGTCGCCGCTACGCAATCACAGCGATCTTTGCCCTTTTCCCCAATCGCACCACCAGTCGCGCCGGAATTGCGATCGAAATCAGGAGACTCTCTACCGTCTCCCCTTCTACCTTCACGGCTTTCTCCGCAATCTTGCGATTCGCTTCGGCGCCGCTCGTCGCAAGGCCCATCGCCACCAGCAGTTTCGGCAACCGGATCTGTTTCGCTCCCTCCGGTCCCGCCACATCGGCGAATGCTACGGATACTTCTTCCAGGTTCTCGCTCTCGCCCTTCTGCTGAAACATCTTGGCCCAGTTCTCATCGGCGCTCGCTGCTGTCGCCTCACCGTGGAACCCTGCCACAATCGTCCGCGCCAATCGCTTCTTTACTTCCATCGGGTGTGCGCGCCCCGCAACAACATCTTCCTTCAACGCCTCAATCTCCGATTGCTTCAGGTCCGTCAGCAACACCCAATACTTCCACATCAGCTCATCGCTGATGCTCATCAGTTTTCCGTACATCTCGCTCGCCGGCTCGTTGATCCCGATCGCGTTGCCCAGCGATTTCGACATCTTCTGAACGCCATCCAGACCCTCAAGGATCGGCGTCATCAGCACGATCTGCGGTTTCTGCCCGTAGTCGCGCTGCAGCTCCCGGCCCATCAGGAGATTGAACTTCTGGTCCGTGCCGCCGAGTTCAACGTCGCTGTTCAGGGCGACGGAGTCGTAGCCCTGTGCAAGCGGATACAGAAGCTCATGAAGACTGATGTCCTGCTCCGCACGGAAGCGGGTGAGAAATTCCTTGCGATCGAGCATCTGCGAGAGCGTGACCTTTGCGGAGAGGCCGATCAGGCCGGCGTATCCAAGCTTGTCCAGCCACTCGGAGTTGTAACGCACTTCAGTCGCGCGCTCGTCGAGAATCCTGAAGACTTGCTGCTTATAAGTCTCGGCGTTCAGGTCAATCTCCTCGCGCGTCAGCGGCTTTCGCGTAACATTGCGCCCCGTGGGGTCGCCGATCAGCGCGGTCGAGTCGCCGATGAGAAAAATGACCGTGTGCCCGAGCTGCTGAAAATGCCGCAGTTTGCGCATCAGCACGGTGTGGCCCAGGTGCAGGTCAGGCGCCGTCGGATCAAAGCCCGCTTTCACCCGCAGCGGGCGTCCGGTTTCGCGGCTTTCCTCAAGACGCTCGCGCAGGTCCGCAACGCGGATAATCTCCGCCGCACCCTTCTCGATCAGATCGAGTTGTTCCTCTATCGGTAGAAACTTGTTCATGCCGTCTCTCAGTATAAGGTCCGGCATTCATGGCATCAGCAGCCCATAGATGGCCGACGCTTTTTCGAGAGAGCGCGTCGTGCGCTCCATCCTCTGCTCGAGCCGAGCCACCTTCAGCCGAAGCTCTTCGTTGGTCCGCAGCAATTCGCCGACCAATGTCTGCAATCCCTCGTTTCTTGCCGCAAGTGAGAGACGATCGTCCGGCGCGTCGCTTCGAGCTTGCATCCCTTCTGCCATCGCGGTCACCTCCGTCACACCTCGTCAACCGTTCGTGCGGCAGTGTCAATCGCCTCTGAGATCTTGCTCATCTGCTCCGCGGTCAAATCGCCCCGCTTCATGCGCATCTTCAGCGCAAATTTCAGATTCATCAGCGCTCGCATGATCTGCGGCGAGCGCCCGCGCCCGAATGCCTTTCCCGCTTCCTCCATCCGCCCGAATATCGCTTTCAGAACTACGCGATTCGCCTTCAAATACTCTTTCCCTTGCTCCGTAGCCGCATACAGCCTCTTGTTTCCGTCGGTCGACGCCACGGTCGCGAATCCCTCTTCCTCCAGCAGCGTCAGCGTCGGGTAAACCACTCCGGGACTTGGCGCGTAGCCTCCCGCCAGCCGCTCCTCAATCGCCTTCATGATTTCGTACCCGTAGCTGGGCTTCTCTGCGATCAATTGCAGGATCACCAGCCGCAAATGGCCGTTATCGAAAAAGCGTTCGCGCCCGCCTGCGCCAAACCCGTGCTCTAGGCCGCCCCAACGCTCCTTTCGGTCGCTCCACCAGCCGCGGCGGTGCTTGTGCCGGCCCTCCCCGTTGCAGTGTCCGCCGTGCATTTCTCGAAAATTCTCAAACATTGTGTTTTCTCCGATCTATCAAGATATATCTTACGATATATCTAAACTGCTTCTTAAGTCAAGACCCAGAAACCGTGAATTTGCCCCGCCAAATCAAACCGGAGGCGCAAAAACAACCGTCCGCGCTTTTTTCCGCCGGGTCCACCGCTCCTTGGTTCCTGTTCTAAACTTGAACCGTGCCAGAGCTTTCCCGCTTGCCGCGTTTGATTTCGGAGAGATCAAGATGAAGTGCGGCCTCCGATTGTCTTCATGCGCCTCGCTGGCGATTCTCGTCCTCTTCGCGCAGCATGCCGCCCCCGCGCAGTCCAACGCTTCGTACGACCCCGCAGACGATTTCCGCCCCGCCCAGCCCTGCCTCACCTGCCACAACGATCTCAAAACGCCCAAAGGGCAGGACGTCTCTCTCGGCAACGAGTGGCGCTCGAGCATCATGGCCAACTCCGCTCGCGACCCCTACTGGCAAGGCAGTGTGCGCCGCGAAGCCATCGACCACCCCGATTCAAGCGCCGCCATACAGACCGACTGCGCCAGTTGCCACATGCCGCTGCAATACTTGCAGGACAAGGCACAGAACCACCCCACCGCCGTTTTCAAGCGCCTGCCGCTCAATGCCGGCCACGATGAAGACGCCGCCGCGGCCGACGGAATCTCCTGCACTGTCTGCCATCAGATTCAAGCCGCAGGCCTCGGTACCCCCGGAACGTTCAACGGCAACTTCGCCGTCGCCCCCCACGACATTCAGCCCCGCCCTGTCTTCGGGCCGTTCGAACCCGACGCCGCTACCGTAACGCCGGTGCATATTTCAGCTGCCGGATACGCGCCCACGCAGTCCGCCCACATCCGCGACGCTGCACTCTGCGGCAGTTGCCACACGCTCTACACCACCGCCCGCGGCCCCGGCGGCAGCGAGATCGGCCGCCTTCCCGAGCAAATGACTTTTCTCGAGTGGCAGCAGAGCAGCTATCGCGACAAGCAAACCTGCCAGCAGTGCCACATGCCAGAAGTCACCGAAGCTGTCGAAGTCTCCTCGCTTCTCGGCCAGCCGCGCCAAGGCGTCCGCCAGCACACTTTCACCGGCGCCAACTTCCTTATGGACGGCATGCTCAGCGCGCACCACGACGAGCTCGCTGTCGCCGCCGAGCCTTCTGAACTTGCGGACGCCTCCGCACGCGCCACCTCGTTTCTGCAGTCGCAGTCCGCGCGCATCATTCTCGGCCCCGCTCAACTCAGCCCTCCCCAACCAGGCGCCGGTACGCTTTCCTTTTCTGTCCGCGTGGAAAACCTCACCGGCCACAAGCTACCCACAGCCTTCCCCTCGCGCCGTGCCTGGCTTCACGTCATCGTCACCGCCGCCGACGGCCACATCGTCTTCGAGTCCGGCAAGCTCAACCCCGATGGCTCCATCGCAGGCAACGCCAACGACGCCGACCCCGCAAAGTTCTCCCCGCACTACACGCACATCAACGCGCCCGGCCAGGTCCAGATATTCGAGCCCATCCTCGGCGACACGCAGGGTCACGTCACCACTGGCCTTCTCTCTGCAACGCAGTATCTGAAAGACAACCGCATCCTTCCCGCGGGCTTCGATAAGAGCGCCGCCCCCGCCGACATCGCCGTCCGCGGAGAAGCCGCCACCGACCCCGACTTCACCGCCGGCTCCAGCACCACGCACTACGCCGTACCCACCAACCGCGCCGCCGGCCCGTTCCGCGTATCTGCTGAGCTCGTCTATCAGCCCGTGGGCTTCCGCTGGGCCCACAATCTCGCGCCCTATAAAGACGACGAGCCGCAGCGCTTCGTCCGCTATTACGATCAGGCCGCCGCGCACTCCGCCGTCGTTCTCGCCCACGCTGAGTCCGTCAGTCCCGCGCCTTGATTCGCCGCGATTAGAACGCCCACCGACGCAACTGCCGCGCTATACTTGCCGCGATGGAATGGCTGCGCCGGCAATACGACAAGCTCTCCGAGCGAACCGACCGGGAGAAAGCTGTCGGCCAGCTCGCGGTGGTTGTGCTCGTTACTCTTATCGTGGCCATTGGTCTTGCGTTCCGTCCCCATCCGGACCATAGAGATCTTTGGTTCTATTTGAATGTCTTCACGTTGGTGCTCGGCCTGTT